>JAYUUO010000080.1:0-14819 GCA_043754515.1 Armatimonadota bacterium
CACTATGGTAGACTGCAAAAATGCGATTCGGCGATCTACATATTGTGTTTCTGCAGTTGCAGACCCCATATATTGTGTAAAATGGGGCTGAATAGTTACGCTTTAATTACGTTTTGAGTCGTAGTTTTTGGTTGTTTTTGGAAGTGATGGAGACCATTGATCTGCCGGTGGAATTCCTATCCGCGACCGATCACACCATTGAGGAGCAGGCAAGGTTCGACCAGGGGAGGATCATAGATGATTACCATTCGGAGATGTCCCAGACTGGTTCCCTTTTATGGGAGGCTTGTATGATGCCTTTTTTGGCGCTCGGTAGTGGTGACTCTATATGTGTTGACACCCGACACTGCGAACAATGCCCCGTAACAATCTATGATCATGAGGATGGCAGCTTTGCCCCACTAGCCGATTCTTTCGATGATTGGATCAAGTCCATTCCCGAGTTCTTCCGTGGTTGGTGAGACAATTGCTCCTGAGATCTGCGGTTAAGGAAGTGGCCGCACCCCCCACCCTCGCAACCAAGCGTCACATCAGGCGGGGCGGGGCACCGCGCCCCGCCCCTTTTTCGCGCCCCCTACTCCGGATTCGGCACGAACGCGTCCCCGCCGCGACAGGCTTTCAGGTAGCGCATGCCGTGAACCTGCCCGGTGAGTTCCAGATCGCCCTTGTAAACCGGGTCGTGCCAGCCCTCAATGTCAATCGTGCCGGTGTAACCGAAGCGGCGCAGGTCGCTGATGACGTCCGCCCAGTTCGTGTCGCCGAACCCCGGTGTGCGGTGAAACACCCAGGGTGCCCCCCCGGTAACGCCGTGTTTCGCGACCACGTCTCGAAGCACCGTGGCGTCCTTGCCGTGGACGTGGAAGATCTTGCCCGTCGGGAGCCACTCGCGTAGCTGCGGTAGGGGGTCAATGAGTTGTGTCAACTGGTGGCAAGGCTCCCATTCCAGACCGATATTATCGTGCGGTAGCGCGTCGAACATCATCTCCCACGCCAGCGGGTTGTGCGCGATGTTCCAGTCGCCGCTACTCCAGGTGCCGCCCATCGGGCAGTTCTCGAACGCGATCCGAACGCCCTTATCCGCCGCACGCTTCGCGAGCGGTTCCCACACCTCTTTGTACCGGCCGATACTGTCGGGGATGCTCTTGCCGCGCACGCGGCCTGTGAATCCGGCGACGATCTTCGCGCCGTAAAGCGGGGCGCAGTCTATCGCCTCTTCCCAGGCGCGGAGTGTTTCGCGGTCAACGTCGGTGTCGCCGAGCGGGTTGCCGAAAACACCGAGCGAGCTGATGATCGCGCCCTCCCCCGCCGCCTCAACCACGAGCGGCGCGAGTTCGGCGAGTTTATGTCCGCCCAGAGTCTGCCAGAAGAAGAGTTGAAAACTCTCGAAGCCGTACGGCAGGATCTGCCGAATATAGGAGACGGGGTCGGGCTGGCCGCCCTGCACGAGCGTGCCGATGCGAATGTCAAGTAACGGATTGTTCATAGGAATAACTTCGCCGCCGCCCCCGGTAATCCCTGCGCGCTAGCAAATAGCAGGATTATCCGCCGCCATGACGAAATTACAGTCATGCGAGGCAAACTTACCAGACCAGTCTGCCCCGTATGTCACAAAGAGCGCGAGAACTCGGATCGGTTCTGCGTCTACTGCGGCGCGATTTTGCCGGATTCGGGTGCCCGCGCGTCACCGAGTCAGATGCCCCGCGCGACCGCCACGCCCGAAGAGCAACCGACTATACCGCCTAGCGAGCGGGCGAATCTGCTCGTATTCGCGCTGATGTTCCTCGCATTCCCCGCCCTGATCTGGACCGCCTACTACCTCCTCCAGCGCAACGCGAAGCCCGCGCCGCGTCCCACGACCGCCCGCGCGCAACCGGTTCTGCCACCTGGTTTACCCGCGGGTGCCCCGGTCGCCCGGTTCCGCGACCTGACGCCCGCCGAGGTCGCGGACGCAACCCGCGAACTGAAGCCGCTCCTCGGCGATCTTTGGTATCCGGGCGCATCCCTGCAAGGAAAGTACGCGGCATTCGTCGGGCGGACGGCGCGGCAGGGGGACCCGCGCTACCGGCTGGCTTATCCAGCCGTTATCCTGTTGCCGCCCCCCGATCAAGACTACAAAACGGTCTGCGCCTACTACGAGCGCGTCGCGCCGGGCGGCACCTATCAGAAGAACGGAAATTACATGGCCGACCAGATTCCGCGCCCCGGTGACGGCGTGCCGGTGCGCGTCATTGTCTCGCGACCGCCGCGCGGCCCCAACGCGGGCCGGGTGATCGTAATGACCCTGACGCTCCGTTAGGGGGAACCCGGCTTTGCGGCACCTGTTCGGCGGCGCGGGCGGGTCTCGAAGAAATGATCTTCCCGGTCCCAGACCGATGTCTGCCAGTTGTCCGGCAGGTCATCGTTCGGGAGCCAGTCCGGGAGCGGCTGCGCCAGGCGGTTCGATAGGAATGTCACGTACGGCTCGTACAGGGTGCGCAACTCCGTCAAACGTACTACAGCCTCCTCGTTCTCGTTGAACGCGGTTCCGGCGTCGGTGATCAGTTTATGTAGAATTGCCAGACCTTCGGGCGGGAGGCGATCTACCGGGGGGCGGCTCGGCTCCACCCCGAAGACCAGCATCAGGTCAACCGCCGCGTGCCGCGCCATCGCGAACGTCAGCCGCGCCTGCCAGACCGGGCCTTGCGGGAGCGACGAGATGATGAACGCGCAGGTGTCCAGAATCGTTGTCAGTGCCGATAGCCACGACTGCCGGTCGTGTTGCGAGCGGTAGAACATGAGCACCGGGTACGAAAGATGCGATTCGAGCAGCTCCGCGCACCATTTCTCCCAGTCGCGCAGAAACTCGGGCAGGTCCGTTATGTCGCCGCACGACATGCACCCGGCGTACCGGCGTAGCAGTTCCCCGGCGGACGGCGGCGAGGACGCGCGTGAGTCGAGCAACGCGATCAGCACCTCGCGCCGCGCGAACGCGCCGTACAGCACGGGCAGGTAGCCGATAACAATCGCGAGGAACCCGAACCCGACGCCCGCCTCCGCATCCGACAGAAACCGCCCCGCCGTGGATAACGGGGACACGTCGCCGAAGCCGAGCGTGATAAACGTCGTCGCGGAAAGATACAGGTACGTGACGAAGCCGGGCACCGATTCCGGAGAATGGATCGGCAGATGAAGGCTCCAGCCGATGCCGGCGAAGGCGAGTATCATCCCCGAAGCCCAGACGATGAGCAAAGCCAGCAGGGAGAATGGTCCGAAGGTTGCCAGGAAATTGTCGCGGGCGGCGGGCGGAAGGATGCGAGCGAGAGAGCGGTACGCGTGCCACAGGGTCTTGTAAAAGACGAGGGTTCCGCGCAGCGGCCGTTCGATGCGGCGCGGCAACACCAACGTCTCGAACCCCTCACACATGATATAGAAGAGAAGCAGGACGCAGAGAAGCAGAAGGACGATGTTCACTCCGCTATCATACCGGTATCGTCCTCATACCGGTATCCCCATGCTTAGTCAAGGAGCGCGGGTCGAAACCCGCCTTCTCCACGTCCTTATCTCGTCGGCTCCCATAGCTCGATCTTGTTGCCCTCGGGATCGTAGACCCAGGCAAACTTTCCATTCTCATCGTTCATGCGTTCGTCGTCAATCTTGGCGTTGTTGTTAGCAAGTTGTACAAGCATGGCGTCCAGGTCATCAACGCGGTAATTCACCATAAACTGCTGGGTCTGTTGACCGAAGTAATCGGTCTTCGCGTCGAATGGCGCGAAAACCGTCGTGCCTTCTGTTTGTTGCCACACTTCGTTATTGCTCATTGCGCTGATGCCAAGGTTGTCTTGGTACCATTTGCCCAGCGCATCCGGGTTTTGTGACCTGAAAAACAGGCCACCGATGCCATTCACTTTCTGCATGGAATACTCATTTCTTTAAGAACGATTATTTATTACCGATTTTATGACACTCGCCCGTGGCTTGTTCGCGCGGGAAGTTCTGACCAGCCGAGCGACCCGATCAGACCGGCCCGGCACTAAGGCGTGATCTTCTTGAGGTGGGTCGGGGGCCAGAACACGACATCGGCGCGTCCGATCACGCGCCCCGCCGGGAACGTGCCCCAGACATGACTGTCCCGCGAATCGTTGCGGTTGTCACCGAGCACGAACAGCTCGCCGGGCGGCACCACCACGGGATTCATGTAGTATTGGGGGTCTTCGGCGACGTAGGATTCGGTTAGCACCGCATTGTTGCGCAGAACACGACCCGGCTGTATAACTACCGGCTCCCCCTCACGATCCACCAACACCGCGAACTGCTCCGGGGAAACGCGTCGGTCGCCCAACCACAGCCCGTCCGTGGTCAAACGTAGTTGCGGCGCGGGGATGGAGTCGGTGCCGCTAACCGGGCACCCCGCCGCGCACAGGTAAGAATAAAGGGCGTCGCGCGTGTACATCGTCGCCTGGTCCCCCGCGCCGACCACCACGAACCCTTCGCGCACCTCGATCGTGTCGCCCGGAAGCCCGACGACGCGCTTGATGAAATCCGTCTCGTCGTTCGATGCCAACTTCGGCGAGCGGAACACGACGATATCGCCCCGCTCCGGCGCGTGAGCGCGGTACACCCATTTGTTGACCAGGATATGGTCATCTTCCCACAGGGTCGGGTGCATTGAGCCGGACGGGATGAAGAACGACTGCATCAGGAACGGGCGAACGATCAGGAAGACTAGCGTTATCGCGATAATGGCGGAGTCGCACACCTCGGCGCAGGCACGGAAGAAGCGAACCTTCGTCGTCGAAAGCAGGGCGCGAAGCAGTGTCAGCAGAACGAGAGCGAGTACGATATGCGTGGGCGACGCGGACGCGATCCGCTCCGTTATGTCGTTCACGCTACCGCCCGCCCCGAGTCCACGAAATATGATCCACGATTCCAAATACGGCGAATCGGGGGCGAATGTTTCAGGAATCGGAGACTGGGAAAGGGGGCGCGGTTGAGTCCGCACCCCCATGGTAGTTAAAGGTAGTTACTTGCCGGTCGCCTGATCGGTCGGCATCCGCGAGAAGCGGCCGTTCCGATCTTCCTTGATACGCGCCGACTTGCCGACGCGCTCGCGCAGGTAGAACAGTTTCGCGCGGCGGACCATGCCGCGGCGCAATACTTCCACCCGGTCGAGGCGCGGCGAGTGGATCAGGAATGTGCGCTCGACCCCGACGCCGTTGGTGACTTTACGCACCATGAACGAGTCGCGGACGCCCTCACCGTGCCGGGTGATACAAATGCCCTCGAAGATCTGGACGCGCTCTTTAGCACCTTCTATAACTTTGGCGTGGACACGGATCGTGTCGCCGCCACGGAATTGCGGGGTAGTCGCCTTTTTCTGCGCCGCCTCGATCTCATCTATGATACTTCTGTTAATAGCCACTTAAACGGTTGCTCCTACTTTGTCATGATTTCGGCGCGTCCCCTGGCGGTCACATGGCGGGGCGACACCCCACCCGGACACGGGTTCTGACACCACGACGATCCGAAGACCGCCGCACTGCCGGACGATTACTCGCCCGAACTTCGCTCCGCGTCGTAGGCGTCCAGCAACTTCTGGTCGGCCTTAGACAGCGGCAAAAACTTTTCCCACAGGTCGGGGCGGCGCGAACGCGTCCGCACAAGCGATTGTGTCCGCCGCCACTTCGTAATATTCGCGTGGTGCCCTCCCTGCAAAGTATCCGGCACGCGCAATCCGCGAAACTCGGCGGGCCGCGTGTAGTGCGGGTATTCGAGGAGCGACTCCGCGCCGACCTCGCCCGTCCCGAACGACTCCTCGTGCACCGACTCGGCGTTCCCGAGCACATCCGGCAAAAGCCGCGTCACCGCGTCCAGTATCACGAGCGCGGGCAGTTCCCCGCCCGTCAGCACGTAATCGCCGAGAGACAACTCCCGCGTCACCAGAACCTGCCGCACCCGCTCGTCAACGCCCTCGTAGTGCCCGCACAAGATCACAATACGCTGTTCCCTTGACAGTTCGCGCGCGATGGTCTGCGTGAACGGCTCCCCGTCCGGCGCGGGATACAGGACCGGGATGCCGACCTCGCCCTCCGTCAGATGCTCGACACACGCGAAGAGCGGGCCGGGAAGCATCACCATCCCCGCCCCGCCCCCGAACGGCGCGTCGTCGGTCGAGCGGTGCTTGTTGCCCGAATGGTCGCGTAGGTCATGCACCCGCAGATCGAGACTGCCCGTAGTCTGCGCCCGGCCCAGGATGGACGCCGCCGCCGCGTTTCGCACCATGTCCGGGAACACAGTCACGATGTCTACCCGCACGTCATGACTCGTCTTTCCGCAATCCCGGTATGTCTCGCACGAGCACCTGCCCCGCCGCCACGTCAACCCGGATTATCACCGAGCCGATCACGGGGATCATGGCCACTTCGGTTTCATACACGTCGTTCGCGTTCGGGATGAAATGCACGCGCAGGATCGTTCCGAGGCTTTTGCCGCTTTCGGAGACCACCGACAGCCCGACCAGATCCGCCTCGTAGAACGTATCCTCGCCGAGCGCGGGTAGCTCGCTCCGGCGGACGAACAATTGCGCGCCGGGGAACGTCTCCGCCTCGTTCCGGTCGGTCATCCCTTCGAGCGTGAGCAACGCCGCGCCCTGGTGCCGACGCAGGGACGCAATCTTGATGCGACGTTCTATCGCCTCGGATTTTTCCGCGCGGTCCTGCCAGCGGAACAGCACGGAAGGCAGTTTCAGCAGGCACTTCGGCTCGTCCATCAGCGGAAGCATCTTGATCTCGCCCCGTATCCCGAACGCCGCCGTTATCTCCCCGACCAGGATCAGGGGGTCGGCCGGTAGCACGGGTTCGGACGCGCGCGCACCCGCGCCGGGGATATTGTCGGGGCCTGAGGCGTTGCCCTCACGCGCATCATCTATCATCGTTTACTTCCTGACCGAAACCGCGTGTTGGTCACTCGCGAACTGGCCGGGTCACGCGACGATCTCGACGAACACCTTTTTCTTGTTTTTGTCCAGGGCGATCTTCGCGATCGTGCGCAAAGCGTTCGCGTTGCGCCCCTGCTTTCCGATCACCTTGCCCAGATCCTCCGGCGCGACCCGTATTTCGTAAGTGGTCGCGTCGTCGGAGGGGATTTCGATTACCGTTACCCGTTCCGGCTCATCAACCAGCTTCTGAACTATGTACTCAATCAGATTCTTCAATTTCGCGCTGACTCCTGGTGCTGTTTTGTTCCGACGAGATCACCCGTGACCGAACTGCCTAGGTTTACAGCGAACGCGGTAATGGGAGTCGGCGGTGAAACGCGCCTCGTCGCCCTTGGACCACGACGCTGGCACATCCCCTACTTATGCCGCGACACCACCGGCATTCCGCAGTAACCAACCCTGGCCGACGCGGGATGCCGTTAGCATGACGGGAGCAAGGAGCGTTGCCCGATCGTTCTACGCGGCGACTACTTCGGGCGTCGCGGCTTGCGTTGTCTCGGTCGTGGTATCCGCGACGACTTCCGGCGTCTCGGCGGTGTTCGTAACAACGTCCGATGTTTCGGCGGCGGTGTTTACAACCGGCTCCGCGACGGCGTCCGTTACCACTTCCGGGGTAGCGTCCGCGACGACCGCGACCGGTTCGGTCGGAGTCGCCGCGGCCGTAGCAGGCGCGGCTTCCTTACTCACCGGCACTTCCTTCACCGGGCGGGGCAGGCTACGCGCCATCAGTCCCTTGCTCTTCAGGAGGGCGGCGGCCGTGTCGCTCGGTTGCGCGCCGACGCTCAGCCAGTAGCGAACGCGGTCTTCCTTGAGTACCACGATGGATTCCACGCCAGCGGCGACGATCGGGTTGTAGTATCCCAGTTCCTCAATATAGCGACCGTCGCGTGACCGACGCGAATCGGCGGCGACCACATGGTAGAATGGTCGCTTTTTCGCGCCGTCACGGCGCAGTCGAATCTTTACCGACATTATTGTTACCTGCTCCTGGTTTTTCCGCTGTTGTCACGTATCTGTTCCGCCGACTTTTCGGGGGTGACGCGACTCCGCTTCTGTCTAGTCGAGTGCAATGACGCCTTCCGGCGAATTGACCCGCGCATTGTACCGCACCGTTCGGCGTTTAGCCGCACGTAACGCCGCGTTTTTTATCCGCGTCCGAATGGGAACCCGCCGAACCTCGGCCCGCCCCCCGGATTCCCGCCACCACCCTGACTCCCACTCCCGCCACCCGTGTTGCTTTTGCGCTTCACGATCGCGCCGCTTCCGGGGAGGCGCGGGGCACCGGGGATGCCGCGCTGCGGCGGTTTCATCCCTGGTATCGGCGGCATACCACCGGGCATGCCGGGCATTTGGCCGTTCGCTAACCCCTGCATCATCTGACGCATGTCGTCGAACTTCTTCAGTGCCTCGTTCACCTCAGAGACAGGTACCGACGCCCCGCCCGCGATCCGCTTGCGCCGCGAACCATTGATAAGTTCGGGGCGTCTGCGCTCTTCTTTCGTCATGGACTTGACAATCGCCTCGAACCGCGCCATCTCTCTCTCGCCCTCCGAGAAGTCAACGTCTTTCATCGCGGAACCCACGCCGGGGATCATCTTGAGCAGTTCCTGGATCGGGCCGAGCTTGCGCATCTGTTGCATCTGCGCCAGGAAGTCCTCGAAGTCGAACTTGCCCTGCATCAACTTTTTTTCCATCTGCGCCGCTTGCTTCTCGTCGAAGGCGGACTCCGCCTTCTCGATCAGCGACATCACGTCGCCCATGCCCAGAATCCGCGACGCGGCGCGGTCGGGGTAGAACGGCTCCAGGGCTTCGAGTTTTTCGCCGACGCCGATGAACTTGATCGGCTTGCCGACCACGGAGCGGATCGAGATCGCCGCGCCGCCGCGCGTGTCTCCATCCATTTTCGTCATCACGAAGCCGCCGACATCGAGCGCGCCGTCGAACTCCTTGGCGACATTCACCGCGTCCTGCCCCGTCATCGCGTCCAACACGAGTAGCGTCTCGGTCGGATTTGTCGCCGCCCGGATCGCCTTCAACTCATCCATCAGCGTCTCATCAATGTGCAGACGCCCGGCCGTGTCCAGGATCAGCACATCCGCTTTCTTCTCCAGTGCCCACGCCTTCGCATCGGTCGCGATCCGCACCGGGTCGGTCGAACCGGGGATCGTGAACACCGGTGCCTTGACCTGCTCGCCGACGATCTGTAGCTGCTTGATGGCGGCCGGCCGCTGGACGTCGCACGCGGCGAGCACGACTTGCTTGCCTTGCTTGCGCAGGAATCCAGCCATCTTCGCCGCGAGCGTGGTCTTGCCCGCGCCCTGCAACCCGCAGAGCATGATCACGGAAAGGCCCTTCGGCGCGAGCACGAGCGCGGACGGCTGGTTCTTGTCCTGTAACCCGGTGGCGGTTACCACCGGCGTGCCCCCCGTCGCGTCCGCCCCGGCGAGGAGTTTGACCATCTCCTCGTGGACGATCTTGACCACCTGGTGCCCCGGGTTCAGCCCTTCGAGTACGTGGCCGCCGATCGCCTGTTCTTTAACGCGGGCGATGAACTCTTTGACCACGCGGAAGTTGACGTCGGCTTCGAGCAGGGCGATGCGCACCTCCCGCAACGCGACATCCACGTCGGCTTCGGTCAGTTTCCGGTCGCCGCGCAGTTTCTTGAACGCTTCCTGAAGTTTTTCGGCTAATCCCTCGAACATGGTTTGCTTCGTCTTTCCAAAAGTATAGAGCGCGGGTAGCGGAACACGCGGCGACATAGACACACAAAAGCCCGCGCCCGATGCACGGGACGGGCTACGCGAGAACGTCGCCGGTTCGGAATCCGCTACCGGCGCGGGACGGAATAACGGTCAGTGTACCGCGCCCGAATCCCGCTGTCAAAGCACCGAGCCAGGCGGCAGGATGTTGGCATTTTAAGCGGATAGAATACACGGCAGGAACGATAGTACAGGCAGGCGACCAAGAATGACTCTAAGATATTTGGAAACGAGAACACGAAGGGTACTGATCGCGTTGCTCTTCGTAACCATCCTCCGGACCGGGTCGCCCGTCCAGGCACGCCAGGTCGGCGGCGCGACAGCCGCCCCGACGATCTTTATATCGGGGGAGCTGGAAGTGCCGGTTTCACGCCCCGCGCGAATAACGCTCACGGGCAGCTCGGTCCGCCAAATCCGGCTGCGGGTCTTCCCTGTAGACCCGCTCGCGCTCTTGCGGGCGGAGCGGCACGCGTACGGTGCCGGGGCGGAAGACCCATACGGATTGCACCCGCGCGACGATGCGGGAGATATGGAAGCCGACTTACGCGCCCTGATCCAGGCGACACGCCCCGCCCTCGTCGTCACCGCTACAATGCACCCCGAATCGGACGACTCTTTCACACAGGTCGTGCCGCTCTCCCTGACCGGAACCGGGGCATATGTAGTAGTGGCGGACGGGGACGGCGGCAAGGCTCGGGCGGTCGGCCTGCTCTTGCGCACCGACCTCCGGGTCACCCGCCGAGCCGCGCCGAAGCGGCAGGGCGGCTTCGTGTATCAGGTGACGGATTCACGAACAGGGCGGCGCAAACCCGGCGTCACTCTGTTTACGCGGGATGCGTACGCGCTGACCTGGGCGTTCAAACTGTCACCGAGCCGGGGCGAACTGCCCCAACCGCAACCACTCGATTCCATCCCCGCGCCCAAGTTCCGCTACCTTGATGCGACGGGCGTGACGGACGCGAAGGGGCGATGGCGAAATCCGCGCGCTCCGTTCACGGGGCAGGGAGAACAAGTCTCGCTCGCGGCGGGAACGCCGATGGTGACGGACGGCTTCCGATACGCCTATAGCCAGACAGTCACGGTATCCGGGAAGCATTTCGGCGTGGTCGCTGGCGGCTTTTGGGAGGTGAGGCAAAAAAAGCGGTGATGTTCGGGACGCCACGCCCGGACGGCGGCGGGCGCGGCGCGAACGTTTCGCCTTGACAAGTGGCAAGCACGGCGGTTACACTACGAACGATTGAAACGTTTTTCAACACGCATTTACCTCAGGAGCGTACGACCACACCGATGATTGTCCCGACAAAAAAACTGTTCGCCCATGCCTACGGCAAATATGCCCTCGGAGCCTACAATATCAACAACTCCGAGCAGATCATGGGACTTTTCCGGGGCTGTATTGACAGCAAAGCCCCGTTTATTATCCAGATTTCCAAAGGTGCCCGCAGCTACACCGACAAGCGGATGCTGGAAGCGATGATCCGCGCCGCCGCCGACATTTTCCCGGACGCGGTGTTCGCGGTGCATCTCGACCACGGCGATGAGCAGACCTGCTACGAGTGCATCGAATCGGGCTTCTACTCGTCGGTGATGATTGACGCGTCCCACGACCCGTTCGCCGAGAACGTCGCCGCGACGAAGCGCGTCGTGACCGCCGCGCACGCGAAGGGCATCTCGGTCGAGGCCGAACTTGGCATGCTCGGCGGCGTCGAGGAAGACATCAAGGTGGACGAGAAGAACGCGAACCTGACCGACCCCATTGAGGCTAAAGATTTCGTCGCGCAGAGCGGTTGTGACTCGCTCGCGTGCGCCATCGGCACCTCGCACGGCGCGTACAAGTTCGCGGGCGGGCAGGGGATCCACTTCGACCGGGTAAAGGCGATCCAGGATCTGCTCCCCGGCGTGCCACTCGTGATGCACGGCTCGTCCAGCGTCCCGCAAGAGGAAGTCGCGCGTATTAACGCGGCGGGCGGCGACATTAAAGGCGCGAAGGGGGTGGATGCGAATCAGTACCTCCCCGCCGCCAAGCTCGGCGTCTGCAAGGTCAACATTGACACCGACGGGCGTCTGGTCTGGACGCGCGTCCACCGCGAGTTCTTCCGCGACAAGCCGACCGAGTTCGATCTGCGCCCGCCGGGCAAGATATTCATGGCCGAATACGCGAAGTTCATCGCGTCGCGCAACGTGCTTTTAGGGTCGGCGGGGCAACTCGACGACGTGCGCGACTTTGTAAGCACCATCGCGTAGCCCGTCGCTCCTGGAGCCGAAAATTAGAGCCGAATGCCCCCGACTTCCGCGGAAGTCGGGGGCGTTGTGTTTGTGCTAGCGCGGTATAATAGGCGCGTGAGCCTTCTGACGAAGCGGCGTACCCGCGAACACGTGATCGCCGACCTGTCCGTCAACCACGCGGAACGGGCGTTTCTGCTCGCCGGACATACCAGTAATCGCGTTTTCGCCAACTACGGCTACGACATGATTATAAGCACCTTCGACGACGAGGGGCGTTTGGAATCGGGTTTGATTTACGTACAGATGAAGGCGAGTGACGTGCCCGACTATTCACACGGCGGCGACTTCCTGACCACGCGCGTAGACGAGCGCGACGACGCGCTGTGGTCACGGGAAGATTATCCGGTCGCGCTTATTGTCTACGACGCCGCGAAGGACATCGCGCTTTATGTTCATTACCAGAATCTGACGCGGACAACACGCCGTAGTGTTCGGATTCCGACAACAGGCCGTTTCGATATTGCGGCAGTACGACAACTGCGCGACGCCAAGAACGCCGCGGCGAAGGGATAAATCGGGATGACGACTATTGACTGGTTGCACTACGACGCGCTGTTTTCCGTTATCCGCGCACACGGATTCACCGCGCGGCCCCTCCCTTCCGGCGGCACGCGCTTTGTCCATCCGGACGGCGCGGAACTCGCGTTCCCTGCTATGGATCCGGGTCAGCCGGTGGTGAACTACCATTACGGCGCGGCGCAAACCATTATGACGAACTACGGCATCATGACGCGTGACGCTTTCGAACTCGCGCTTTTGCAGGCCGCCCACCGGCTTCCGGTGTCCGTCTGAACTCACTGCCCCGTTTCGCCGAAGTATGGGCGGCTACAAAGAAATACCGTATCCTTGTCCCGCGTCCCGCTCCCTGTCCACGACAAACCGTTTGCCGTCATTGTCGTACGCCACGACATGCACCGCCAACGATTCGGCGGGAATGCCAGTGTCGGGAAACCAGATGCGTCCCTTCGGTACGAGTATAAGCAAACCATTCGCATCCCCGAGCGCGGTGAAGGTTGGACTCGGATCACCGTACACGGGGGTTCCGGTCGCGTCTTGCATTTCCGCCACCAGGGTGGGAACATCGTCCGTAGGCAGTGCGATCTCACAAACATTTAGAATCTCGTCTGGCGAAAACGGTAGGTCGGTTTTAATCGCCGCGTTCGGCAACTCGTGCCGTGCGATAAACTCGGCGATGTTGCCCGCCGGGTCGTAGAAGTAGATCGTGTGCGCGTTCCAGAAATCGAAGTCAAACACAGCCTCACCGCTTGAATCGGCGAGGAGCGTAACGCCCCGCGTTTCGAGGAACTGTTTCGCCGCGTTCAAACGATTCTCCGGGATGTTGAAGGCGTAGTGATAGACCCCTGAGAACCCAGGCGACGCACGATATCGTAGTACCGACGCGCCAGCGGTCACGGTGATAAAACCACCGGCGTCATCCATTTCCGTCGGCAAGCCGAGAACTTCGCCGTAAAAGTGACGCAGGGTGTTGAGGTCAGCGGTATGAAGTTCCAACATTTTTATGTTCACTTGGGTACATTTCTATATTTCGGCATATATTTCTAGCAGATTACTCGCCGGGTCGCGGGAGAATAAGGTGCGATCACCGTAATCATGGTCGCGCGGTGGTTTGAAATTGTTCCACCATTTGCGGCACGCGCTTCCAAGTTGACGCACTGGCGGCGGGCGATATCGGGCGCGGCATCATTGAACCAGCGGGTCACGGGCGCTATATTCTGTCGCGACGTTTCTATGACTTTCTGGAACAAAAAGGCACGTATACAAGAAAAGTAGGTTTAGATAAAGATACCAATAAGTCACTTCTTCTCAAGCACATTGTGGCGAATAACCAGTTCGGGAGTCGGCTGAAAGAATTGGGACAGGTGTTACCTGGACTTTCCACGAGACAGGTACAATACTTGCTTACCACACTCAAGAGCGAACAGCGTATCATCTCGACCGGCATGGGCGGGACCGGACGATGGTTCGTTGCTGATGCACTAAACGTTGAACAATCAGCAAAATAAATTGTTCAACGTTTTGTTTGATTACACATATTTTTTGCATCATCAAATCTTATTAAATATTATTTATTAACTTTTATATTTAGTCACTTCAGAATCAGCGTTTGATCAACCTACACGGAACGCATGGGAAAATTCATATCATGACGCCTGACGCGTTCGAACTCGCTCTGTTGCAGGCCGCGCACAGGCTTCCGGTGTCCGCCTGAGTTGCCCGTCTCGCCACGACGCCCTTGTTTAACCGCATGACAACCGAACCAGCCCCCGCGCCCCTGCCAGTCCCGTGGCTTCATGATGCCACCGATGTAGCGGCCACGTCTCCTGCGCAGGCGTGGTCGAACCCCGAACTCGCGCCCGTGCACCTCGTGGTGCGCTTTCGCCATACCGTAACCGACTTCCGCCGCGCCATCTATGCGCATGCCTTGCGACAACTGTGCTTCATGGGCGTCGTAATGCTCGTTCTTTGTGGCCTACTCGTAGGATTTACGCTAGCTTTGGCGTCGTCGCAACAGGTGCCAGGTGCGCACCATCCGGTGCTCCTGCCTTTTATAATAACAACATTGATACCCGTGTTTGTTGCGCCGCTGGCGATCACAGCGAGCGGGATGGCGGTAGCCTACACCCTCACGCCGCTCGTGGAGCGGTTCGGAAAGCCCGTGGCATATAGGATCTCTCAGGAGGGAGTGCGGGTCTGATCCCGGTTCAGCGCACGGGGCGACGACGCAACACTAGGAAGACCACCGGTAGCGCGGGGATGAGTAATGCCAGTGCCGACGGTTC
>JAYUUO010000081.1:0-47466 GCA_043754515.1 Armatimonadota bacterium
AACAGCGGAGCCGTCCGGCCCGACCCAACACCCCGTACCCGTTAGCGTGATCTGGAGGAGCAGGGACGGACGCTTCGGATCGCCCCCGCGCTTCAAACCATCCCAGCAGTAACCTTCATCCGGGCGGCGTAGTTCGAGTCCTGCTTGAAGGTGCGCGTCCGGCGGGAGCGAGGCGACGCGGGCGTTCGCGGCGAGTCGTTCCCGGAGCACCGAAATGGGAGACGAACCCGGGGCATACTGAGCGCACGTTACCCCCACCGCCTCCGCGTCATCCGCTTCCTCGCAACCGACGCCCTTGCCGCTCACATACATCGAAGGCCCTGTAACAGGTACCCTTGCACGTAATCAGCGACGGCGGACTCCAGCGTGTAGGCGGGAAGGGGGCAGCCCGTCGCGCGGAGCTTGTCCATCGGGGCCTCGGTGAAATATTGGTACTGGCCGCGCAGGGCGTCCGGCATCTCGATGTACCGGATGTCGGGGGTCTTATCCATCGCCGAAAACACCGCGTTCCCGAGGGCGTTCCAGGTCCGCGCCGTGCCGGTGCCGACGTTAAATATGCCGCTCACTTCCGGGTTATTTAGTAGCCACCACATCGCGTTAACGCAGTCTTTGACATAGATGAAGTCGCGCTTCTGCTCGCCATCCGCGTAGTCGGCTCGGTACGATTTGAACAGATTCAACGCCTCCGTGTCGCGGATCTGCTCGAACGCGACCAGCGGCACGGAGCGCATCTTCGCCTTGTGGTACTCGTTCGGCCCGAAAACGTTAAAGAAGCGCAGACCCGCCGTCCGCTCTGAAATCCCGGTGCGTAGCGCGTGCAGATCAAAGAGCAGTTTCGAGTAACCGTACATGTGGCGCGGGCGCAGGGTCGAAGTGACGGCATCGGCGTCGCTGAATCCGTTCTCGCCGTCGCCGTATGTCGAGCCGGAAGAGGCATACAGGAAGCGGACGCCGCGGTTCGTCGCCCACTCCGCGAGGTCGCGGGTGTAGTGGAAGTTATTCGCCATCAGGTAGTCGGCGTCGCGCTCCGTGGTCGCGGAGCAGGCACCCATGTGGATGATGCCGGTGACGTCCTTTAGTGTGTTCGCCCGCACCCGCGCGATGAACGAGTCTTTGTGCTCGTAGTCGCGGTAGCGGCGCGGCACCAGGTTCTTCCACTTGTCGTCGGTGCCCAGATCGTCCACGACCAGAATATCGTCCACGCCGTGTTCGTTCAGTTTCCAGACCATCGCCGAACCGATGAAACCCGCCCCGCCGGTGACTACAATCATGGCGGCATTATATCAGGGCGCATACTCAGGGTGTCGGGCGCGGGCTGCCGACAGGCAGGAGGATCGTACACTCCGCGCGGTGCCGGTCGTTGTCCCAGACTGTGAGGCGGAGCGACGCGACCGTGCCCGGCTTGGCGGTCGGGCTGATCGCGAGCGTGAAGCCGTCCCCTTTGCAGGGCATCCGCCGCGTCTCGCTTTGCACGACGACGTCCGGCGAGTCGCTCGTCAGCACCGCCCAGGTCGCCAGAGAGCCGGACGCGAGTTCGGGCCGCAGCGAGACCGTTTCGCCCGGTGCCGCGACGCCTTTCACCTTGTTACGCGCGACGACCGCGTAGCCGGAGCGGACACGCGGCAGATCCCCCGCCGTATCGAGCAGGAACAGGAGCGGATCGCGCAAGTTGGCGTCGTATTCGGCGCGGATGGCCCGTCGGCTCGGGTAGTGCTTGCGGAGCAACGCGTCGCCGCCGCCAGTATCCGGCCCGTCCCCAAAATTGCCGTTCAGACCGATTTCGATGTTCATGCCGTACACGCCCGCGACGTAATAGGCGTAGGTATACGACAAGCCCGTGTTGCCGGGGCGCGAACCCGGCTTCGGGTCGGCGTCGCTATGGGTCTCGTTCGCGGGGTACGGGTGGTCGGTCTGCCGGGCGCGCACCCCATCCGTCAGCGTCTTGTACCGGGCCGCATCGGTGCCGAAGAGGTATACCGGCGTCAGCACCCTGCGGAGCGGGCTATGTACATCCACGAAGAGGCGCAACTCCCGCGCGTGATCCCGCAGGAATGTGGCGAGCGCGGCGGATTCCGGCTCGGAGAGCGGCGTGGGTCCTTCGTAGATGTTGCCCGCGTCGTTCGCGGTTGTATCGCGCCAGAGTGCGTCCACGTCGCGGAAGCCGCCCCAGCGCACCGGGAAGTTGCGGTTCAGATCAACGCCCACGGTGCCGTCCCCGTTATCGTGGCGGTTCTTGCGCCAGTCGCGCCCCGGCCTCGCGGTTTCGTCGTACAATTTGCCGTCCACATTCAGCACCGGGACGATATAGACCTGCCGCTCGCGGAGCAGTCGTGTCGCTTGTTCGTCCTTCCCATAGTGCGCACATAGGTAGTCCGCCAGCCAGAGGAGGCAGAGCGGCGGCTGTTGCTCGCGCGGATGGATGCCGCCGACCAGTAGCACGCCGGGCTTATCGGCTCGAACGGCGGAATCGTCGGAAATGCGATTACCTGACGGCGCGGCATCATCGTCGGCGAGGCGGATGAGCAGGATCGGGCGGCCCTGGGCGGTGGTTCCGAGGGTGGATTCGTGAACGAGGCGCGGGAATCGGCGTTTGAGTCGGGAGAGCGCGGACACGATGTCGGCGTAGCGGGGTGTCTCCGCGCTATTTGCCACGGGTGACGGGGTTGGTGGAACGGGGGCGGGCGCGATAAGGGCGAGTAGGAGTGGGATCAGAGGAATCATAGGGGTTGCGATGCGATTGTACCGGTTAGGGAGTTGTCGGTCAAATTAACGGGTCGCGGGCAGGCGCGGGGAGATGCGCTCTTATCGGGGGGGGCGCTCGGGGTTCATGCGGCGGGTGTCGAGCGATCCGGTTTGTGGTCGAGCGGTGAGTTGTTCCTGGAGAGAGGGGGCAATGAATTGTTCCCGTTCGCGAGCCGCGAACAGGAACAATTCATTGCCCCCTCCCACTGATCCAACGCCTGCTCTCTGCGCGATCTGTGCCCCCGAACTGAATCACCGTGCCGCTCTTGGAGTCGGTGCCGCCCACGGTCAGCGTGAACCCCGCGCCGTCCGGCGTCGCGGTGAGCCGGTGATTCCCGGCGCGGCCGTGGTCGGCACCGCGAACCTGACCCCGTATGCCGCCGTCAACTCCTCCCGGAGTGACTGTTTGATGGTGATTGAGGTCCCACGAAATCCGCCCCCCACCTCGTCCTCGGTGTCGGTGCCGTCCGTGTTAAATCGTCCTAGATTGGAGTTGACCAGCTCATACGCGCCGTTCTGTTTCCCGCCCAGGATCAGGACGTACTCGGATCGTTTCCTTAGCTCCGCGCAGTCCCCGATGCGCGTCTTGTACCAGCCCGACGCCCCGTACTGTAGGAGGCCGACACCTTCCGAGAACCGGATTGTGCTCCCGGCGGTGATGCCAGCCGAGCCGGACCAGAGCACGCGACTGACGACGAGGTTGCCTTCCGCCCATTGACGTTCGGGGTACATGTTCGGGCCGGGGTCGGGCGGCTCTTGCTCCAGCCACGTGACGAAATGGTCGCGGGCGACGAAACTCTGCGTAGGCTTCCCGACGACGATGGCCACAATATCCGGGTCCGCCAGTATGTCATCCAGCGAGTAGAGGTATGCGATGCAGTCGGTTATGCTTCCCCCCTTTATTCGGGACGCGCCCAGGTTGGCGGGAGGGATAATTCTAACGACCCCGGACTTTGTCCCGACCAGGCTTTTTCCGAACACATGCTGACATTTGGTCTTGACCGTCTTCTTCGAGGGAACTATTTTCCTACCGGCGCAGAAGCCGTGGTGACACATCGCGAGCGATAGCATCACGGAGAGTGCGAGATTTAAAAAGGCAGGTAAGCACCCGATGAAACGCTTCTTATTGCCACGCTGTCGCAAGTAACAGCCGGAGTTGGCGGATAAAAAAAGGTTCGTGCTAGCGATCATGGCAAGAACCATCATACCAGCCCGACCGTGTTTTGAAAATCGGGTATTCGCCGGGATATTTTCGATGCTTCTAGTTCGGGGGAACCACTCGCGCCTCAATGTAGGCTTTGAAGCGCGAAAAACTGCCACGGGCTACTAAGCCGATATAGTGAACAGAAGTGCCACGGCAGAACCACTTCGGGAGGTACTCTTTGAACTCAACTCATGAATTCGCAAGCGAGAAGCGGCTCCCCACGACGGAATCTGTGCTATCCCCTTCGGGGCGAACGGAGGGCGGTGGCGTGATCGAGACGGGGCGGCGGTTGCGCTCGGAAGTTCGGGAGGAACTCGACGGTTTATCTAGCTTCTACAAGTCAAACTACCACGCATGTTATGTCGAGGACGATGCCGACCATGACGACGTTGAGAGTATAGCGCGGATCATGCTTTACGCCTTCCGCTCGCTCACATTGGACGGCGAAGCGCGGCATGTGGTCGGCGACTTCCACTACGAGCGCGCGGCGCGGATGATCGAGCCTTACGACGAGATCGGCTCCATTCTGGATCACTTGTCCGATAATGGGTTAAAGAATAGCTCGCGGATGAATATTGAGCAGGTTTTGCGCGGGGAGCAAGTGGCACCGGACGATTTCGCAGTCGGTGAGGAAGGAAAGTTTGATCTGTTGGTGGTGTATTTGTGGTGCAAAGTGGCTGAAAGCTTGATTAGTATCGCTCTCTATGACAGAGCGGAACCGGTGGCCGCGATCGCGGCAAAGTGGCTCGCCACACTCCCGTCTGAAATGGGGGTGCGACGCGGGGAGCTTGCGATGCTGGTCGCGACCACATCCGCGGCGGTAGGGCGATTCGACGCGGCAGTCGGGATAGCCGAACGCGCTGGATTCGCTAGTTTTCAAATGGCCCCGATCCATCTGGCATTCGCGCGGTATTGCGCACGAAACGGACGACTCGGCGATGCAATTCGATATGCCCTGGGAAACTCTTCTTCCAGGGAGGGGATTCTGGAATGGTTCGCGCGTCTGGGCAATCAGGAGCCGATAATCCTCATTGCCAGAGAAGTGGGCGAGGCAGGGCGCGTGATAGAGGCCTTCGCGTTGCTGGCTCTGATCTGGAAACAGGCGAAGGAAGAGCCTTACGGCAGACGACGCGTGTTGCCGCTACTGATCCAGCCGCTGGCGCGAATGGGCTTCGCGAGAGAGGCGTTGGAAGTGTTCGCGGATGTTCGCGCGATAGAGCTACGCCCCGACGACAACGACGCCTACTACTGGGAGATGAGTCGGAGTCGCGCGGTGGGATGGGCAATAAGGGAGTTGGCCGAGGCCGGAATTGCCTTTGAAGAAGCCACTGTCGTCGCACTGGCGGATACATGACGTCCCGACACATGTTGGCAGGCAATAAAAACGCTGGGATCGAATGGTGACTCCTTTGCGGTAAAGACATTATGGCGACTCCTATGCGGACCGTGCCGATCAATACGGGCAGTGACGCTTCGACGAAACTGCCTCAGGAAGTGTCTATGAACCCAATACCCGAACCCGACAAAAATGCGCACCCCACGACGGAGCACGCGCCGGTGCCTACGGGGGAAGTGGAGAGCACAGGTGACGAGGCGGCCGCGACGCAGACGGGGCGGCGGTTGCGCCCGGAAGTTCGGGAGGCGTTGGACGGCATCGTTGACTACTTCCAGGCAGAGAAGGAGTGGGACTACTTAGACGCGGAGCGTATTTTAGTCTCAGCACATCATTGGCTCGGTTTAGACCATGAGACAGAGCAAATCCTCGGTGCCGACTTCGCGTGGCTCGCCGATAGGTTCGCTACGCGGCGCGATGACGCCGCGGAATTGGCGATGCGACTACGGCAACACGGCGCGGAGGAACAACTCGTGGACGAGATCGAGATGGTTCTAGATGGGGTGGAGAACCTTCCCTATTCCGCTAGCCTCGTTTGGTCGTCGGGTACTCGCCCTGAGCTATTCCGTTATATCGCAATCGCGGCTATGAGCTTGGCCGCGCTAAACCATTATCCTCTTGCGGAACGAGCTACGTCCAGCGCCGCTGACTTGCTTGGGGCACTGCCGTCGGATGTGGGCCAGTCGCAGCGGCATCAAGTAGCGTTGCAACTGGCTACGATGTGGGCGAGATTGGGAAAGTTGAACGAGGCGTACAAACTAGCCGACACTTACCGGATTCGGGAGTGGCAACACTCCCCCATCTATAAGGCATATGCCTACCACGCCGCGCAGAATAGTAATTTCGCCGAAGCCCTGTACTACGCGAGGAAAAACTTCGGACTGGGTGAGGAGCGGACAGAGTGGCTCGCACGCCTTTGTAATCGCGATCTGTTGATGTATATAGCAGTACAATGCGCGCGGGCCGGGAGACAGACCGAGGCGTTCGCGCTACTCGTACTCCTCTGGAGACAGGTACAGAGTCACATTCTCCCGCGCTATGTTTTGCCTGAATTGATCAAACCGATGTTTCAGGCTGGTTTCAAGAGGGAGGCAGACGAGATTCTGCGCGAGGTGCTCGCTTTGCACAAGCCACCCTACGAGGATGAGGACGCGGCCCGATCCGTTGACGGCATTTTCTATCACATTGAGGACACGGGGCTTGCCTACGAAGAAGACCCCCCCCCCGCGCCGCCGGACGCGTGACAATCTCGCACTGACAACACAATGGCAAAGAACTATCTCAGAAAGATCGTAGTTGACGGGGAAGTTTACCTCTGGTATCGTGTCCATCGGCATCACGAGAACAACCTTGTCACGACTTGCGTAGAAATATTAACAGTTTTCCGACAAACCTCTAGAAAGAACCCGCTACGGATTCGCTTCAGACGTGACGATAATTTGAAGCGGCTCGACAAAACCGACTCATGGGTAGTCGGCTATCCAGAAGATGGCATCCTCTGGATATGTGGTACGAACCGGAATTGCGTCTTCAAATTGAATTTGAATCGTCCCAAAGTCGTCGCGGAACTGATCCGACTGGCGCACGCCACCGTCTGGAACGAGGGAAGAGCGACAACGGTTGACAACGGCTTGCAGTTCTTGGACGAGCATATCTCCGAACTGCGTCAGGCGATTGACCCCGACGGATTAGACGCGATTCCGGATCCAGATAACTTCTCCGTGCAGATGGGCGTGATCTACCGGGACGAAGGCCGATAGTTTTCGTTGTCGCTTACAGCTCGAACAGCGTCATCTGATGCTTCGCATCCTCTTTCGCCTTGCGTTTCGCGCCCGTCAGCGGCTTGGGGAACAGGCGGTCGAAGACGTCTTCGCCGATGCCCGCCTTCAATCGCTCGGCGAACTTGTAGAGCTTGGTCTGGTAGTACTCGATGTCCTCGTCCCGGTCGTATTCGGAGGCCAGCGCGAGCGACTTGTCCTCGCGCTGGTATAGAGTCGCGTAGTCGCCGACCTGCAAGCCCTTCATCGCCTCCGCGTTGCGCTTTCGCGCCTCCGACTTGAACGTGTTCTCCGTTACCCGCTCGCGCCGTGCGATCTCCTCAATGCCGAGTTCGCGGTTCTCGATCTTGTCCAGTATCTCGCTGTAGCACTCGGCCAGTGCCTCCTTATTCTCGGCGAGTAGCAGGTCAATCGCGGCGTTCATGAAGCGACGCCCGAACTTCTCGTCCGCGCGGGATCGGAGCGACGAGCCTTTGTAGACCTTCTTGCCGTCGTAGCCGACCAGAACATAATTTTTCGCCTTGAGCGACAGCATCACCGCGTAGCGGCCGTCGAACGCCAGCCGGATACCATCCGGCAGGGTTGTGCCGATGCGCCCGATGAACGCCTCGTCCGAGTCCGGCGCGCTCCCCTCCGGCATCTGGAAGTACACGCCGTCGGTATCAATCTCGATCACCGTCGCGCCCTGCGTTTCGAGTTCGGCGGCGATCTGCTTCACGATCTCCTGCCCGATCTCGGTCACCTTCGCAGCGGCGACGTAGTCGTTGAAATGAAACGGCGCGCCGAGATACCCGTAGAACGAGTTGATGAGCAGTTTGTACGAGTTCTGCAAGCCATCCCAGTACGACGCGGCTTTGATATTCTTCTTGTCGGCGTACTTCTTCGCGAGATTCTTGCCTGTGATGCGCCGCTTCTTCAGTTCGTCAAGGAGCGGCAGGAACAGGTACAGCGTGTCGGTCGAGGACGTAACCCGGTTCGTGAGCATGATGCTCGGATACAGCGATTCAACGTCGGCTTTCACTATGTTTCGGAGCAACCCGGTAACGCGTATTTCGGTGTAGCCGCCCGCGTAGGGCACGGGTGCCGACCGACGCGCGACCGCCTGCCCGCGCGCCAGATACGCCCGCACGAACAGCGAGTTGATCTTCTCGCCGCTCCCGGTCACGCAAACGTTCTGGTACGAGTCCGGCACCATCTGCGTCTGGTAAAACTCGGTGGGGCAAACGACCTCCGCGAGCCGTCGCGTCTCGCGCACGTCACCGAGCGCGTACCTTCGCACGAGATCCGGGTCGGCTTTCCATGTTTCCAGAATCACAGAACGATCTAAAATCACCCGGTCTGGCTCGGAGATGTGGTACGTCGCCGCGCACTCCTTCAAGCCGTATGACCCGATTTCGCCCCGCGCGACATCGAAGCGTTGCGTCGCGAGTAGCGTATCCACCACGTGCCGTCCCCAGACGTAGTGCGGCACGAACGGGCGTGTGTTCGCCCCGATCGCGCAGTTACGCTCGTTCCCGGTCGCCATCTCGGAGCCGTCGCGCCCCCAGTTCAGCGTCACTTTGAGTGCCTTCGCCCGCGTCCGAATCCACGGCAGATCGAAGGCGATCAGGTTGTGCCCCTCGATCACGTCCGGGTTCCAATCGGCGATCAGGTCACCGAGGTGTTGGAGCATCTCGCGCTCGTTGCCGACCAAGACTTCCTCGTGCCCCCGGTTGTCGGACGCGACGATCATGAAGATGCACGCACCCGGCGCGACCGGCGACAACTCCGACGTCTCGATGTCCACCTGCATCCGGCGGACGTCGGGGAACGCCATGCCTTTGAAAAGCGTCACGCCCGCACCGACCATGTAATTCTTGATCGCGGAGCCGTAGTCGAGGTTATCGCGCCGCTCGTCGCGCAGGATGCGCCGGCCCTCCAGGAACGCCTTCCAGTGGTCGAAATAGACCAGGTGCTTGTAGCCGTTCGTGCCCTCCAGCACCCGCGCCGCGTGGACATCGGGGAGCGGGCGCTCGTCCTTCATGATCAGCCACGGGTAGAATGGCACCGTCTCCAAAACGGTGTCTTCGGTGTCTTTAGGACGCGTGAACAAAGTCGCGGTCGGGGGGGTAGCGCGGGTGTCGGTCTCCACGGCGACGATGCGCTGGCGGCTATCGGTGCCATATAGCGCGGCATCCAGATCGCGCTTGGTCGGGACGGGATGGCCAGCGTCGGGCGTCAAGGCGGTGGGTTCGGGGAAGTCGGCGGGTTCGGTTTGCACGGCTTGCATTGTACCGCGCCGGGGGTTCGGCTGGGATATACTACAAGCGACAGTTGGAAAGGAACCCGATCCGATGACCTGGGAGCAGATTCGTACGACGTACCCCGACCGATGGGTGCTGATGGAAGTCGCTGAAGTCGCACGTCGAAGGCGACCGGTGTCTACGAGGAGTTGAGCGTGCTTGACACCGTGGATGAGAACGCCGACATTTTTCCGCGCTACAGAGATTATGAGAAGCGGTTCCCGGAGCGGGAGATTCTGTTTATACACGGCTCCCGCGTTGATCCCGATGTTCGCGTCATCAACCGCTTCGGCGCGAAGGTATGCCGTGACTGCGATTGGGATACACGGCGGGTTGCCGTTCGTGACGCTGGACGTTTCGCAAGGTGGAGCTACCGTTACCTTGCAAAATAGGTTACTCGCCACCGGCTGTTCGCGGACGATTTTCGCGACAGACAGCGTCTCGGGTGTCGGAGTCGTGCCGGACGCGGACGCCGGTCTGCGCCGGATGGTCGGCAGCGACGGCGTGGAGCGGGTAGTAGAAGCACAAGCCGACGCCGTTATTATGGACGGTATCCGCGTGGAAAACATCACGGTCCAACTCGGGACCCTTGACTACGGCGTCGCCATAGATGGAATCGTTGGCCTCGACTTGCTCCACGCGACACGCGCGACGATTGATCTTGACATGCTCGAACTGCGCGCGAAATAATGTGCGTCTAGGAACGCCCCGACATGGCAAACCGCGCTTACCTCTACGCAACCGAAACTTACGAGACCGGGGGGTGGCACGACTGGTACAACCGGAACAGCCAGACAGTACCATACGGCGACTCGCGCCACACGCTCCCTTTTGCGTGGCTCTTCTTTTACACGCCCCGCGACATTCGGATTCACGACGAGGGCACATGGAAAGTCGTTCGTCTCATCGCCCCAAAAGCCGAGGCCATCGCCCGGTTCGAGGCGCGCCTTCCGCTCCTGTCTCGCATCACCGAAAGCCGCGACGACTCCGATAACAATGTCGCCGATCTTCTGGCCGTGGTGAGGTCATGGGGCGGCGAGTACCTTAGTCTCGACGCTGACATGGTGGTTGACACGCTCGACGAGTTGGCAGTGCCGCTATTCGAGTCTCTTCTGCGGAGTTTAGACGAATATCCACCTGACATCGCGCGGATCGTTAAAAACGCGTCCGACTTGAACAGCATTCTAGACCGGGCGGCATATCGCGAGACACGAGCCGAAACCTTCCGAAACAATCTAGTCGGTGCCTGGTACGCGGGACACGCGCCCGGCACCAGTTAGAGGTGCGCGGGAGCGGGAAACTCAGCCGTCATCTGCCGTTCAGGAAGCCCGAAACGTCCGCCTTCAGTTTCGAGAGCGACGGCGAATGAATATACATCATGTCATAGCGACCAAACTGCCATGATCGTGCTTCTAAGCTGTTATTCCCTTTCCTCTTCTACCTTTCCTCGTGCGAAGGGTACATGGAAAAAATAATGGTGAATTGATTATTTTTGACTGAGTAATGTGAGGTCATGTTACGCAGTCAAAGAATGATATTGGCGTTCGGAGAGGCTATGTAAAAACTAGCAATCTAAGAAAGCTGAACGCGATTAACCCGGCTGGTCTCTCCCTCCAAGGAGATGTGGTATCGATTTGGGAAACGGTTCGCAAATGTTTCTTGATGTGAAACAATAACCACGCGCTCTAGAGTCTCTCCCAATCTATGCATGACATCTGCCATGCCTTCCAGGTTCTTAGGGTCTAGACTGCCGAACCCCTCATCGATCATGACGGATCGAAGCCTTGTTTGCCCACCGACGACACATTGGCCCAATGCGAGAGCGAGTGCCACGCTGACACGAAACTGTTGTGAACCAGACAGACCTTTGAGCAGAATTGGCTCCCCTGGTAACATCGTGTTTGCACATACGAGATTCAGAGCGGTGTTCGCATTGCGCCCTTCAATCGCTTTGGATTCCGAAAGGTGTAAAGTTCCTCCAGAAAGTTGCGCAAGCGTTTCGTTTGCCTTGCAGGTAATTAGCTGTTCCGCATTGCGGATCAATTCGCGTTGCAAGCCTTCATTCCCCAAGCAATCAGCCAAAAATTTCCATAAATCGCGATCTCTGATAGTATCGTCGTACTCCTTTTGCACAACTTCACGCTCAGATTGTTGGCGTCGTAGTGCGTCACGATGGTTCAACGCACTCCGTTCAGCAATTTCGGTGTCGCGGGCTATCTCCTTGGCGACATACAGTTTCTCCTCTGCTTCAGGTAGCCCTAGCCGTGCATCATCGGGAAGAGACTCCATCTGGCGGGAAAGATTGGTAGCCTCACTACGTTTGACCGTGAGTTCATATTCGGCATTGTCAAGACCCTCTAACATCTGTACGGCTGTCTGAGTCATTTCACACTCAGACTCTAATCGGGCGAGTTCGGTCTCAACCCTAATCGCGGGGTGGTCACGCCAAGCTGCAGGAAGTGCTCCGGTATCTTCACTCAGAGTTCGCGAACGCTCTTCGACACCGGCTTGCCACTGATCAATCACCTGCTCAATGCCCTTCCAATCTTTGTGTTTTTCGCGCCAACGTTCGGCACTTTCAGCAAGTGATTTCATAGCCTGCAGGTCTGCCGGAGTTGGGTAGCCCTCGATCTCGCCACTGAGCCTCTTACGAGTAGCTTCATTAACCCTGCTCTTGGCTTCGTGAGAGAGCTGCCATTTTCGTTCGCATATAATCCTCGCCGATGCCGCGTCTTTTGTGGCGTTTTCCCATGCTCGCACAGATGCTGAATATTTACTGTCAGCGGCTTTAAGTTGTTCAACCGCTCGTGTGAGAGATTCTTGTAGCTGACGTTCGGTACTGGTCGCAGTTGACAGTGCCTTACTAGCATTCAAAAGGTTTCCTTGAAGTGCCTGTAGTTGTTCTTCCCTCATCTCTGGGGTGAGAGGCTGACCACATATTCGACACATAGCCGCTTCGCCGCCATCAACAAGAACCACAAGTCTCTCTTCGATGTCTGTTTTAACACCTTGGCATCGTCCCTTTTCCTCGCGTGCTCTTTCCAAAGCCGCTCGTGTTGTTGTCTCGGTTTCGATGTACTCTCTTCCCGAGACATCAAACGAATCGAGTTGTGGCGCGTCTGCCTGAGCAGACTTGTTTTTCCAATCGCTTGTCGCCGTAAACGCTTCGTTACGTGCGTTACAGAAGGCTTCTACCGCAGGGAAGAATCTTTCTGCAAGATCAGTCTTGTTACACTTCTTCTCCAATGCCTCTCGAATGACGCCAACATCGACGGTCACATCTAGACCAAGTTCATGAACAAGATCGTGACACATCACACTTCGTTGTTCAAGATGTCGTGCGTGTTTTGCTTTGGCACCAGTTAATGCGTCGTGGGCTTTGAGTACTACACGGAGTACAGGGAGAATAGATGCCAATTCCCTATGCCGCATGGCGTGTTTGCGTACTGCATCCGCTTCGGCTATCACAGTCTCGATCTGCGATATCTCTCCGCTCAGTGTCGTGAGTCGCATCTTCCAATCGTCGAAATTCTTCGCATGGGTTACCATCACCGCACAGTGGTCCCGCATCTTTTGTGCCGACGAATATTCTTGCGAGGCGATTTCGGCGGCAGATATAGCATTAGTAATCTCCTCATCAGTAACGACAGGGAGTGAGTTACCAATCAATCTTAAGGCAAAGTTTTTCACCACACCGGTTAACCCGGCTTCACGCTTACTTGCAAGATCACACAATATTTCATAGTCGCGAAGGTTCATAATACGTTTCAGCAACTCAAACCGGCCTTTGGGGTCAGCCTTTACGATGCTATTCTCACCATTCTGTGGCAAGAAAACTGACATGGTGAACGACTCGTACTTGAGCCCAAGGATTTGTTCAATATGTCCAGTGCATTCGTCGCCTTCCGAAATCGCATGCCAGTTAGCGCCATCCCAGCGTAGTAGTTTTCCACTTACCGAGCCGCTCTTCCGCTTAATTCCTCGTTGCGACCTGTACAACACTCCATTTGTGGAAAACTCGAACTCCACACTAGCGGCGTCGCTCTGGGTATTTACAAGCCCACGAGCGTTCTGTCCACCATGGCGGTGTTGCTTGAACAGAGCGAACGTGATTCCGTCAAAGACGGAAGATTTGCCTGCACCGTTATCTCCTGACAGCATCCATAGGCGGTTGTTGTCAGCCGAGAAGTCAAACTCCGCTTCATCTCGATAGGACAGAAAACCCTTTAATTTTAGCTTCATAGGTACCATTATAAGAGACTTTCCTCAGACGTAAACAATTCTTCAAGCATCAGCAATAATCTCTCCCTGCGCGGATCGGTCGTATCCAGTTTACGCTGGAGGTATTCACGTGCTATCTGTTGTGCGTCCCCCGAATCTTGCTGTCCGAAAATTTCCTCAATTTGCACTTCGCCAGACCCTGACTTAGCCCTCGCATCAGTTTGGTAAAGACGTGGGAAAAGAGTGCTGAGGCGCCGTTGTGCTGCTACGTAATCGTCTTGACCCGGTAGATAATGGATAGTAGCCTTTACCAAAACGGCTTCCAGCTCGCTTCGCGGACGATCACCCCATTCGCGCTCAATACGGTCAAGATCTTTCGCGTGGTCGTTGATTTCTGTCATAAGAAAGGGAGACGATGGTAGCCGTAATAGTTGTGGATCTTTAACACGTCCAGCCCGATTGATCTCGACGAGCGTAACACTTTTCTCATCATCCCTCTCTCCTGCGTCAAGACTCTCAACCGAACCGCAGTACCTCATCCAGGGGGCATTATGTACGACCTCTTGCGGCTTATGAATATGTCCAAAGGCTCCATACGCCCAGTATGTAGGCACATCGCTCTGCTCGAATACCACGTCTTCGTTCTCACTCAGCTTATATCCATTGCGCGTCGTTACCCCACGTACCAGAATGTGACTGACTAAAATGGCGGCAGCATCTTTCTCAACGGCGGGACGGACTCGCTCTGCCATGAACCGACTGACCCGTTGAGCTTTGTGAGCATTCTCGCGCCCGATCTCCTCGAACGGTAAATCACGCAACCAAGAAGCCCCAGGATAAGGCATCAGAACAAACGGGTGAACTGCGTCCGTCTTATGATCATGCAATCTAACGATCTTCGCAGTATTCGCCAGGTGAAACCTTCCCGGCGGTGACACTCCCCCTTTATCCACACCGTCGGGTATAAGGTTGAATGCACTGTTGAGTGATTCACAAAACGAATCATTATCGTGATTCCCTCGTACTGCAAGAATTGTCCCTCCTCGCCGGAGAAAAGGAACAAAAATTTGTTCGATGTTTCCAATCGCTTCTTTTAGACCGTCACGGGTCAGACGGTCACAGAAGAGGTCCCCCGCGATTATCAAAACGTCGACCGAATACTCTTCGAGATATTCTGCGACACGCCTGACATTCTTCAGAATATCGTTTGCACGGCAAACTTCGCCTAGACGATGCCCCATATGCCAGTCACCTGTGTGTAATATTCGCATAATACATTCTCCACTTCTCTGCTTTTGTTTAAATATCCCCGAAGGTTGATATATCTTCCGTTTCGCGGCCCGGTTCGTTACGCCCTATTCCGATATTTCTTTGGAGCGGTGAGGTGGTTATGTCAGCTTCTTCCTTCCGCATAGCCCAGATAGGAAAAGGAACATGCAAATACATGGGCTGGCGGAACCCGCTTTGCATCACGAGTTTCTCGTTCGGGCGCAGTCCTTCGGCGCGACGACGCGTGGCTTCTGAAAGGGTACGCCAGACGTCGGACCGCAATTCTACGCTACCCGTTTGCCCTAACACTTTCACGGCGGCGTTCTCCACCACCCGTTCGGAAACCATTGATGCCTGTTGTTGCGCCCCTAGTAGAATAACTCCCTGCGAGCGCATCTCGGCAGCTACGGTTTCCACAAGTTTGGTGATCGGGTCTTTCGCCCCGCGCGGGGCGAAGCGGTTCAACTCGTCTAGCACGATGAGGTAGCGAAGTCCGGGAACCGCCTTCGCGCCAGTGCGACTCTCAACCACCTGTCGTAAAACCGACGCTACCACGAAGCGTTGTAAGTGTGGTACGCCCGATAAACCGTTTAAATCAACGACACAAGGGTCGGTAATATCGGTTTGTGTAACATCGAGTGGATTACCGTCAATACCGTCTACGCGTAGCACACCCCGGCTTTCGTGAAGCAAAAGTTTTATACGTCGTTGCACCTTCAGAATTGTCGCCCGATGGTGTTCTCCCCCCAGAGCCTCTGGCTGGAGCCATTCCCTGAGATCAGCGAACGTTTGAATCGCTCTGTCCCGTCCTTGTGGAGCATCCGTGCGGAGTGTTCTCGATTCTACGCCGTCCTCGTCTACAGAGACATGAGTCAGCTTTTCCTCAATGTCGTATAAAACCGTAAGGAAGTTATCATTTGAGGTATCTTCTGCGGAAAAGAGATACAGAAATAATCCGCGCTCAATAATGTTCTTTAGCGACCAGCTGTAAGGAGTGACGTTCCTGTTTCCGGGGCGCCCGGTGGGGATCGGTTCGTTTCCGTTTTTTTGCCTGGGCGCGAAATAGCGAACATTCTCGAATGGTTTCGGCTCCGGCACCCCGATCTCTTGCCATGCCGTCCCGTGTGCCCCAACGTCAAAACCCCGGTTCGTATAATCCAGATAGAATAGGTCGAAGTTTTTGACGTTGAAAATGATGGGGACAGGGCGTGGCAACGTGTCTACGTTGGGCGTCTTCTCTCTCAGATCGCGGGCGTGACGAAGCAACATATAAACGACCTGCAACAGGAACGACGACTTTGTGGCGCGTCCCGCCGCGCCGCTGACATTCATGTGTCCGCCATTGCCGCCGAGAAGATAATCCAGATCGAGACAGCCGGGACCAGCGAAATGTGTGCCGCCGTTTTTGATCAGACCGACGGGGAGGCGGTTTTCTTCGCTTACTTCATCGATCCCATATGCTTTTGCCGCCGCCTCTGGTCCCGCAAGGCAGACTTTGCTTCGCTCACGGGGCGGTGCCAATCGCTCTGGATCGGCCCGTAGGATTACTGCATCGGCGTAAGTTATCCCTTCAGCTTTATAGGGTGGCTCGTCAGACAAATCGCCGTCAAACTCGTCAATCTCCTGCCCCATATCGCGCCGTCTAGAACAACGATGTACTTCCTCTACAAGGGCAAAATACGTGACCGATTCGCCTGCACACTCTGACTCTGTTGTAACGATCTGTGTCGCTTCGACGCTAACTTCTTCGGGAACCCAGAAGTGGAAACGCGACGACGTTGCCTCCTGACGTGGCGGGGCACCAACACGACCGACGACAGTTCTTCCCTCTTCAATAATGGCTCCCCGGTTTCGCCTCTCGGCGGGGTTTATTTCGAATCCATTAACTAAAGAGACCTCCCCCGCGCCGAGCATATCTGCAGGATTACCGATCATCTGTGTCCAGACCGCATCCGACCCGGTATCACCTATTTCATTCTCTTTCTCGTTCATAACATACTTCCTCTCATAGTGACGCAACCCGATAAAAACCGCGTGTCAGTCGCTCGATGCTTTGAAAACGCGCACCCAGAACTTCCTCAGCGCGGCGGATCGGTTCCAGAGTCACGGCAGCACGGCCGTAATAGGGATCACAGGTCACTCGCCGACAGAGCCACCCGGATAATCGGTTCACGAAGTCTAGGTCGCAGTGGGTGGTGTCTTCAAAGAATGATCGCATCATTCCTACCCGCACTACTCCGCCCAGAGGGTCACCGCTTCCTTCCTTAAGACGCAAGTACCATGTGGTTATATTCATCGCATGCTTGTTGGAGCGATAAGTAATCAGAGGTGTTCTTTGTCCTGGCTTTAAATCATAAACGAGACGCCAGCCATCCCTATTCAGGAGACCAGTATTCGCGTGCGTTTTGATAATGCCAAACAGTGGAGCGGTGGCATGCTCGGGCGTAGTTTTTTGCTCCAAAGGTCCGTCTACCAGAGTCGGGGTAGAGATGCCAACTGAGGAAACCATATCGCGCTCGTGGCGGAACATTTCTTCGCGAGTACGGCTACGCGCATTTTCGCGCATCCATCCGATATTGAAAGGGTCTTCCCCTTCACGCAGGGGGCGGCTAACTAATAGGCGAATATTTTGCGCCGAGAGCGCGGTGGCGAAACGTTCGATCTCATCCCAAGCGAACAGATCAGCCATCAAAGAAACGACAACTTCCACGGAGCGCGATTCGGCGCAAAGAAACTCGGCATTTTCGCCACTGCTTCGTGCGGCATGCATGGCTACCGCGCCGACCTGAGCCAGCCGAAGCGGGACTGCAAACCCTCCCGGCGCAATGAGGTATGCCACCGCGCTCCCTACATCCTTGCCGTCCACGAAGCGGGATGGGAGCCAAGCGATCTGTCTCGCCACGACACTCTTCTCCGGTGAAGCATTGATAGCCCGCCACCTAGATAGCGGGATCTCGTAGTCACATCCTATAGCATTGTATTCACCGTCTCCCGGTTCGTCCGCAACGTCCGCGGTGCCAGGTGGTGATGCAGAGCGGAAATCCGGCGCGTTGCTTTCCTGTGAACGTCGTGCCCCATGATCATGCAGAAAACTCATGCCGGATGCGGCTAATGGATAGCGCATGAAATATCTCCTTCCTTTTTCCGCAACGCCTCGAGGCGCTGACGCATCACTGCCCCGCTAACCAGAAAATCTGTTGCGAGGCGGTCTTGCCGTGCCACATTAGATCGCGCGGTGAGCGCGTCCTGCCTCATGCGCAAAATGTCTTCGGGTACCAACAGGTGAGCGGCAAAAGCATTTGCCTCGCGTTCCCGCGCTTCCAAATTACTGTCATCTTCCCCGTCGCCGCCGCTACTTGCCGGGTTAAAACCATCGAATAATCCGGGACGGAATGCTTCAGGGCTATCTCGTACGCTCTCCCGCCAGTTTTGTAGCGCGGGTCGAAAATGCAGAAAGAGGTGCCCCAATTCATGCGCCACCGAGAACCGTCGCCGTGTCACAGAGTCGTTCTGGTTGACGAACAAAAATGCCATGTCACCTACCGCGTACAGGAAACCCGATAGCGGTTCGTCCCGATTCCTTGCAAGGATTGACAAAGGTTCTCGTAAGACCCGCCGCCGTGTCAGGAATGTTTCCGCAACACCTGCAGTCAATCCGGGTAATTCCACGCACGATATAGCGAACCGCTCTAACACAGGCGCGAGGGGGGCAACAGGAAAAATTTGGGATGGAGGTGGGACATCTACCTCATCATAAACGGATAAAACTACTCGCGCCCAATCACCTCTATCTCTCATCATTTCTCTCCGCTCTTGTCGCCAGAAGGTCTTTTATCGTTTCGTAATCGTTCCCGTCGTGCGGCGGCGAGGCGGAACGTTCCTTCACGTTCCATAGCCACGGCAAGTAACGTTTCCTGCACAAACCGTACCACTGATACTCCGATGCCCTGACCTACCTGTGCTACACGTGTCAGGAGTGTGCGGGTGTCGCGCTGAGTCAGACTGGTAGGAACCTGCTCATCCCCCGGTAGAGACTCCAGTCGGTCGGCAATACGTGAAATAATCACATGTTCCGCAGGCTGCGTCATTTCAGTTGGGGCATCACTGCGCAGACGCACGGCAACATCTCGCCATGTTACAGGGGGGACGGGAAGCTCTACTGCAAACTGACGGTTCTCCGCGTTTAAACCGGTCAGGCTGCGCACCAAGGGAGCGGAAAAGGTCTGCGATGCCGCCGCCACTACCCGCTCTTCCGTTTGATGTTGTTCCTCGTATGCCAGATGCGTTTCCCATATGGCATCTACAAGAATAGGACTATTCTTGGCTTCAGCAAGCAGATTTGCTTGTTCCTCCAGATCGCCCGAATCCACCGCGCAAAGATAACGGAGCAAAAACAGTTCTTTAATGTCTTGTGAGATCATCTGGTTGCTCCTGTGTTGATGGCCGACCCGACACGGGGACGAAGCATCTCACGCTCTTCGGTTGATATCGAATACTTTAGCCGCGTCAGGGCGCGATGTAGGCGTACCCGTACCGTTCCTGGTAGAACCACTTGCCCGCTTTTTGAATCTGTCAATTTTTGCGCCATTTCCTCGCTACTATTGCCTTCCAGAACTATCCCCTGGATGAGGTCGCGGTCTGACTCGGAGCAGGATGCCAGTACCCGTTCCACCCACAAAGATCCAGTGACGTCTCGCTCCGTTTGCTGTTCGCTCTGGATACGCTCCCAAACGCCGGATATGGTGTCCCCCGACCCACTATCACCGGTTTCAACAATCCGCTTCTTGTTCTCAGCAAACAACCGCTCCTTCCATTGCTTTGCGCAGTTGTTGGCGATACCCAGAATCCATTGCCGTACTGTGCCCCGGCTCGGATCGAACCGGGACGTTTTAGCGAAGACTACTTTGGCAACCTCAACTAACAACTCGCGGGACGCTTCGTCGGGACTTAAACCGAGAGGCTTGATGATAGGACGCACTATGCTTTTCAGGACAGCGATGACACTGCTTTCGTTTTGTTGCCACCAATGAACGATGAAATCGTTTTTGCTTTGTTCTGAATCGTCCAGTGGTAACGAACTGTTATATTGGTATGAGTCTTTTAAATGCATCCTCAGCTATATCTCCGCACCATTCTTCATAAACTAATTGCGTTATTAGCAACATTTTGTTACAAGAATCGAGCCACTGCTTAAATTATTTATGATTTGAGGAAAATCCAAAAGCGTCCCCGCTTTTTAACGATTGATCTATACTTGCAGTCTTCTGGCATGAATCTTGCATTGCTGTTTTCAATAACAAACCTGACAGACTCATAGAGTCGTACGCCTTTTGAAGGAGAAGCCACCATTGAGTTATCGTGACCGAAATGATCAGCCCCTGTACCGAAGTTGCTACGACGCTGTCGGGCAGTCGCTCAACGAGGTGAAAGAACTCAGAGCGCAGGGTATCTTCGGCTTGCTCCGATTGCGCTGGGGGGCATGGATCGAGGAACGCGCCGCCGGGACACATCACTCGCCGCGCGAAATCCCGACAGGTCGTTCTCCTCGCGCAACAGAAATTGGTAGAGCAGACCATCTCCACGGCACAGGCGGTAGAAGCGATGAATCAGGATAACGAACGCCAGGCCATCGGTACGATGGTATTCGGGCAACGCGAAATGCTCGCCGAAGCGGCTCTGCAACCGGGAGGACTTATTGCCGCTCCGCCCAGGCAGATCAACGCGGTGCCATTTCCCGGTGACGATGATAACGCATCTGGGTATGGCGTGGTTTCTGCCGCCGATGGAACCGTCGCTTCCAGTGCCGCACCCATGCGCCCGTATATGACCGATGTGCAGATCGATAATCTCGCAAAGCAATTCCTCGCCCGGTTCCCTATCGGGGACGACTACGTGCGCGAGGTTCGGGGTCAAGAAGATGCGGGAAGCCGCCCGAGAGAGCGAAGTCCGGCGACAACAGGACGCGGCACGGTTCGCGGCGGCACGGGCGCGGGAAGCGAAGCAGGCGAAGGTTAGCCCGCCCGTACTAACGACGAACCCAACCCCGACCGGAGATGTTTTCAGGAGCCGGTACGCTTCGATGGACGCGGCGTACAACCGGCGCGACGCGGACGGGTACTACGCCCGCCACGCGGGCGACTGGCGGTTCGTCAACAGCGACGGCTCGACGGACGACCTGCGGGCGGCGAAGAAGTACCTCTCGATGCGCCTGTCGCGGGACCACCCGAAGCGGTTCCTGTCCTGCTCGATCACGGAGAGCATCGTCTCCCTGGAAGCGCGGGGCGGCGACGAGTACCGCGTGGTGGTTGACCAGACGGTACTCACGGAGACGGCGGCGAAGGGCCGGAACCGCACGCGTATCCGGCAGGAGGACACCTGGCGGAGGGACGGCGGCGACTGGCTCTGCGCCCGGTCGCGTATTGTGTCCCGTCAGGCGACCCGCCTGTAACCGGGCGTCGGCGCGGGCAATGACCGGCTAAAAAGTGGGCAATGGCATGGGTATCGGCACGGGTAATGGGGTGGGCCGCCGGAAAGCCGCGTCCCGCCTCTCGAAACCGCCCGGATGTGCCTCCCCACTAAGACTATTCCTCCTTTGAGTCTGTGTATCTTTGCGCCATGCGCAAAACGACACGCACTCGCAGGAAGGAACTATCCGTCCCGTATGCCGGGGGGGCGTTGCCCTAGTTTGATTTGGTCAGACTGAGATAGACAACGTTGTTATTGGTACAGGCTTCGGCACGGAAGAGTCGTGCATCCTCCATCGCCGTCTCCGGTAATTCGCCCAGCAGTCGTAGCACATCGGCTTCATCTCGGTAGATGAGATCCCATGCCATGAACGCTTCCATGTAGCCGATGTCGGGAAGACACGGGGCGAAGTTCCCTATGAGCAGTTCGCCGCCCGGCTTGAGCATCCAGAACAATCGGCTCGTCAATCGTTTGGCGATCGGTCCGTCGAGATAGTCGTACAGACCCGCCGAATACACGAAGTCGAACATTCCTAAGTCCGACTTGCCGGACAGAAGCGAGGACACCGAACCGACGACGGCGCGAATTCCGCTTCCCGGCTTCGCCCCGGCGTTCACGAGGGCGACGCTGTCCCGATCCTGATCGAGTCCGATGTACTCACCGACTTGTCCCGATTGAACCGCGACTGACAAAGCGGCTTCTCTCATGTGCCCGCAAGCGACCGACAGGATGCGCGGGTGTTGGACTCGTTCTGCAATGCCGTCCACCTTCTTCGCTAGCAAGTCGCGGCGGGCACGGACATTTCTTGGGGCGGCGGAATCGCAAGTGAAGGCGTGAATCATCTTGCCAACTACACTTGTTTCCTCAGGCGTGGGGGCGTCACCGTAGATGTAATCAATGAGGTGCGCGTCACCGGGGTAGCCGCGTGGCTTGTCGAAGGCGTGGCGGGTGAACGGGTCTTCGTGAAGAAGGGCGCACAGCGGGTGCGGCACACAGGTTTGCCCGATAAACTTCCGCCAGATGGGTCGCGGCAACTCGCCTCGTAACTTCACCAGGCCGCTCTGTAGTCCGCTCATCGCGCCGGTAATATCCCCGTTTCGTAACCGGTCGTGAACCTCCCGTAGAAAGGCCATACTCTCTTCGCCCGCCCCCGTCCCAATCATAAGTTCTCCGCGTCCTTCTCCGAGTGATTCTCGTAATGTGCGAAGTTTGCACATTGCAAGGAGCATTCTACCATGCCGTGTGCGCTATTCGCACATGGATTATGGAAAAGTCTATCCACAGCGAGGAGTACGTCATCTTCGCCCGCCGCTTAAAGGAAGCCCGGCTTGCGGCAGGTCTCAAGCAGACGGAACTTGCGGCACGACTCTTGAAGCCGCACTCGTACATCAGCCGGATAGAGAACCGGCAGATTCGAGTGGACGTGATTGAATTGCGGCAAATATGCGGCGCGATTGGTGTGTCGTTCCGCCTATTTATTAATAGCCTTGAAGATGAGCTGGAAATGCAGAAGGATAGAAGCAACAACGCTTTATAATGAGACTGATATTATGGTTTGCGTTTAATAACCATTCAAGATTGACCGATCATACTCATCGGTTTTCCGTGATGATTACCTCCTGACGGTCTTTCGCCACACAGACCCCGTTTTTGACGACGTAGCATTCCACATAATGGGGCCCTGCGAATGCCGTAGGTTCTTGGATCGCGCGCACATTTCCGCGGGACTCGATCTGGCCCCGAATGCAGTCATTCCGCCGTGCCTCATCCCCGTTGTTTTTTATCTTCCAGTAGATCCGGACTGGCTCAGGAACGTCGCACTGCGTAATTTGAAACTCCATGCGGCGTCCGATCTGTACTTTGCTCCCCGAACTACTCAGTTTATAGTCTCGGAAGCCGTGCTTCCGCATTACTCGCCCCGTAATGCGGACTTTATATTCCGGCTGTATGGCGACCGCAATGCCATGGTCACTCAAGTCTTCCTCGGTGTCGCGGTAAGAAGCAGGTGGGAAGAATGCCGATTTGACCAACCCGCTCGATTTTTGCGCCGCGGGTTCTTCGGGGAAAGCATCCCCGAAAATCTTGCGCCACTTGCGAACGCTCTCCGGCTTATCCTGCTCTAGATAGGCGTCATCAATCCACTCGGCATACCGGATGATCTGGGCGCGGAAGTTGGAGTATTTGTCCTGATCCCACCTGTCACCGAAGTTTTCGCCCGTCCCGCTCGGGTCAAGGATGGTAGGCATTATGACGTTAACATGGACATATTCACTGAGGCGATTCATCACGGTACGGAGCGTGGTTGGGACATCCGCGTAGCAATTCGGCTCCGCTAAGAGTGCGGCATCATTGACCCGGCCACCGAGGAGCACATTAAGAACGACCGATTTTACGTCGAAACTTTTCTTATAGTTTCTCAGATACTTCACGAGGCGGATTACCTTGACCAGATGGTAGTTCGAAGTGCGGTGCTTCTCTTCCAACCAATCATTATATCCTTCGGGATTGGTTTCTTCATAATTGTTCTCGTGTCGGTTAGTCACATAGCGTTTCTCATGCCGTGCCAAAAAGGGCACGACATCTATGTGGAAGTCGCCCGCGTAATTCACGGTGACACATCGGGTTTTACGGCTCACCTTGTCCCTATAAACGGGACTGCCCCGGAGACAAGTGTACAGATTCTGGACGTAATCTTTCGCCTCCCATCCGCTGACCTCGTCCAGAAAAAATAGAATATCCGCGTCAAAATCTTCATAATCTTGCACCGGCCTGATGATGGTACGGTGTGCGTAGGAGCCTTGCGATATCGTGTCGCCGAAATATGTGGCAAACATATCGCTCCCCCGTAAAAAGTTTGTGACCGCGTTCACGCTCGCATTGAGGCGCGAAAGTCGGGTGGCGTTGAGGTTGACCTCGTTTTCGAGGAAGTCTTTAAAGTTGTTTACTAGTTTCATTGTTCATTTACCGTCAGAGCGTATTCAAAGGTGTTAAACATTCGGTCGTAGATACGAATGCCGGGTTGCACGTGGCGCATGAGACCGCGTCCGCAGGCTATGGCCGCCGTGACGGGCGCGGCGGGGAAGAGATGAATCGTTCGGAAAGACTTACTTCGCGCCTCCAAACCACTCAGAAAATCATGGTAGCAGTCGGTAAACGCCCGTAGCGTTGCTCGTGACCGGAATAGGTCTCGGTTGGGAGCGACGCCCTCCGGCCGGATCTCATATACCGGGCGACCATCAGCCACGTACCCTGGTAATTCGCTAATATCGATTGACCCGCTCAGTGAGACGATCAAAATCACATCGGTGGAATCGGCCCCATCCCGCAGGAGCCTAGTGGTGAAAGTAGTCGGCTGTAAATCGTTCTGCCACTGCCACGTTTCGCCCTCTCCTCGGTGCTTCTGGTACAGGTCAGCGGGGATTTTATCGTCGATCGCATATCCGAGGTAAACAAGAAGGGGTATACGGGCGATGGCAAAGACCGACAGGTGCGAAATATGTTTTGTCCGCACCCCATCCGTTAAACGCATCAGAAACGAATCGATTATGCTTTTTGCCGCTATCCAATAGGCAGTGCTAATCGTCTCCGGGTCAGGCAGTGACGACAAGTCAATCTCTATAGAGTGCCTATCAGCTGTGAGAGGGAAGTAGGCATAACGGTCGCCGCTGGCGATCACCGTCTGCATAGCAGTGTTCCGGGATAATTCAGGGACGGAGCCGCGCACCAGCCCGAGCATTCTAACCACCGCCGTTTCTTGAGACGGTTTCATCTCGGTCAAATGGCGGATTCGTGTTTCGTGCCGGTGCTTGAGACCGAGCAATCGCTCTTCCGTAAAATAGTCGCGTGTCGATGTGTCATCGACAATCTTATGGCACACCTGACACAACAACACGAGATTCTCGACGTCGTTGCGCTCACCAATCGGGACGGCAGACGCGCCACGTGGTGAGCCGGGAGTGTCCTGCCATCCGGCGATATGCGCCCTCTCCCCGAGATTTATGATGCTCTCGAAATCAGGCTCCTCTAGAAGGTAGTCATTGCATTTAGCGCACCGCCCGCCGGAACGCACCCATAGCAACAAAGTCTCTTTTTCTAGAATACGACGCTTCGGCTCGGTAGGCGATTTATTGGTATCTGCTCGCTTTCTCATACTTAAGTTTGGTGCAGTGTATCTGCTTTAGCCCTTCACGTCCTCGTTCACTGGCACATATCGTCGACAAAATTTGCCAGTCACATTGTCATCCTGGAGAAAATCTACACCCACTCACTCGCGACGGTTTCGGCTTGTAGCAGCACCATATCTACCGCTTGCTCCGTTTTGTCTGGCGGGTAACCGTGCTTCCGCAATACCCGCTTCACGATGCGGCGCAGATTCGCCTTTGCCGATTCTTTGATCGCCCAGTCCGTGGTCACGTTATCCCTGACCACCTTAACAAGATCGCGGGCGATGGCTCGAAGCGCGGCGTCGCCCATGATTTTCACCGCCGAATCGTTCACTTCCAGCGCGTCGTAGAACGCCACCTCGTCGCTCGTCAGGCCGAGTGCTTCGCCCCGCACCTGTGCTTCGCGCATCTCTTTCGCAAGGGATATCAGCTCCTCTATCACTTGCGCGGTCTCGATGCCCCGGCTCTGGTATCTGCGAATCGCCAGCGCGAGCATTTCCGAGAACTGCTTGCCCTGCACGACGTTGCCCTTCGCCCGCGCCTTGATCTCACCTTCCAAAAGTTTTCGCAACGCTTCCACGGCGACATTTTTGTGCGGCAGGTTCTGTACCTCGGCTAAAAACTCGTCGGAGAGGATGGACACATCCGGCTTGTTCAGCCCCGCCGCCGAGAAAATATCTATCACCTCGTCCGACACGACGGAGCGCGAAACGATTTGCCGGACCGCGTGATTGATCTGCTCATTCGTCGGTTTGGTGGTTTTCCCGCCGTCCTCACCGTCTTTCAGAAGCGCGGCGCGAACCGATTGGAAGAACGCCACGTCGTCCACCACGCGAAGCGCGGTGTCGTTCGCCACCGATAGCGCGAACGCACGACTCGCCGCGAGCGACGCCGCGAGGAACCGCTCCCGCGAATCGTCGCCGTTTGCCCAGTCACGCTCCAGGATATGATCCTGCGCGGCGGGGATGATGGCGATCCGCTCGGCGGGTGTGCCAGTTTTGAACGCCGCGTAATCAAACCTGTGGAACAGGTCGGCGCACACTTCGAGTTCGGACAGTAGCACCGCGACCGCTTCGTTTTGATCTAACACGCCGTCGCCCTGCCCGCCGCTTTCGGCGTACCGCGCCATCGCTTTCTTGAGTTCGTCCGCGATCCCAATATAGTCCACGACCAAGCCGCCCGGCTTGTCCTTGAAGACGCGGTTGACGCGGGCGATCGCCTGCATCAGGTTGTGTTCCTTCATCGGCTTGTCGATGTACATCGTGTGCAGGCACGGCGCGTCGAAGCCCGTGAGCCACATATCACGCACGATAACGAGTTGGAGTGGGTCGGCGGGGTCGCGCATCCGGCTTGCCAGGGCGTCGCGCTCCTTCTTGGTGCTGATATGCCCTTGCCAGTCGAGCGGGTCGGACGCCGAGCCGGTCATCACCACTTTAATTGTGCCGGTAGCATCATCGTCCGAGTGCCAGTCGGGGCGCAATTTGACCAGTTCGTCGTACAGGGCGACCGCGATGCGGCGGCTCATCGAAACGATCATTCCCTTGCCCGCCATCGCCTCCTGCCGCTTCCCGAAATGCGCCACGACGTCGCGGGCGACAAGGGCGAGCCGCTTCTCGGACCCGACCATGGCTTCGAGTTGCGCCCACTTGCGCTTCGCGGCTTCTTTAAGGGTGTCTTCCGCGCCCTCGGTCACTTCGGCGAAGTCGGGGTCAATCTTGGGCTTTTCGGCTTCGTCTAAGGCTAGCTTGGCGAGGCGTCCTTCGTAGTAGATGGGAACCGTCGCGCCGTCCTCGACCGCCCGCTTGATGTCGTAGACACTGATCGTGTCGCCGAACACGCCCCGCGTGGATCGGTCGGCAGATTCTATCGGGGTTCCGGTGAAGGCGATGAATGTGGCGTTCGGCAGGGCGTTCCGCAGGTGGCGGGCGTAGCCGTCAATGAAGTCGTACTGCGAGCGGTGCGCCTCGTCCGCCAGCACCACGACGTTCCGCCGGTCGGTTAGCAGGGGAAACGACTCCCCTTTCTCGTCCACGGAAAACTTCTGCACGGTGGTGAACACGATGCCGCCTTGCGTTACGGAGAGCAGGCTTCGCAGATGCTCGCGGTTCCGGGCGTTCGCCGGGGTTTGCCGGAGGAGCGCGGCACACCGGGAGAACGTGCCGAAGAGCTGCTCATCCAAGTCGTTGCGGTCGGTCAGCACCACGATCGTAGGGTTAGCGAGTTCGGGGGCTCGCGCGATCACCCCGGCATAAAACGCCATCGTGAGTGACTTGCCGGAGCCTTGCGTATGCCAGACGACCCCGGCGCGTCCGTCGCCCGCTCCCGTGGCGGCGTTGATTGTGGCGTCGGCGGCGGTGCGGACGGCGTGGAACTGGTGATACCCGGCAATCTTCTTGACGATTCTGCCGCCTTCTTCCTCGAACACGACGAACGAGCGCAGGAACGACAGGAGCTGCGCCGGGTCGAGCAGTCCGCGAATCAGCACCTCGAGCTCCGGCACGGTTTTTGGGGCGGGCTTTTCGCCGTCCACGGTGCGCCAAGGGGCGAACCGCTCGAAGTCGGCGGAAAGCGAGCCGACCCGCGCCGTGGTTCCGTCGGCGATGATTAGTAGTTCGTTCGTCAGGAACAGCGACGGGATTTGCGCCTTGTAGGTTTGCAATTGGTCAAACGCTTTCTGCACCGTGGCGTTCGCGTCGGCGAGGTTTTTGAGTTCCACCACGGCAAGCGGCAAGCCGTTCACAAACACTACTATGTCGGGGCGTCGCTCCTTCGTTTCCTTCACGGTGAACTGGTTCACGGCAAGAAAAGCGTTATTCGCGGGGTTATCGAAGTCGAGAACGCGCACCAAAATGCCGCTCATTGTGCCGTCGGGGCGGCGTGTCTCGACCGAGACGCCGCTCACTAAGAGTTCGTGAAAAGCGCGGTTGTTGAGAAGGGGCGACTGGCTCGCGGGGGAAAGTAGCTTGCGCCGCGCTTCAAGCAGGGCGGATGTGGGAACGCCGGGGTTCAGTTTGGCGAGGGCGTCGTCAAGGCGGGCGGTCAGCACCACATCGGCGTAGGAGTCACGCTCACTCGCAGGTGCGCCGGGGGCGATGGTCGCGCCGCTCAGGATTTCGTAGCCAGTTTGTGCGAGCCAATCGAGGGCGGCTTCCTCTACCACGGATTCAGTGATCATTGTTTTGTTCGTCCTTTTGCCGTGATGACAGTTTTCATACTACAGCTATTGTTTCAGATGGTGGGCGTGTCTGTCGAGCGATCGCCGTGTTTTCTGTGTACTACGAAGCGCAACGACTACCTGGAAAGATTTTCGTCGGCTTTTTTCGTGGCGTCCTTTTCACCCGGTTGCGCGGTACGGTAGGCTTGTTGGGGGTGGTTTGGCTCATTAGGGTAAACAAACACCACCTCGTCGCTTCGCAAAAGAGGGCGCAGGTGTTTATCGGAAAGGTGCGTTGGGTTTCGGCGAGTGAGACGGGCAAGTTGTGGTAGCGATAAGTCGTTCCATGCACAAAGAGCCAGCAAAAGGTGCTTCATCTGGGCGGGCGGCGTTCTCCCTTTCAAGTCGCGTAGCATAGATTGAAGATAAAGCGGAGCTGTCGCAGTATCTGGTAACGACACCGACTCCACAGGTAACGCACTATCTGGGGAGTGGAGGTTCACAGGTAACGCACTATCTGGAGAGTTTGGGTCTGTGGATAAGCCGCTATGAACAGAGTCATCCCACGCCCTGAGCAGGCGAGTACCGGCGATGTAGTACGTCGCGACACCGCTTCCCCGCTGTTCCAGCAAACCCATTTCGCGCAGTCGTTGCAATCGGCGGCTGGTAAAAAGCGTGTCACGTCCGGTGAGGCTACGAGCAATCGCGTTGCTGATTGCTCCTGTTTCCCGCACCGTGACGAGGTAGCGTGCGTCCTCATCATCCAACTGGCAGTCGCCCAAAGTAGCGAGCCATGCCGTGTCGGATTCGTTCAAAAAATGATGTAGCAAAAACGTCGCCGTGAACTGGTCGGCTCCCCGGTCAGACTCGAACAGCGGTGGAATTAGCCCCGCTGTTTTCATTTCGCGTTGCATCGTGGCGATCCCCGATCCCTTTGTTTCCGCAGGTCCCGCTTCATGCACCACGGCGGCGATTTTTTCGTTGCGAATTACCGATCCCGGTGCTCCAAGTTTATCGTCCGCTTTTAGCGAAAAGCCAGGGTTGCGGATTTCTAACCGATTTGTGTAACGGATGATTTGTATCGGGTCACGTTGACGGTAAGATCGGTGAATAAGCGCGTTCACCACGGCTTCGCGGATGACCTCGCGGGGAAGCCGGGGGATGTCGCGCCGGTGGATGCCATCCGGCGCGAGCGAAAACGCTGACGGAATATCACCGAGAATCTGACCGACGACACGGCTGATGAGTGGTAGCAACGCACCGCGCATTTCCACGGTTTGGAACCGCTCCGCCGGGTCTCTGACCCATTCGCGCCCTTCCACCAGAATGTAGTCCACACGTAGCATTGGATAAAAGCGGCGTGACGCTACCTCCGTGCCGAACAAAACAAGTCCGGCAACGGTGGGGACGAGCCGCCCGTTGTGCCGCGTTGTCGCGCCGAGTGTAAAGAGTAGGTCGCTATCAGAATACGTTAATTCGATGGCATCGGCTTTTTGTTCACGGCGCAACCGGCGATATTCATTCAGTGCCTCCGGCGACAAGTCCGAAAGGTCTGCGGATGGTTCGGCAGTCTCGTCGTAACTGTGTTGCCCACGTCCGCCGTAAAGTAGGGCGATGTCGTCATCCGTACAAGGGGTATCGCTGGTGGATACACGGCGGAACGCACCACCGGGCAAGCCCCGCGATTTGACGTACACCGGCTTTTGCGTCGGCACGACTTCGGGAACGTGTATAATCACCGCGTCTTTAGCACTACTGGGGTGTCGCTCCACACGGATCATCGGACGTAGTGGAACGTTAAAAGCGTCGCGGCACAACGCGGCGAAATCCTGCTCCCATTTGGCGACGTTCGGAACACCAACAACCTCGTAGTCGTAGAACAATGCACCGGGGCGCAAAGTGACACCACAAACGATGTAGCCGCCGCCCAGGCCGGGTTCGTTGCTAAACGCGGAAACTGTTTCGAGCAGACTTTTGCCCGGTGTGCTACCGGCTTTGGCTTCAATATCCACGGATTCGTCGCCGTCGTGGAGGCGTTGCAAAATCTCGGCAAGGGTCAACAAGAGGCGGGTTCTTTCACGTTTCGGAATCGTTCTATCATATCGCCCGGTAGCCGCACTGTACCTCTGATCAATTTCGGTAGCAGGGCGTCCCGAAGCGCGGCGAGTGTCTGCGATTCTTCAATATTTGTCTGATACTTGAAATGCAGTGGAGCAACCATGGCCGTGTAAGCATTGATGACTTCAACACTGGGAACGATGCTTTTTTGATTCATAAGATCGTCAGGTTTGACCCGTTGATGACTTTTCGATGTTCCTGTAACCTTTCCAGCGAATGTGTCCAAAAATTTTTGAGACTGAAATAAGCTATACAGAAACTCACGACTTGCAATCTCGCTCGGCGAAACAACAAGAAACTCCGTGGATGCAATTGCTCTTAAATGAGGTTTGACCACAGGTAGCCATATACGAGGCGTCTCAGGGTTTAATTTCGAGATTAGAATATTATCATTTGTGACACCAAACTTATTACTAAGTATCGTCGCGCCGTAGTCTATGCTCGGATTCTTGCCGTTGTCGTGTGCTGGTAGGCTAAAGTGAGCAAATTGCTCTTCAGGATAACGATTTGGAATAACTGTTGACCTGTCGAAGTGACAAAGTGTCGAAATAAGCGCGACTGTCCACCCCTCCGGTATCACGCCAAGCGCACCGTCCACGAACGCGGATGGGAACAACGCTGCAGTCGCCGCGTCCATGCCCGCCGGGATTTCGCCGCTTGCCTTCGCCCGCACCGGGTCGAAACGCACAAACCACGACTCGTACACGGCGCGAGCCATCGTTTCCAGCGTCTCATTCATGCGCCGGTTGAGGTCGATCTTATCATCGAACGCCCCGAGAACGTGTGCGATGGCGCGTTGCTCCGCGAGGGGCGGCACGGGAATGGTAAAGCCTTCAAAATCTTTACCTGATAAATTGGGGAACACGGAGCCCGCACATAACGATAAAAGCCGGTCAAGATTGCTTATCAATGAGTAGTTGAGAAACGTTGTGTCGTTGTCTCGATTGGCGCGGATTCCTGCTACCCCACGTCCCAAGCAATACTCTTTATCTGAAAGGTTCATGCGCCCGGTCGTTGAACCACGAACGCAAAAAATAATGTCCCCAACTTTACTAACTTTAGTGGGTGCATCCGTCCAAACTGTGACTACGGGATGGCGTCCGCCAAACTCTGTTGGTCCGTTTAATAAGGGTAATCCTTGACCCGTTTTGTTGTAAGTGCTCCCCTCGGGGGATTGTCCCATAATAACATTCGCTATTGAGCCGAGTTGTTTGGTTTGCCATCCATTGAGCAGGGCATCAGCGACGTAGTTTTGAATTGGAGAATTCGGTTCGGTTTCAGTCATACCTTTTGTGATTCCTCGCTACGGGTCAGTATCTCGTACAATGCCGTATTGATGTAGTAGTTCGACCGACCGATCTTCTGCATCTGCAAAAAGCCGTCCGCCGTCAACAGTTCCAAATAGCGCGTCGCCGTTGGGCGCGACACCCCCAGCTCCCGCTCCAAAAACTCGATCTTCGTGTACGGGTGCATAAATAAATCGTTGATCAAATCCTGCGAGTAAAACTTGTGCCGACTGCGGATGCGCCGCTTGTAATCGCCGAACGCCCCGTTTATATCCTGCACCGTGATAATCGTCTGCCGCGCCGTTTCCTCAATCGCGTTCAGCATATACAAAATCCACGCCTCCCAGTCGTCATCATCCCGAACCGCTTGCAGGAGCCGGTAGTATTCGCTTTTAGTGCGGTTGATGGTTCGGCTCAAATACAAAACTGGGATGTCGAGCAGTTCTTTCAGCACCAAATACAGAACGTTGATAATACGTCCGGTGCGCCCGTTGCCGTCGTAAAACGGGTGAATGCTCTCGAACTGATAATGAACTATCGCCATTTTTACCAATGGGTCGGCGTCGAGAAGCGCGTCCTCATTGATAAACCGCTCCAAATCCGACATCAGCGACACGATAGTGTCGTAGTCTTGCGGCGGCACATACACCGTTTCGCCAGTCTGGTCGTTTCGCAGTTCGGTCCCGGGAACGCGGCGAAAACCCGCGTGGTTATGTTCCAGCGTATTCTGAATTTCAAGAACATGATTTACGGACAGAAAGCCGTTCTTATGCACCAGATCGTATCCGGCACGTAACGCCTGCGCGTAGTGGCGCACTTCTTTGGTCGCCGCGTTCTCCGCATATTCGGGGAACAGCGATTCGCGGTATAACTCGTCGTGCGTGGTCACGATGTTCTCGATCGCCGAACTGTCTTTCGCCTCCTGAAGCGTCAAGGAGTTAATTAGAATCGCCGGGTTGGGAACCGACGCGGACACGCCCTTAAGTTCCGCAAGGCGTCGCCCCGCGGTCGTTACCTTTTTTAAGATAGCCGGTGTTTCCCACCGCGCTTGTTTCTCACGGATTATCGAATCAAGTTTCTCCATCTCGCCTCTTCCCTGTTTAGTGCGAATAAAATGACTTCCTTCTTTTACACGATGTTGCCATGTGTCAACAAAATACTCTTTTTCTTTATACGTTTTTGGAATGTGTAAAGAAAGTGGCACTTTTCTTTACACGTTTTAAGCCGTGTATCCCATCACCCGAAGATTCTCCTGAATCGTCGTTTCCAGTCGGTCGGACTCGGTGAACTGCTCCGATAATCCTTCCGACAGCCGCGTCATCATCGCGTCGAACGGCTCCGCGTTCTCGTCAATCTCCACGTCCGTCGCACCGACATACCGCCCCGGCGTCAGCACAAATCCCTGCGCCGCCATTTCCGCGAGCGTCGCCGACTTGCAGAAGCCCGATACGTCGGCGTAGTTTTCGCCGCGTTGCCAAGCGTGGTAGGTTCCGGCGATCTGCGCCGTGTCCGCCTCGTCTAAGACTCGTAACACCCGGCTTGCCATGCGACCCAGTTTGCGGGCATCGAGAAACAGCGTTTCGCCGGGGCGCGACTTCTTGCGGCTCAGAAACCATAGGCAAACCGGAATCGGCGTCGTGAAAAACAGTTGCCCCGGTAGCGCGACGATGGCGTCCACAACGTCTCCCTCGATTAGTCTCTGCCGGATGTCGCCTTCGCCGCCCGACCCACTCGACATTGAACCGTTGGCGAGCACGAAGCCCGCCTTGCCTCGCGGCGATAGGTGATGCACCATGTGCTGAATCCAAGCGTAGTTGGCGTTGCCGACGGGCGGGACGCCGAACTTCCAGCGCACGTCCTCTTTGAGTCCTACGCCGCCCCAGTCCGAGATGTTAAACGGCGGGTTGGCTAAGATGAAATCGGCTTTCAGATCGGGGTGCTGGTCGGCGTGGAACGTGTCGGCGTGGGACGCGCCGAGGTTGCCCTCGATATGCCGGATGGCGAGGTTCATCTTGGCGAGTTTCCACGTCGTCGCGTTGAGTTCCTGACCGTACACCGACAGGTCATTGAACCGCCCGCCGTGGCTCGCTACGAACTTTTCGGACTGAACAAACATCCCGCCTGAACCGCAACATGGGTCGTACACCTTGCCCTTGAACGGCTCCAGCATCTCGACCAGAAGCCGTACCACGGAGGGTGGCGTATAGAACTCGCCGCCGCGCTTGCCCTCGCCCGCCGCGAACTTGCCGAGGAAGTATTCGTAGACCTTGCCCATGTAGTCGGTGGTCTTGCCGTTACCCTCGCCGCCTTCCTGCAGGTTGCCGACGAGGTCAACGAGTTCGCCGAGCCGCCGCTTGTCGAGCGAGGGGCGGGCATACTCTTTCGGCAGTACCCCGCGAAGCGCCGGGTTTTCTTTTTCGAGTGCGAGCATAGCGGCGTCTATCGCCTCGCCGACCTGCGGGGTGCGGGCTTGCGCGGCGAGATGCGACCAGCGCGCCTCCTGCGGAACCCAGAAGATGCCCTCCGCCCGGTACTCGTCGCGGTCTTCGGCAACTCCGTACCGCGCCGCTTCCTCCTTCACGAACAGATCGCTTTGGGGGTTCGCCGCATCGGTCAGCAAGGAATCATAGCGCGACTCGAACGCCGCCGAACAGTGACGTAAAAAGACAAGCCCCAGAACGACGTGCTTGTATTCGGCGGCGTCCATGCTCCCGCGCAGTTTATCGGCCGCGAGCCACAGCACGGTTTCGAGGGATGGCGCGGCGCGTTCCGTCTTGTAGCGGCGCGGCGTCCACGCGGCGACTTCGGTTTCGGACAGCATCTTCTGTCCCGCCACCATATACTCCCGCAGGTTCTTCTCTTCGACCGCTTTGTAAACGGCATTCGGTGTCACGCCCTTGAGTTCCGCCGCCGCCTTGATGGTCATGTACGCAACTGTCTCCGCACTGCTCTGTTCACTATCCATTCGCTCCCCCGTACTTTATAAGTTAAATCAGATTTAACTTTATCGCACCCATGTGGGATTGTCAAATGAAGTCTTTCCCGCTGTGTAGCGACAGGGTATCGTAGAGGAAGAAAGCGTTTCATTCCTAACCAAGTATCCGCGCTACATTGCCGAACGTCACGGACGGGCATACCGTTTCCCTACAGAAGGGTGTTATCCCCGAAGTTACGGCAAACGAGCTAAGCGATTCCGCGACCGAACCTGTCACCGAGTTTTGGCTTAGTTTGAGTATTCCCGGTGCGCTCGGTTATTCTGCATTTATTTACGGAACGCTCATTTGGGGCATTCGATACACTGTCTCGGAAGGCCCAAGGGTGAAATTACTGTTGCCGTGCTTTCTTCTTTCTTCGCCGTTACCTTGAACATTTGGATTGGCTTTTTCACTTACCAACTGAAAAACAAGAAGTTGTTCAAATGGCAGAGTCCACAACGCGCTGGATTCCAGTGCGCGGTGCGCCGCGTTGGATCTGACGCAGTCGCTCTCGAATCTTGTTTCTCTCCTGTTCGATAAGCCTATGGTTCTTCGCTTCACCCTCGGAAAACCGAAGACCATAGTGTTTATTAGTATTAATATCTATAGTTTTCGATTCGCCGACATCGCTTTTCGCTTTTCGTAGAGCGTCTACGCTCACGCTATAGAAACGCCGACCGATGGCACACTGTCGCTCGGACGCTGTGACAAGACGCCTACCGCTTTCGTCGGTGACGGCCAGCAGGCCGCGATTCGATAGCGATCCGATAGCGGCGGACACGGCTTCACTGGCGCGACCGGTGCGCCGCCTGAGTTCTCCACTGGTCATCCACACCGAAGCCCGCTCCTGCCTGGCAACATGGGTTTGCCGAAGCACAACAAGAAGCACCCTTAGTTCAGTGTCTTTGAGCGTCGGCAACACCTCATCCACAAACAGCACGGGCAAGAAAACGCCAAGATTGTCACGTCCGTCACTTGTCATGGCGATTCACTTTCGCTGACTGGGGCGGCGTAGTCGCCCCGGATCGCGGCGACCAGGTATCGCGCCGGGTTCCTCGCCCCGCGTGCCGGGAGCCAGTCGAGTTGTTTCTGGATGACGTCGCGCGGGAATCCGGCGAGTAGCTCGTCGGCTTCGTCCCGTGTCAGGCCTACGTCGAGCAGAGCGCGACGCAGTCCGGCGTCCGGCGAACCGTCCCCAGCTCCCGACTCCCCATGCCCGAGTCCCCCGGCGACGATGCGCTCCACCTCCTCAAGGGGCTTCGCGTACCTGTCCCGGCTCCGCGCGATCAGTTCCTCGCGGGACGCCGTGGCGTAGGGGACCGATTCCCCCGCGCCGTCACCCTCCTTCTCCTCGTGCGCGTGGGTGACGACGCCGTACCCCGGCGCGTAGAAGGTCGGGGCTTGCTCCCGCGTTATCTCGGCCAGAACCGGCGTGTCCCGCCACGACAACCGGCACAACGCCCGGAGACGCTCGGCCGCGTGTTTCTCGCTGATGCCGAGTGCCCGCGCCACCTGATCCGCCGTCGCCTGGATGCGCCCGTCCGCCGTCAGAAAGGTCAGCACGGCGACGAGGGCGCGGAACTCGCGGTCGGGAACGATGGCGAGGAAGCCTTCCGTTCTGAGAGCGGGCGCGATGACGAGCCGTGTGTCCGGCACAAACCGGGTGGGGCGCGTCCCCTCCCTTCGATGCTCCACGGCGAACGCGCTCATAAAGTCCTCCCGACCGCCTCGGTCGGCGACTCCGGTCGTGACACGGCGGCGATCACGCGACCCACCAGCCGGTTCAATCGCTTTTTGTCGCGGAAGGATAAGTCGTCAACCGGTACACCACCAAGCATTCGCACAAACACGCGGGCGAGGTCATCAAGCCACGCCACGTAGTGGGAAGACCGCGCGGGATTTCGGGCACCTATAAGCAAGCCGGGGCGTTTAGCATCGGTCATGGCGAGAAGTTAAAGGGATGATTTAGAGCGACCGGGGAATTAGAAGGAAAAACAGGACGAAGAGGGAAGCGGCGGTTAGCAAGCCGAAGCACAGATCCTCCTCCATCGAGCCGGTGATCACGCGCCAGCCTTTCGGGAGCAGGTGGAAGCGGCGACGGTTCGGGTACAGGAGCGGGATGCCGGTCTTGGTCATGGCGTCGAGGAGCAGATGACTGGCGTAGCCGAGCACCAGCCCGACCCCGGCGGAGACACCGAAATAGTAGCCGAGGGGTAGACCTGCGACGACTGCGAAGAGTACGACGCCCCAGAGTGAGTGAAGCAGTCCCCGGTGTCCGAGGGTGCGATATATGATTTCGGACGGGATCAGGAACGGCTCGATCTTCGTGCCGAGCGACAGGTGCTTGATGTGCGACTCGCTGGCGTCGAGGTCGGGCAGGAGGCTCCCGAGCATGGCTAACAGCAACAGCGGCACCGGCTCGGCGAGACCCGCGAACGGCAGGGCTAGCGCGACCGAAGCGACCCCGCCCATCAGGTGGGTGCGCCACATCATGGCAGGTAATATAGCCGTATCAACAACCAGACCTTTGCATTCATACGCTCACTGTATGACAGAACACGCCATGAGAGCCAACGGCAACTGTCCTCCCCCTGCTTTCCGGGATCGCTTCCACCGACACGGTGACGCGCACGGATCGAGGTAACGAAGGCGGACTCGTGGCGCGGTCGGCGGGGCCGTTCCCGGTGCTTCGCCGTAGAAGGTCGGTGAAGAACGACTCGTCGAGGCCGAAACGCCCGCCGCCCGCCTCGCTCCACGCACCGACGCGGTGTGTGACGAGTAGGTCCAGTAGTTCCTCCCCGTCCACGAGCCGGACCGGGGCGAAGGGTGACGACGCCAGCCGCGATCTCTCCAACCGCTTCGAGACCGCGCCCGTTGTCAGGATCATGCCTTCCGCCGCGCCGGTTCTAAGACACGCGCCGCGCAGTTCGTCCACCGAGCGTTGGTACACCGTCTTGCGCTCGTCGAACTGCTTGACCTGCATCAACACCCGGCGCGAACAACTGAAGGATGTTTTGTCGGCGGTCACGGCGGTCCGCATCGTGGCGAGTAGGTCATAGCCGCCCGCCGCGCCGTCTTTGCCGTTCCGCCCCCGGAAATCTTTGCGCGAGGTGAAGGCGATGTCGGTATAGCCCATCTTTTCCAGGAGCGTCCCCATCACGCGGGCGAAGCCGGAGAACGGCAGGGTCAGGAGCCGGTCTCGGAGCGCGGAGCGGAGAGCCGCGCCGTCCCGCTCGCTCTGGTTCCGGTCAAAGAGTGTCATGGATTCGAGCATAGTCGTGGTGTTTACTGGTTGGCTTGTAGGACAGGTATCGCTCCGGGGTAGCGGCACCAGTCTCCCGGTCTCGCGCCCTTCCACGCGGGCTTGAGGCGATCACTCCGCTCGTCGTAGGCTTCGGGCGGCAGGCACCCCTTGCACCCGCACAACGCGCAGGTCGAGCCGGTCGGGAACGTGCCGTCCCCGCCGAACAGCTCGCGCGGCGACACGACGACTCCAAGCCGAAACGATACCGCGTCGGCGATGGCCTGCGCGAGCCTAAACGACGGCTGTTGCCGCCCCCCGGTCAGGCGCGAGATGGTGGAACGCGACACGTTGACGTCGGCGGCGAGCCGCGCGAACCCTTCGATGCCGTACCACGGGATGTGCAGAAGCACGGCGCGGAGCCGACTGCCGACCGGGGAAATGATCGGCACGGGTGACGGGTGTAGCCCCACCGGTCGTGGGGCGGTTTTCGAGGAAGCAACCAAAGTTTCGGACATGGGCACGATGCTATGCGGGTGAAGCGTCGCCGGTGTTTTCGCGACACAGCCATCATGACCGAACAAAGACCGAACACGCAACCTGCGTTGCGCGACGGGATACTCACAGGGTCCCCGCACAGCGGCGGGTCCACACAACACATCGCCACCACCGTTGTAAAGATAACCCGTCGAGAGTCGTGATTTGGGACGGAAAAGGGGGGTGCACCACTGGTACACCCCCCCTCAATCCTAAGCGGATTTGACTACGATACGCGACGACCGAACAAAAACCGTTGGTTCCAGTAGTTATATGTAAGGTTATCGATAACGACCTTACCGGCGACACTGTTCGCATCCACGAACTTGTTATCGCCGATATAGATACCAACGTGTGTCACCGAACGGGGGTCGCTCCCGGTCGCGAAGAATACGAGATCTCCGAACCTCAAGTCTTTGCGTCCGACATAGGTGCCACTACGCGCTTGATCTGCTGCCACCCTCGGTAAGCGAATACCGACCATAGAAAACGCCCATTGGATGAGCGAGCTACAGTCGAACTCCCGGTTACCACTCGCTCCGTATCTATACGGGGCACCCAGCTTAGAAAGGGCGAAGTTTGTCGCGTCGTTCGCCTTGCTCCGTGTCCGCTGCGGAGGAATGTCGCTACCGTCCTCCGGGGTCGCGTTATACCCCGGCAACTGACCTTCTGTAGTCTGCGCGGCTACTTGCGCGGTTTCTGTCACGATGCCTGGGGCCGTCTGAGTAGGCCCATCCGCTGTCGCATTGTCGCCCGCCCCGCAACCGGTCAAGATGAGCGCGATGTATAACATCGTTGCCGCTACAAATAATCTTCTCTTCATGGTGGAAGAAGCTCCTTATTGAATTGGTCGGTAGTGTGGCGATGGAATACTTGACAACTCCTAACAGTATCTGATATAAATGACACATGGAAGATTCGTCTTTCTGAACCACTCGCCGCACTGAGGATGATAGTGACTCCTTTTCTACCTTTGGGATCCCTTCTCCGCGTAGCGAATCTGGTTCCACGGGGAGGCGGTACTTGTACTACAGCCTCCCCCCCTCTATTAACACCCTGCTAAGCAGGGTGTTTTTTTGTACTCACCATATATGACGGGATAGACGCACGACAAGTTCCCATAATCAGCAAAGATAACGGTGATTTTTTGCTGGAGTTATATCTACACAGTTATGCTTGATACTCGTCTTCTGGCCCGGAGCGGCATTTGTGAAATATGATAGAGTGAGGGGTCGGGCAAATTTATAGATCCACCACTTCGGGCGGGCGGCGTGATCTCATGGCGGGGTGGTCTTGCAATTTAAGCCAGTCTTCCAGGCTATTCTAAGGAAGCATGGAACTGTGAAAGGACAACACCCGACCGTCTCTGAGGCAAAGATAGGTCTCGAAGATCCCGCGCACGATGAGCGTCGGCAGAAACGATTCTTCACCCGTGTCGCGTGGCTTGCTGATCAGGCACCCGAACCGGGTCGGGGTCAAGCAGAATGTAGTTCTTGCCGTGTGGTCATGAGGAGTGTTTGTCTAGCGGCGTGTCGGGAGTGATCGCGTTCTTGGGTCGGATCTTGTTTCTCAGCTCTGCCGGAAAGGCCAGTCTACAGATCGTCTGGGCGTGGAAGGCCGGGTGAGCGCGCGTTCCTAGCGCGCCGGATACGCTGGGGATGACGTTCGTGCTGGCAGTTGATCGGGCGGCTCTGTCGGGGATGGTCGACCGCGACCAGGATGGACGCTACGGCGATCTCGCCGATCGAATCCGTCCTGACAATGGTACCGCACGGCTTACCGCCGGAAAGAAATGCTACGTAGTTATGTACATAGAAGGAACGATTTACGGGTTGCGTGATGAACGACGTGATTATATGGCGAGAATAGGTATACCCGAAGCACAAGCGGGCGCGGGCGCGAAGGATTTTGCTGATCTGTTAGAGGGTATTTTCCGTCACCCCGGTGTTGATGCCGACAGTATCGCCAAGATCGCTGGCGAAATGAGGGATCGCCGAAAGGAGCGAGACGATGCCCCACCGGCCGCACCCTCATCTTCCACCAAGGACGAAGCCGACGATGCCCGAACACGGCTGACCGAGTTGACCATCCTGTGCGCCATGGAGATGTGTCTCTGGGGCAACTTGGGGCGACAGAATAAGAGTAGGGACTGCGGCCCATATTTGCGTGACGCGGACGAATATCTTCGCGATCTGGCCCGGCGCGGGGTACGTCCGACGCTACTCATTTTGGAAGCCGTATCCCGATATGCGCCTGATGGGTTATCCGACGATACTAACTTTTTAGCACAAGCGGTGCTGCCCGCGAGATTGACCACTCTTTTCGGAAGGGACGATCAGGTCAAATGTATAACAAGGTTACTTCTTCGAAAACGCACTGTTCTGCTCCATAATGATGAAGGTCTGTCGGGTGTAGGGGCAACGTCCCTTTGCGCCGAAATCGGACACCAGCTTAGTCGCTTCTTTTTGTCGGGGGCGGTTGCTTTCGTTGACGTCGAGCGGATGTATCTCAACGAGCGGTTCGATAAATGCAAACCCGGGGGCCCTTCCGAGGAGGACATCGTCAATGCTTTGGCACTGTCCTTGCATGTCGAAATAGGTGAGAAGGGCGACACCCGCCGTGATCCCGTCGCGCATCTAGCGGCGGCACTTCGCCCGTGCCCGCGATTCATAGTCTTAGACGGTTGTGATTTATCGGACGGACCGGAAAAGGGGGTGTCGGCCGGATTCACCGAGCGATTACTCCACATCGTGCGCCGACTCGGCGAGGAGTGTAGTGACCTGTTCATGCTGTTAACGGCACGAGGACGGACGGGTACGGTCGTCAGCGCGGCGAACAGCCAGGAAATCGAAACCCATCTTGTTCCTCGCCTTAATCTTGGTGACGCGGTGACGATGTTCGAGTGGGTTACCGCCACAATGAATCCCGAAGTGTCATTCAGCCTTCGGAGGGATAAGCAAAAACAAGAGCGTATTATTCAAAGCGCGGACGGCATACCACGATTAGTGAATGCCCTCGCCACTATTGCCTGCTTCGCTAGCCTACGAGAAGCGATAGGTTCGACCGAAACGATCGATCTGGCCGTTGAGGTGGCCATTCCCGACAAGGATCATCGTAAGGAGGCCAATGATCTCCTCCAGGATCATCGTAAGGAGGCCAATGATCTTCTTCTCATGCGCCACGGATTTCTATTCGAGCCACTTTACTGGAACGCGCCGGAGAAATTCAAAAAAGCGGGGGAGGATTCATTAAGTAAAGATTTATCACGTGAAGTAATTCTCAACAGTTTAGCGGCGCGACGAATAATCCTGCCCTTCCCATCTTCCGGTGTCGCCACGGGTAAGTGGGTGTTGCATCCCGCCGTGTCTGATCTACTGATGCGGGGCACGAAATCAAGTTCAGATTCGGAAACTCAGTATCATGCAAGTCAGAGCATTCGTGTGCGTCGCTTGATAGATATTTTGAGCGAAGAGTCGATGCCATCGCAAGGGAGTAATGACCCGGTCGCCGATGACGCGGCGTGGGTGAGAAAGAAGTATGATACGGTTTTCTCACTAATGGGTGAACTATACGCCACGTGTAGGTATCTGCTACGCGAACTGAGGGTGAATGATACCGATGAATGGCAACGACACCTTCTTGATCTTCTCGACCTCCTTAGATCGATGTGGGGGGTACACAGAGACAAAGGGATGGACGAGACCTTCCTTTTCATGGCGCATCAGCTCTGGCTACGATTACGCGAGCGATTCGGCGGGAACGGCGACGCGGATGATGTCCCCGCAAATCTAAGGAAGAATGCCAAGCTACTAGATGGCGTTGTTCAAGTTATGAACGCGGCATTGGTGTCGGCAATCTCTTCCAAACTCCCCGCGGAGACGTGCGACATGTGGCACTCCATTTTGCGGGCCGTGACTCCGGAGTTGTCCCCCGGGAATCATCACCCCACCCCACATGAAGCATCGAAGTATCCATACGTACTCAACACCCTCGGTTACTACTACCGCACCATCATGGAAAGGAAGGCATTGAGTAGAAAGGAACTCGCGGTATATCTCCATGTTGCCGAAGAGTACTATACCGGAGCACTGCGTGCGACGTTGCCTGACATCGTGACTCGTTTGGATCTTTCCAAAGGAGCGGAGAAGCGGATGACTCACGCGGTGAAGTTAGAAAAAACCGAGGAGATACTCGATCAAATCATCCGACATCACCAGCCCTATCACGGCAAACCTATTACACCTCATGAGGCCAGAAGAATGTTCTCGGATGCGAAGTGGCCGCTACATGGCCTTGCCCAAATTGCCCAAATCAGAGGCGAATGGTCATACGCCGAAGTATCGTTGAGATATGCGAAGGCAATTTCTCAGCGACTAGGGGACTCGCGTGGGACGGCACAGGTTTGTCTAGATATGGCACGGCTTTTAAGGCAACCCACGAACCGGATTTATGGGGAGGCGTCCGCGTTGCTCAAGGACGCAGTCCGACTGGCGTGGGAACTCAAGGACACCCAGATCATCGTCGAGGCGACGGAGGAAATCGCGGGTTTAGCCGCACTTCAGGGGAAACAAGAATATGCCTGCCGTATAGCGTACATCGGACAACGTATCGCACAGTTGATGGGTGGAGCAGGCATCGACAAATATGCCTCTGTCTGGTTCAAGCAGTATTTTCAGAAGTGGGAAAATAGCGCGACTGATAACTCCATCCGCGCGCAACGATTGGATGATTGGGCGAAAGAATTCGAAGACATGCAGGAAGACGAGTTGGTTAGCGTCATCTTACGCACGTCGAGTACAGGAAATCTGCAAGAAGATCGGACCCGCTCAAAAAGAGAACCCGATGGCGGGAATACTTCTACAACCGGCTGACATAAGTCTCAGAAAACCCGTTTCTTTTTGAGCCCCGTTACCCAGCGTATCTTAGTCGGCATTCAGAAGTGTTGACGCCCTCGATAATCGTTATAATCCTTCGGTGGCGCGTAAAAATTACATGGAACATAGGGATTTCATGCAGTAAAAGGCGCGTTATTACCTCATCGCGAAAACCCCGAACGGCCAGAACAAGTCATCAAGTTCCTGACGGAGTCACTCCTCGACTGTAAGCCGGTGTTCTCTGAATCCGATGCCAATGCCAGACAGCCTCCTTCGCGGCTAGGAACATCGTGCCGGACAACCTGCGGTGCGCGGGCGGCGATGGATCCGACAGACTCATCCCCCGCAATCCCGTCCCCGCACCGCTCGTTGCCCGCCTACCCCCGCCCCTTCATCATGCCTCCCGTCAGGTTTCGGCCTGGCGATCATTAAAACGAGGAGGCATTGACAATCCTATGCGCTATGCGCGCTACACGACCTACGCCGGCGATGACGAACTCGCCGCCGCAGTTGACAAGATAGATCCGAACGGAATCGCTGGCACTACCGCGTTTGTCCTGCGGCAAGGCAGCAACACCCGTTCCGGGGGCGGCACTCGAAGCAGTTTGCTCAAAGAGCATGACTGCGCCGTGGTCTATCCCGATGGAACCACCGGAACGTGCCGCTACACGCGCGGCGGTCCCGCATGGCACATCTTCCGGTTCGGGCATCCCGGACGCGGCGAAGACAGTGTGCGCCCGATGCACAAGCGCGACCTTCCCGCGCAACATATCAACGGGAGTTTAGACAACACGCCGACCGCGATTTCCCTTAAAGCACTGGAACTCGCGGGCGTCGCCTATAACGCGGCGATTCGGCAAGAGGCGCGGGAATACTTCCGCCGCGTGACAATGCCGACCGGCTATGACGACCACGAAGAGCGGGCACCGTCCATCGTCTCGTGCAAGCGGGCGAAACAAATCGCGGGCAAGTTCGCCCTGTGCATCCGCGTCGGGGACAAGCTCATCCCCGCCGGTGACGCTCTCTTCAACACGGTTGAGGAGGCGAACACAGCCTGGCGCGACTCTGGGGACAGGCAGGAGCGGTCCGTCGCCTGCGCCTGCCGCTGGAGCCGGTGCTGGGAGCTGCCGCGCTTCAACCTCCTCTACGGCGAACTCGACTTGTTGGGGAAGGGGGGTGCGACCGATGAGCAAAACGACAGCGAAGAGTAGTAGACCGGCGTTCGTGCCACTGGGGACGAAGGAGGAGACGCGGGCGTTCCTGCTCCACGTCTCGTATCTACGCCACCGCGTGTTCACGACGCGGCGGTGTTTCCCGGACGGGCACAGCGAGCCGTGGGCGTGGGACGTCACCGAGGGCTACGAACTCGCGACAGCGCGGCACGGCTCGCTCGGCACGTTCGACCCTTCCGAACACGACGTCGGCCTCGCCCACATCCTGACGCGCTACCCAGGCCTCGACGTGCGCTACGCCATAAGCGAAGCCGACCTATCCAGGCCGGTGCTGTTCGTCCCCTGGCGCGAGGGCGTCTCGGACGGCGTGGCGGCGGGTCTGCTGCTCATTGACGGTTGGCACCGGCTGTTCCGCTCGGTGCTGGAATCGGCGGAGACCGGGGAGCCGCGCCCGCTTTCCGCCTATTTCCTGAACGAAGATGAAGCAAGGGCGGTACAGATCACACCGGACGCGGAGCCACTTATCACTCCAACCCAACCGGGGACGCTCGCCCTGCGGCAACTATCGCGCTACAACATCGCCCGTTTCCGATGAAATGTTCCGCTTTGCTCTCTCGCCCGCACAGGATTATCCTGCGCGGGCTTTTTTGTTCACTCCCGCAACGCTCGTTGTGCCTCTTCTTTCCGCCCCCTATTGTCGCTCTTGCGCGGGGCGGTCGGCGGGCAACGGCCCCCCGAAACACCCGAACAGGCCCGTCCCGTCCCGCCCCCGCGCACTTTAACAACCCGAGAGGAATCGAATCGAATGACGTTTACGAAAACGCTCGACGATGTCGCGGACATCGTCGGGCAGGATGACGCGGGCAAGTGGGACGCGATTGTTCCCGCGCGGGAGGTGACACTCCAGCACGGGCGGCTGTGGTTCCCGCAGGCCGCGAGCGAGGGGCACGACATGGGGCTTGCGATGTCGGACTGGGCGACCAGTCAAGCCTGCCAGCGGCTGGGGATGCCCGCCGGGTATTTCAAGCGGTGCCCGGTCCATCTGCAAGACGCCCAGTTCAACCACTGGGCGATGATGGAGAATGCAGCTACATTCGCCGGGAACGGCGACCGTAGTTACCGGTCGGGAGAGAACGACGACTCGTCTACCCCGTCCGGCTCGTGGCTCCTGCGCTCGAAGGGGGCGACGGTGCGCGGCGTCCTGTCCCCGCGCTACCAGAAACTCGACAACAAGCAGGTACTCGACACGCTTCTGCCGGTGATACGCGACGGCCGGTACGAGGTGGGGCTGGTGGACGTCTCGCCCGAGGCGTTCCACCTGCGCCTGATCCAGCCGAACCTGTGGCGCGACGTGCTGCCCGATGACCGCCTGTTCGTCGGGGTCCACCTGACGAACTCCGAGGTCGGTTTGCGGGCTGTCACCGTAGACGCGGTCGTGTGGCGGCTGGTCTGCACGAACGGGCTGATGCACAAGGTGGAGGGCAAGTCCCTCCTGCGGCAGCGTCACGTCCGGGTGGAACCGGCCCGCTTCCTGCGACTGCTGGAGGGGGCCATATCTCAGGCGACCTTAGTGGCGGCGGCGTTCCTGGAGCAGATGGCGTTGTCGGTGAGGACGCCGGTTCCCGACATCGGGGGCGCGGTGGACTACCTGGCCGAGGTGTGGAACCTGCCGAAACAGACCGCCGAGTACGTCAAGTTCGGACTGCTGGGCGAGAAACAGGGTGACAGCCTGTACGGCCTGGTGAACGCCTTCACGGCGGCGGCGCAGAAACTCGGCATCGAGGAGCGCGTGGAACTGGAATCGCTGGCCTCGACGCTGATAGACACCCCCACGGCGGGCAAGGGAGCGCGGTTCGTGCGCGAGCACATCCTCGCGCCGAAAGTCGTGCCGCTCGGCGGGGCTTTGTAGCAAGGGCTACACGCCGAGGAGATTACAACTACAACTAACCGAACCGGCTTATGTCCGGGTTCGGGCAAAGTCGGTTCCTGACCCGTTCGCTTAAGTTACGCGAACAGCAAGAAAGGAAGATACCGATTTGCAAGACTACCGAAAAGAGCGGAAACCGGCCCGCACGATTGATGAGGCGAAACTACTCGCCAACGTCAACGCCCGCGCCGGGCGGCTGTTCCAGGACGACTACCGCGCCAGACGCTTGACCGCGCACACGATTCGTATCACCTCGCCGGACGGCGCGCAGTACCTCGTGGACAAGGCAAGCGATGAGTGCGACTGCCCGTTCTTCGCGAAGCACCTGGGCAGGTACCCGTGCAAGCATCTGCTCGGCGCGGACAGACTCCTGTCCGACCAGAGGGCGCGGCAGGCGCACAACATCCGCGAGTGGGCGGGCATGGCGATGACCGAGCTATCGGGTCGGAGTCGGCCTGACCACGTTTCGGAGGGAGGGGCATGGAAATGAGCGACACACCCGAGCCCGGCGAGATACCGGGCGGCGTGCTGGTCATCGTCGCCGAGACCGCGCTGTTCCCGGCGGGGCGGCTCCTGACCACGCCGGGGGCGGAAGCGGCACTGCAAGCGGCGAACCAATCGCTTCTTGAATTGCTCGCCCGCCACCTGGGGGGCGACTGGGGCGA
>JAYUUO010000082.1:0-14764 GCA_043754515.1 Armatimonadota bacterium
GGAATGCACCGCCGCGTTGTCCCTGATCAAAACATCCCCCGCCTCTAAACACGAAAGAACATTATCGAAAACAAAATCGGTCACCGTGTCGGCTTTGACCGAACCTTCTTGGATTCGCCAGCAGAGCGTTTTTGAGAGGCTACAAACGCCGATAACACTCTGGTTTTTTTGAACGTGTAGCCCCGTCGGGCGAAGTTCTGATGCACGGCGGAATACGACAACACAACCCCTTGCTCTTTAAGCCATGCTTGGTGGTCGGCGAGAGTCGCGTTGGGCATTTCTTGGGCGCGCTTTTCTAAGGCTTGCCATATTTCCGGGGTGATGCGTGCTTTGGCTCCCGGAGCAGTACCGGGGGCAAGCGAGGCGGTTTGAACGAAACGCTCTATGTAAATCGCTTTTTTACAACTTCAGTTAGATACGCTATATGTCTTCGTCCGAGGTGCATGAGGGGCGTCGCCTTCCTACTAAATTAGTTACCCTCGCGAGAGATAGCCAAAGTGCTCGTACCGCATATGGCTGGTATGGTCCAGAGCAGGTAGATCGTCTTATCTGCTGTTCTATGAAGCATTTAGTTGGATCGGGTCGCTGGATGCTTCACGCGAACTTCGCATCGTTAGTACCACGCATGCCTCGCCGAGCCCGCGAGGGCTTTAAGATAATCGCTGTGTATCAGTACTGTGATGATCGGTGGGAGTCAAGGAGCGAGGTTTTCATTGTGCCATCGGAGTTTCCGACGGTGGACAATCAAGACGCTGGGATCTACATTTATGCGTCTACAGAGCACACTCCCCCTGAGATACCTAACAAAGTGAAGAAGCGAATGAGTGAGGTTAAAGAAACAGGCGAAGCATTCATAGTTCAGGTGGTTTTGATGAGTTGCTGTCGTCGAAGGAATTCATCAATCATATTTATGATTCGTTACGAGAAGATGTTGAGCAGGCTATGGGATGGAGCGAGATCGGTCGCGAACGCTCGAACCACTGGGCGAACCGCTCTATTCGGTTCGTTGCTCAAAATCCTGGCATGAGTATCGCAACTGATTTCACTACGTACTCGAATTATTTCGACTGGCCAGCACTATAGTTGTGTAGTGACTCTGTACGAATTCGAGAAGTGCATCCGGCCCAAAGCAACCATAGACTTAAACATGCTCGCCCTGCTCCACAGCCATGTCAGAATCAGCAAAGCAACAGGCATAGGATGGCACTCTCCGAGCGAGGCTTCTGCCCGCGCGGCGCACCCCGATTGACCGCGCGATCACGATGACGAAAATAAATTTTCCGATATACTTGACAATCTAATCGGTTAGATGTATTATCTAACCGGTTCACATAGCAGAGAACACACGAAATGGTTATGCAAACGACACGCCCTCCGAAGATGACCATACGCGACGTCGCTAAAGCGAGCGGCGTCTCCGTCGCCACCGTATCCTACGTCCTGAATAACGGGCCGCGCCCGGTGAACGCCCTGACGCGCGAACACGTCCTTGGTGTGATCAGCCGGATGAACTACCGGCCCGACGCGACGGCGCAACGACTGAGCGGGCGCAAGATGCGCACCATCGGCGTTCACTTCGGCAACATCGAGGCTGACATTCTGACCAACCCTTTCGCCGCCACCGTGTTGCAAGGGATCGTGTCGGCGGCGAGCAGGGCGCGCTACAACGTCACCCTGTTCACCACCCCCTGGGAGGACGCCGGTACGTCGGCGGTTGAGTTCCGCGACGGTCGCACGGACGGCGTTCTTGTAATCGCGCCTGTGACGGACTCCGACGTCGTGTCGGGCCTCGCGGCGTTAGATATACCCGTCGTCTGCGTCGCAAGCCCCAGTTGCGTCCCGTGCGTCCCCTTCGTAGAGGTGAATAACCGCCGGGGCGCGGAGATGGCTACCGAGTACCTGCTCGCGCTCGGACACACCCGGATCGCCTTCCTTGGGGGCGACCGGAACCACTCCGACGCCGTCGCGCGCAGGGACACTTTTCTCGCCACCATGGACGCGGCGGGGGTGTCGGTTCCCACGGAGCACGTGCCCGAAGGCACCTACTACTGGCCGCGGGCGGTGGACAACATCCGGCGCCTGCTCACGTCGGCGAACCGCCCTACCGCCCTTTTCGCCGGCAATGACACGCTCGCGATTCTGGCGATGGAGATGGCGCGGTCACTCGGTCTGACGATCCCCGGCGATCTTTCGGTCGTCGGGTTCGACGATCTGCCGAACGCGGCTCTGGTGTCGCCGCCGCTGACCACCGTCCGGCAGCCCCTCACGCAAATCGGGGCGGTCGCGACGGAGACCCTTATCCGTATCATAGAGGGCGATACCAGCGTACAGGGTGCTGATTCGGAGGAGATGCCGATGTGTCGGTATCTGGACGCGGAACTGGTGGTTCGCGCCTCCTGTCGCTTAATCGTTTAAGCTGTTTGGATCTGTTTCAAGAAAGGACAACTATCATGTCGTCTCAAGTATTGGTGCCAGGGAACGGAACGCGTCGGGCGTTCACGCTAATCGAGTTGCTAGTCGTTATCGCAATTATCGCTATACTAGCCGCTATTTTGTTTCCCGTTTTCGCGCAGGCGCGCGAGAAGGCGCGTTCTATCTCGTGCCTCTCCAATCTCAAGCAAGTCGGGCTGTCCGTGATGCAATACGAACAGGACTTTGAAGAAACAACCCCGAACGGCGTCAACCCGTACGGCGGAGGTAATGGATGGGCCGGGCAAGTTTACACCTACGTCCGGAGCGTGAATGTGTTCCACTGCCCGAGCGACGACACGCAGACTACCCCATTCTCATCCTACGGCTTTAACAAAGATGTCTCGATTCCGTCCCCGACCGCGCCCAGCGGTTCGCCCTCGTCGTACACCCTTTCTCAGTACGCCGCGCCCGCGCGAACGGTGTTGCTATTCGAGGTCGCCAACAGCGGCGGCTTCGACATCACGCTCCCCGCGACCAATCCCGGCTCGGACAATTACGTGCCGTACTTCGGTGGCTCGGCGGCGGGCAATGGCAACGGCGGCGCGTATGACCCTGGCGGCTACAACGCGCAACCAAGCGCGGGCACCCCGCAAGACGGATTCATCAAGTATGCCACCGGGTTCATGAACGGCGTTACGGCGACGAATCAAGGTTCGTATCTGTCCGCGAAAGGCCGCCATACGGAAGGGTCGAATTACCTCATGGTGGACGGCCATGCCAAGTGGTTACGCGGGTCGCAAGTGTCCCCCGGCTACAACGCCGCTTCCGAAACCGCGACTCAAACGACCGGGGGTGAGGGCGCGACGGCGGCGGGAACCAGCGGTGCATTCCCGGACGGCAAGATCCCATCGGTGACCTTCAGCGTGCGTTGAGGAGATACGATGAGAAGTTACCTGACACCTGTAATAACGGCGGCTATCGCGTGCTTACTGCTCCTGCCGCAGGGATGCGCCCGGCAGGACGCGGTACCCAAGTCGGCCGCGAACAGAGCGCAACCACGCGCGTCCGACACCAGCACGTCCGCGCCGTCGGAAACCAAGCGACAAAAGGACGCGCACGCCTACGCGGATTATATGGCGGCGCACCCAACCCCTCAAAAGTGAGGGGAGACTCCGGGAAGAATGTTTCTTCCCACGACCGACACCGAGGAAGGTATCAAAATGGTAAACAAACGATTCGCGACGCTCGTAGGCACTCTCGCCACGATCACCCTATTGACCGCGCTGGCGGTTCGCCCCGCTCGGGCAGACTTCAAAGTTCCGAACGGGAACTACTTCCAGAGCGACCCGTGGGGGAGTGCCTTCGACACCAGCGGATGGCAGACAGTGTGGCAGGATCAGTCCGGCTTCGGCGCGACCTGGGACTGGCACTACGGCACCGCCGGGTACGACTCGATCAAGGCCTACCCGAGCTGGATCGTCGGCTGGGTTTTCGGCGGTAGCTTTCCCGGCACCGACCGTCACGGGTTCCCTGTCGCCGTGTCGAACAACCCCCCGATTCCGACGAAATGGGCGTATTCGCTCTGGGGCAACAACATCTACGACGCCTCGTTCGACGTATGGGTTATCGCCTCGCCGGGCGCGACCTACCCCTCCGGCGAGATAATGGTGTGGCTGAACGAGAACGGGCTAAACCCGATCAAGAACTGGGGCAGTTCCGCGCCCGGACAGCGTATCACAGACGCGGCGGGACGCGCCGCGCCCGGAACGTACACGGTGTATTGGGGCAACACGAACGACGGTCAGGGGCACACGTGGCCGGTATGGTCATTCGTGCTCGACGCGCCGTATCGCACGACCAGCTGGAACAGCAATCTCGCCCCCTTTGTGGCAAACGTCGCGGCGAGCAACAGTTGGGTTCGCAGCCAGTACATCGGCGGGGTACAGGGCGGGATCGAGATCGCCGACTCCAATCCAGGCAACCCGTCGGGAAGCGCGACGGGCGGATTCCACACCAACTGGGGCGACTTCTGGAGCAGCGCGTACTAAAGCACGGAGACTGATACTGGCCAGGCACGCGTGCCGGGCCAGTATCTTCTTGGCTTCATCCCGTTTCTTACTCGACCCCGAGCACCGACAGCACGAACGCGTAGTCCATCGCCGTCTCCTTCAGCGCGTCGTAGCGCCCCGACGACCCCCCGTGCCCCGCCGCCATGTTCGTGTGGAGCAGGAGCGGCGCGTCGTTCGTTCTCAGCGTGCGCAACCGCGCCGTGTACTTCGCCGGTTCCCAGTACATCACCTGCGAATCGTTGAGCGACGTCCGCAAGAGCGTCGCCGGGTACTCCTTCGCCGCGAGATTCGTGTACGGGCAGTACGTTTTCATATACTCGTACTCGTCCTTGACGTGCGGGTTGCCCCACTCGATATACTCGCCTATCGTCAGCGGCAAGGTCTCGTCCAGCATCGTGTTGAGGACGTCGAGGAACGGCACCAGCGAAACGACGGCTTTTGCCAGGTCGGGGCGCAGGTTCACCACCGCGCCCATCAGCAGACCGCCCGCGCTCCCGCCACGTATGGATAGCTTCGCGTGCGTGGTGTAATTTTCGGAAACAAGGAAGTCGGCGCACGCGATGAAGTCCGTGAACGTGTTGCGCTTGTGCTTCATCTTGCCATCGTTGTGCCACGGCTTGCCGTTCTCGCCGCCGCCACGGATGTGCCCGATCGCGAACACGAAACCCCGATCCAGGAGCGACAGGAGCGACGGCTGGAAGGTCGCCGGGATCACGATGCCGTACGACCCGTAGCCGTACAAGAGGCACGGCGCGGAGCCGTCCACCGGCGTATCCTTGCGGCGCACGAGCGAGACCGGCACTGGCGTGCCGTCGGGCGCGGTGGCGAACCGGTACTCCGAGATATACAGGGAGCGGTCGTAGCCGCCGAGAACCGGAGTCTCCTTCAGGAGCGTCCGCTCGCCGGTGACCATGTTGTAATCATAAACGGTGGCCGGGGTGACCAGGGACGCGTACCGGTAGCGGAACGTGTCGGTGTCGAACTCGCGGTTCGCCTCGCCCTGCAACGCGTATGTCGGCTCGGGGAAGTTTACCGGATGATCCGCGCCTGTCGCGAGGTCGCGCACCACCAGTCGCGGCAATCCGCCTTCCCGCTCCTCGACCACGAAATGACGCGCGAACACGGACAGATCCTCGATCATCACCTCCGGGCGGAGCGCGACGATTTCCGTCCAGTCGCCGGGGGCGCCGACCGGCGCGGTGACCAGTCGGAAGTTGACCGCCTCTTTATTGGTGCGGATGTAGAACAGCCCGTCCCGGTGATCCAGGTAATACTCATGCTCCGCCTCGCGCGGCAGGATCAGGGTCAGGGGCGCGGTCGGGGCATCGGCGCGCAGGTAGTGGTACTCGGTGGACGTGGACGAGGCCGACCCGATGAACACGAACGCCTTGTCGCGCGAGCGGTACAGGAACGCGCGGTACAGCCCATCGCCCTCCTCGTAGATCGTGACGTCGTTCGCCGCGTCCGGCTCGCCGACCGTGTGCCGGAAAATCCGGTACGGGCGTTTCGTCTCGTCCTCGGTCACATAGAACAGATACTTGCCGTCCGCCGACCAGACCGCGCCGTCCACCTTCGTGAGCGTGTCCGGCAACAGTTCGCCGGTCGCGAGGTTCTTGATGCGGAGCGTGTACTCCCGAAACCCGGTGACATCGGTGGTGTAAGCGAGCAATTTAGTGTCGTCGCTCACGGCATAGGCACCGACGCTCAGGAACGATTCGCCTTCGGCGAGCCGGTTGACATCGAGCGTGACCTGTTCGGGCGCGACTTCGGTGTGCTTGCGGCAGTAGATCGGGTACTGCTTGCCCTCTTCGGTGCGGGTGTAATACAGATAATCGTTGTCGGGGTAGGGCACGGACAGGTCGGTTTCCTGGATCCGCGCCAGAATCTCGTTATAGAGCGTGTCGCGCAGAGCCGTGGTCGGTTGGAGGAACACGGCATCCGTGTAGGCATTCTCGGCTTCGAGATAAGCGGTCACTTCGGGCGTCCCTTTTTGGCGGAGCCAGAAATACGGGTCGGACAAAGCGTCGCCGTGGATGGCGAGGGTGTGAGGGCGGGTCGGGCAAACGGGCGCGGACGCGGTGGAAAGATTAAGCGGCACGGGGCTGAAATACTCCTGATCGGTTTCTACGATGCTAGGGGTATGGTATCACGCGACGGGGTTGCGGTAGTGAGCGGGGATCAACGATCCCCGGCCCGCCTGGGACGGGTTGCGGTTGGCCTCGCTGGTTCGGCCTCCCCCGCGCTAGCCCGGAGCCGGTGGCGGGTGGCCTCACTCGTCGGACTCCCACCCCCTAGCCCCCTCCCTCAATCCTTGAGAGAGGGGGAACCTCGCCTGCTCACATTGGAGGGCTTGTCTGTGCTCCCAGCGGGTTGAATGTCTAGGGGGGACGAGATGCCTCACGATTCCTACAAGCGGAGTTCCCCCTCCCTCAAGGATTGAGGGAGGGGGCTAGGGGGTGGGAGTCCGACGAGCGGGGGGAGGATTTACCGGTTCCAGGCGCACAAAGGGTCAAGGCATACCCGACAGTCAAACAAACAGCCAATCACCGCGACGCGAACAACTCCCCTAGAAGCCGCGCCTCCCCCGGATGGCTTTTGAAATGCGCCATCAATCCCGCGTACACCACCGAAAAAACCGCCCCTTCGACTTCCAAGTTCACGACGCGGTCTCTGCTCGTGCCGCTCCACATGATGTCCGGCGCGAAAACGGAGACCACGGCGGTCAGCCCGCGCCGGACCACCTCGCCGGTGTAGCACGAGCCGCACGTCTCGTTGATCGCCCGCGTCAGAGCGCGGCGGAACCCAGTGACGTGAGTACCGTGCTCGATACAAGGGTGCGAGTTGGCGAAACTGAACAGCGTCTCTCCGTCCCGGTCGCTGTACTGGAGCGCGACCGTGACCCGGATCTTGTCTTCAGCGGGGTCACCGTCGCGCCGACGAATAAAGATTGGATCGTCCGGCATAACGGGGTATCCCTGGTTCAGTTCGCGCACGTAATCCGCGCCGCCGTTCGGGTAGTGGAACACACGCACCGTTGGGTCGCCGTGTCGGTGATCTGTGAACGTGATGCGGGTGTTGGGGAGCAAGTAGGCACGCTCCCGCAGGTGGCGCGTGATGATCCCGGCGTCGTAGCCGAGGTTTCCGCCCGCGTCCAGCGCGGGCACGAACATCGTCCGGTCCGCGAGCCACTGAACGGTCGTGCCGTGCTCATTCGCGCCACACTCCCCCACGACTTCAAGTCCCGTAACAGGCACGCCGCGCTCGAAGCGCATCCGGTACACCTTACCGTCGCGGCGCACTATGCACTCCAGGAAGTCCGAGAGCGCACTCACACAACTCGCGCCGATGCCCTGCAAGCCGCCCCCGACCTGATAGCCGCCATCGCCGAATTTTCGACCCGCGTTCAATTCTGTAAACACAAGTTCGAGAAAAGGCTTGCCGGATTCCGGCACGACACGGGTCGGGATGGCGCGCCCATCGTCCGCTACGCTGAGCGAGCCATCCGCGCCGAGTACAACGTCAATCCGGGTGCAGTGCCCGTCAAGCACCTCGTCCATGGAGCTGTCAATGATCTCCTTGAACAGGTGGTGAAGGCCACGTACGCCGGTATCGCCGATGTACATGCCGGGGCGCATGCGCACGGCTTCGGGATATTCGGGCAAGGGCTGGTCGTAAGCGTCGTGATCTTCCATGATTCAAGGGGTCTTTCCAAGGGAGGCGTTGCCGGGTGGCCACCCGGCGAACCCTACTCCTCGGCAGGCCGTGGCACCGGCGGCATCTCAGCACTCCGCAGGCACCAACCCGCAACCCACGCCCACTCGCCGTAGCCCCAGTAGGGCGAGATATGGCCGGCTCTAGACAACAGATGGATCGGAATGCCGAGCCGGTCTGAGTAGGCTTTGGTCTGCTCGAACGTCGCGTAGTCGTCGGAGTCGGACGCGATGATGTGCGTCTCCGTCGCGGCACGCTTAACTGCTTCGGCGTCGAGCGTGGGCGGGAAGAACCCCGACACGCCCGGCGGCGCGTCGCTCGGCGGCACTTCGGGGATGACATACGGCGGCGCGACGAGTAGCACCCGTTCCGCGATCTTGCCGGTGACCTGCGTGACGTAATGAAGCCACGTTATCGCGCCGAGGCTGTGGCAGACCACCGTGAGCGGCTTGGACGCGTCAATGGCGGCGAACTCCTCCGTCAGACGCGCCAGCCACGCCTCTTTGTTCGGCGCGGTCGGCTCCGGCATCTTCGGGTAATGCACGGTCCTGCCCGCCGCCGTCAGCGCGGTGTATAAATGCTCCTGCCAGTGCGCGGGCTTGTTGCCACCCCAGCCGTGCAAAATCAGGAATTGGTCGTCGTTCATAGCGGTTTACCTCTTGTCCGTATATTCGCCCGCGGCGAGCCACCCTCCTGCCGGACTTCGTCACTTACCGCAACACCCGCCGGCCGCCGTCGCCGTCTTCGCGGGGGCGGCGGTCGTGGTCCCGGCGAACGAGAACGCGCCGTAGTTAGCGTTCGTGCCGGTGCCCGAGATCGCGCCGACCGTTTTATCGTGGAAGTCGAGGCGCGCGGTTTTCGCCTTGATCGCCTTCGCGACGGGCCAGACCGCGTTGTTCTCCACCACTACCGGGGACTTGCCATCGCGCCCGACGATGATCCGCGCCGCGAACCCGCCGTCGTCGCCGATCCGCAGGCGCAGGTCGTTCCCCGAAACCGTCGGCGTCACGAGCGCGAACACGAAGGGCATATCCGGCGCGTTCCCCGGCCCGCCCTGCGCGAATACGGCCCGCGCTAGCCGCTTCAACGCCGGTCGTTGCGTGGGGGTCGCGCGGCTATCAAGGAAGCACGCCCCGCCGCGCGGGCCGTCCGCGCCGCCGATCACGAGGCCCGACAGATCAACTCCGTCCCAAGACGCCGAATCGAGCCGGTACGCGTACACGGCGTGGCAGTAGGAGTGCGGCGAGGGCGGCTCGCCGAAGTTGCAGGAGCACGGGACGGAGCAGGTACACGCCTCGAACAGCGTGCCGGTCGCCACCCAACGCGCCTTCCCCGGCGCGGCGGGATCCGCGGCGTTCACAGGCGAAAGGGGCGTGGCAATGACGGCGCAAGCGGCGAGAATCGCGGGCAAAATGGTTCGTGTCATAGTCATTATTATACCGCGACGGCGTGCGCTACGAACGGCTGTTCGTGGTGAGTGTAGGGCGAGCATAGGGCGGTTGTATTATTGTTATGTTGCTAGCACGACGTATATTCGTGAATGGCGGACGGCGGACACGACAGGCACCCATCCTCCCGACGCGGTAGAATACGAGCCAGTTTATTCGGAACGGTTCGGGAGTGTTTTTACAACCAATGAGTATTGTGGCAACGTCCGCGTCACCGGGGCGCGTGGAAGAGTTACCGGCGACGGACGCGGGGGTCACCGGCTACGTCAGCGACTACTTCGCGACGCTCAAGATGCTACTCGACGCGGCGGACGTCGGGCAGATCGAGCGCGTCGTCGCGATCCTGCTGGAAACATACCACGCCGGCAAGCGGCTGGTGTTGTGCGGCAACGGCGGCTCCGGCTCGACCACCTCGCACCTGGTCTGCGACCTCGCTAAGAACATCTATCTGGACGGCGGCCGGCCCTTCGAGGTTATCGCGCTGACCGACTCCCCGGCACTGATCACGGCGTGGGCGAACGACACCGAGTACGCCAACATCTTCGCCGGTCAGGCGCGCACGTGGCTCCGCGAGGGGGACGTGCTGATCGCGCTGTCCGGTTCGGGCAACTCGCCGAACGTGCTCCGGGCGGTGGAAGTCGGGAACGAGATCGGCGCGCATACCATCGGGTTCTGCGGGTACGGCGGCGGTAAACTGGCGAAACTCGCTAAACTGTCTATCGTCGTGGATCGGCGCAATATGCAGCAGGTCGAAGATCTGCACATGGTGTTCGGACATGTGATCTTCTCTGCCCTGCGCGACCGGATCAAAGGCGTCATCGCGTAGCATGGCGCGTGCCGCCGTGTTTCTAGACCGCGACGGAGTGCTGAACGTCTATCTGCCCGGCGACTATGTCAAAACGCCGGACGAGCTGACCCCTCTCCCCGGCGCGCCCGAAGCGGTGGCGCGGCTGAACGCGCTCGGCTACCCGGTCTTCGTCATCTCGAACCAGCAGGGCGTCGCGAAAGGTCTGATGACGGACGGTGACCTGCTCGCCGTGGACGACAAACTCCGCGCCGCCGTTTCCGATGCGGGAGGCTTGATCACGCGGTCGTACTACTGCACGCACCACGCGAGTGCTCCTTCCACCCACCGCAAGCCGGAGCCGGGCATGATCCTCCAGGCCGCCGCCGAGTATGATCTGGACCTCGCGGCGTCGGTGTTCGTCGGCGATACGGAGACGGACGCGGCGGCGGCACGCGCGGCGGGCGTCGGAACGTTCGTGCTGGTGCTGTCCGGCAAGTTCGCGGGCCGATCCGGGGCGGAGAGCGACCCGGCTCGCTTCCCGGTCGCGCCTGACTTCGTGTGCGCCGATCTCGCGGCAGCGGCTGGCTGGATAGCAAGCCGCGTTGCTCTTGTGACACGCTGATCGCCCGTTTCACGCCACCTGGGGTCATTGCATCATTGCCTCATTGCTTTATCGGTTGTTAATTCATAGGTTTGAGATAGGGCGCGTTCGCGGCTCGCCATAGCGCGGATGGCGGGCGGTTCGCGCCGGGCCGGCCCGCCGACAAACTGACCGAGCGATGATGCCGTCGCCCCGCAATCGCGCAACTTTCGCCCCGCCCCCGCGTCATTAAGAGGCGGTACAATAGAAACCGATAACGTATGCCGGGAACCTCTCCGAACCTTGATGCCGACCGCCTCGCCCTTTCGCTTTTCGACGGTGCCAGCGCACTCTCCGCGGCGCAAAGCGCGACGTGGCTAGCGCGCGACGGCGCCACCGACACGAGCGTGCTGATCAAGCGGCCCCGCGCCGACGCGCCGCGCGCGCTGATCACGCATGCGCTGAGCCTGTCGCATCCAAACCTGGTGAAAACCCGCCGCTGGTTCACCGTCGGAGGGCAATTATATGTCGTCCGCGACGTGATCCGCGGGCGCAACCTGAAACAGCAACTCGCCGGGGTATCGTTCAAGCACAGCGCCGAACTTTTAGAGAAGCTATTGCTCCCCGTGCTGGCCGCGCTGGAGGCGGCGCACGGCAAGGGGATCGCGCACGGCGGGGTGTCGGGCGAGAACGTATTGATCGCGGACGACGGGCGCGTGCTACTTTCCGACCTCGCGCTGAGCGACCCCGGCTCGCCGACCAACAAGCCGATCTACAACGGCACCGCGAGCATGACGGGCGACATCAGGGCGGCGGGGAGCCTGATCGCGCGTTACCTGCCCACCGGGGGTGCGTTCGCCGCCGAGCCGGTGCGGGCGCGGGTCGCCGGTATTCTGGAGCGGTGCGACTCGCTACCGGATCTGCGCGAGACGCTACTCGCGCTGGATAAGTTGGCAACCGCGCCCGTCCCGCAAGCGAAGGTGCCGGTCCTCGCGCCAGCACCCGAGTGGATCGGGCCGCCCCCGCTCCCCGACCCGGACGCCGACCCCGAGGCACCCACGGAGCGACCCCAGGACGCGGCCAATGAGGGAGGAATCGGAGATCAGAGGCAACCGCCGGTAGTCGCGTCGCCGCGCTCCGGCGTCGCCCGCCTCTCGTGGCGGAGCACGGAGCCGAACGGCGTGCATATCTCCAGCGGCGGCGGCGGGCCCACGACCCTGATTCTTACGAACGAGGGCGAGGGACTACTAACGGTGCGGATGGTGGCCACGCAACGCTCCTGGCTCGGCGTTCGCGCTATGGAGCTTCCGATACGGCTCCCGGCGGGTGCGTCGGCACCCGTTGACTTTTCCGTGTCGGCGGCGCGGCTCTCGCCCGGCGAGTACCGGAGCGAGGTATACCTATCGGCGAGCGCGGGGGGCAAGAACGCCGAGGATCTGCGCGGCGGCTGGTTCAAGCACACCGCCGAACTGCGCGTGATCGTGGTCGCCGCGCTACGGGCGGGGGAGAAGCCGCCCTATCCCGCGAACGCCCCCGCGATCCCCGCGCCGCCGGGTTGCGCCCTGATGCTGACTCTTTGCGTGACTGGGATCGCGTCCGCGCTGATTTTACTGGTTCGGATTTGAGGAATACTCCCGTGAAAAAACCTTTACTAGCCCTGCTTATCGCCGCGACCGCGCTGTCCAGGTTTGTCGCGGCGCGTCCCGCCCTGGCGCAGGACGCCTCGCCTACCCCGTCGGCACCCGCCGCGTCGGCCTCGGCGGACGCCACCGTGCCCTCCGACGCCGAACTCGGCGAGTCCGCCGCCGCCGTTAAGGGTCTGCGCGCCGTGTCGCCCAAGACGCTGGTGTTCGTTTTCGACGTTTCCGGCTCGATGCGCGGCGAACTACTGCGCCGGGCGCGGGAGGCGGCGATCAGCATGATCCGCGAAGGCACCCAGCGCGGCGACCGCGTCGTGCTGTTCACTTTCGGCGCGGATTACAAAAAGGTGTTCGACAAGCGGCTCGCGAACGAGGCGGAAAAACATGATTTGATTGACCTCGTGCCGAACAAGACCGGCACTGGCGAGGGCACCAACATCCGCAAGCCGCACCACGAGGCACTCAAGCTACTGGAAGCGAGTCTGCCCGAGCCGGGCGCGGTGGTGCTTCTGACCGACTCCTATAACGACCAGCCGGGTAAAAATGACCCGGAGTTCGCGATGTACAAGAAGTATTACATCCCCGGCGACCGCTTGACGAAGTACCCGAAGACGCCAGAGAACGCGGATTACGAGCGGCTCTTGAAGACCATGACCGATTCGCGTAAGGTGCAGATTTTCGGGATCGGGGTGCAGATTGATAAGAGCGGTCGCCCTGTCGAGCAGATGCCGAAGGCGGAGGCGACGCCCGCGCCCGCAACCGACACGGGCACTGGAGCGTCTACACCGGTGACGAGCGTCGGCGGCGATAAAAAAGGCGGCCTGCCGCCCGAATGGCTCCTCGGCGGTATGGCGTTGCTGGCTCTCGCGCTGGTCGCGGCTGTCCTGCTCCTGCGTAAAGGGTCGAAGCCGGTGTCGCTCCGCATCAAGGGCGGCGCGAACGGCGCGAAGGACTACGAGATCGCGCCCGGACAGGCCGTGACCATCGGCGGGCCGACCGCCTACGCGTTCGACGCGTACGGCCTCGCCGGGATCACGAACGCGGTGGCGACATTGCGCGGCGCGAGTGGCGGGCGGTTTACGCTGTCGCCCGTGGCGCGGGAAGGCGCGGCGCCGCCGGTGAAGGTAGTATTGAACGGTTTGCCGCTGGAGAAAGAGTCGCCGCTCGCGTTCGGCGACGAAGTGCGCGTTTCCGCGCCGGACGCATCCGGCGCGATCAAGGAGTACCGGTTAATTTTCGATGATCCGACCAAAAGTTTTTAACATTCTCGCCGGGATACTGGCAGTGCTTTTCCTAGCGGCGGGTAACGCACTGGCGCAGGGCACGCTGAAGCAGATTGAAGCCGACCCGCTCCCCGCCTCCGTGCGGGAGGGGACCGCGCAGTCGTTCCGCTTGCAGTTCCGCAAGGCGAGCGGGGCGCGCATCAAGACCGCCGTTCTGTCGCTCGACTCACCGAGCGGAACCGGAGCCAAGATCAACGGCACTGCCGTGACGCAGGACACGGCGGCAGGGGCCGACATTAAGTGGAACGCCAAACTGAACGAGCCAGGGACCTACAAGGCGACTTTCATCGTCACCGACGGCGACGGCGACACGACGACCTACCCGACGAAGGACGAAGAGGCGTACAAGTTCACGGTCGAGAATCTGTGGATCAAGGTTGCCATCTTCGCGGTCACGGTTTTGGTCGGACTGCTGTTTCTGCCGTTCCTCGTTTACACCATCTTCCGCTCGATGAACCAGCGCGGCGACCCGTCCGGCGCGGCGCGGGGCGGTCTGATGATCGGCATTCTAATCTGCGGCGCGGTGTTCATCTGGGAGTTCGCCTCGTTCCTCGGTCCACTAGCGTTCGGGATCGGGATTCTGATCGCTCTCGTCGGCATTGTGATGGTGCTGACACAGAAGCGGCGGTAGCCGCGCCTACGTGCTTCCGCCGCGAATGCGGCGGGGGCGCGGTGATTCGACCGATGGCGATGACGCAGGTCGGAATGGTGGTCGAGCAGGTTGAAACCCGACACGCGGCCGCGCGACATAACACCGGCGCGAACCTTGACCGTAGGAGGGCGATAGCATCACATCATGGAACTCAAACCAGTAGATTTAGGTAGCGACCTCGC
>JAYUUO010000083.1:0-4769 GCA_043754515.1 Armatimonadota bacterium
CCGATGGGAACCAGGTAGTTCTCGCCGCCGACCTGCATACCGTGTCCAGAATAGTAGATCAGCGCAACCGACGAATCGCCCGCCGCGCGGATCCGGTCGGCGAAATCGTGAACGGCGTCGCGCATCTGGTCGCGCGAGCCGTCAAGCACCACGATCGAAGTGAAGCCGACCCTGCCGAGGGCGAGGGCGATGGCCTTGGCGTCGTTCTCGGGGTTCTTGAGCTCGTGCTTGCCGCCGTAGTGCGTGTTGCCCAGGATCAGGGCGAGCCGCTTCTGACCGGCGACGGGGGCGGACACGGTGGACTTCTCGACCCACGTTTTGCCAGGCGACTGCGCGCGGGCGGGGCGGGAGAGAGACGCGGCGGCGAGGCACGCGGCGGTGGTAGATAGTATTACGGCGAGGCTGCGGGCGGCAGTCATAGGGGGATCTTTCGGCGGCAGGGCAGTCGGGTTCGGTCGGGTTCGCGGTCTCCGTTTTCCCGGCGGTTTCAACCGGCGGGGCATATGCCCGAATTATACAACCTGTGTGCCTGAACGCAAGCGGTATTTCGTCACATTAAGGCGGACGCCTCTAATCGGCCCGCTCTTCGGACTCGCGCCCCGCTAGCCCGGTCCCTCGCCCTAGCCCGGAGGCCCCCGACTGGTAGAGGGACGCCTCGCTCGTCGGACTCCCACCCCCCTAACCCCCCTCCCTCAATCCTAGAGAGAGGGGGGGACAGGACGCGCAGGAATTTCCTTTATTGACGTTTGGGCTGTTCGCGACTGCGGGGTGCTTGTCAACCGAATTAGAATCAGGGATGAACGAGCGATGTCACCGACGGACGACGACTGGGTGAAAACCAATCAAAGAAAATTCCCGCGCGTCCTGTCCCCCCCTCTCTCTAGGATTGAGGGAGGGGGGTTAGGGGGGTGGGAGTCCGAAGAGCGAGGCGTCCCTCTACCAGTCGGGGGCCTCCGGGGCGGGAGCCCGAACCAGCGAGGCGTCCCTCTACCGTTGCCGCCGCCAGGGCTAGCGGGGCGCGAGTCCGAATCGTCACATCGCGGGGTCGTCGAGAACCGCCGGGATGAATCCCGGCGACCGTCGCTCAAAGGTTGCGTGCAGGAAGATGCGTAAGGAAGGATGACAACCGCATTCGATGGAGGGTACGATGCCCCATGCCGACGAACAATCACGAGTCCCTCTTACTCCCCGAACCACCGGAGGGACCGACGCACCAATGATCTCTTTAATGCGCTACGTCCGCCTGTACCGCGTTTTCGCCCGCAACAATCTGGTACGCGAACTGGAGTTCCGCGTGAACTTCTGGGCGAAGGTGTTCACGAATATCGGCTGGCTGGCATCGTTCATCGCGTTCCTGAAGATCATCTTCGCCAACACGGGCGCGGTCGGCTCCTGGAGCGAGGGGCAGGTGTTCCTGCTTTTCGGCACGTTTCTGCTGGTGCGCTCGCTGATGGACGTGCTGTTCACGCAGAATCTGAGCAAGATCCCGGAGTTAATCCGGATGGGCACGATGGATTTCGTGCTGACGAAGCCGGTGCCGTCCCTGTTTTATGTGTCGGCACGGTACCTGTCGCTCGATGAATTAGGCAGTCTTTTCGGCGCGTTCGGGGTGCTCGGCTACTCGGTCTGGCTTCTGAAACTGTCCCCCAGCCCGGCGCAGGTGGTCGCGTGGATGGTGCTCGTGCTACTGGGGCTACTGACCCTGTACTCGATCCAGCTACTGCTGATGACGCTGTCGTTCTGGCTGATCCGCCTCGACAACCTGTCCGCGCTCACGGACACGGTGGTGTTCGTTGCCCGATATCCGCCCGACATCTTCCCCGCGCTCTTGCGGTTCTTTACGTCGTACGTCATCCCGCTCGCGTTCGTCGCCGCGATCCCCGCCAGCGTACTGCTCGGCAAACGCGCGATGGTGCCGTCCCTGCTCCTCTCGTTCGCGGTGACGGCTTCCTTCCTGACGCTCGCCGCGTACTTCTGGGGTTTCGCGACCCGCGCCTACACCTCGGCAAGTTCGTGAGTCGCGACAACGCTTAATTCAGCGGCGTTCACGATTCAGAGCGGGACGTTTTTCGCGCATTCGGCGCAAACGTGATCCACCGCGCCTAGCAGTTCGGGAAGGTTATTAATCCCGAATAGGGAGGACTGCCGGACCACGTTCAGCGGCGTGAGGCAGTAAAACTGCCAGCCGCTCCCGTTGCTAACGATGCCGTATATGGGTGCGATGGTTCCCTGTTGCAGGTTGATCCAGCGGCACGCCACCATCTCCGCGACGCACTGGATTTCGCCCTGCTCGAAGTCATCCTTCTTCGCTTCCGCGACACAAAGCAGGGGGGCTTCCAGGTAGGCCCGCTTCGGCGCGATCAGGTAATCCGCGAACCCGGTGAGCAGATCTGTTTCGAGAGGCTCGGACTTCCAGACCTTGAGTGCCGGGTAGCGCGGTACGGTTTCCAGAAACACGGCGTCAATAAGAAGCAGTTTTGCCATCTCCGACCCGACCAGATCGAACGACGCGAGGCGTGCCATCGCTTCCTTCATGTAGACCCCCGGCTCAATGGGTACCGCGTCCAAAGCCCACGGTAGAAACTCGCGCGTAGGCACCATAAGCATCGCCTCCCGCAACGTCAATCCCGTATATTTCCGCCTTGGTGTGGTGTGGTTTGTAATTTCGGTGTCTGTGTCGGTCATTCGTCTGCCCCGATCTCAGTGTACAGGCAAATCGGCCCCGCCTACTTCCCACGCTTCAAGCGCACGTCGAAGAACTCCATCGTGCGCATCGTCATCGCGCGCGGGTCGGGGATGTGCCCGCCCCGATAGCGGATTAAGTTCTTCGGCTCGCCCGCCGCCGCGTACAACTCATCTGTGCAGATGTTCGGCACCACGTCGTCGTCCGTCCCGGCGAGTAGCAGTAGCGGACGCGGGGCGATCCGTGACGCGTAGGTGAGCGGGTCAATGTCTCGCAAGACGTTCTCCACGGCTTGCTCCCCCGGAAAGCCGCCCCGTTCCCGCCGCGCTAGGGCGAACGGATGGTCGCTCCGCATCAGCAGTTTGCCCCAGTCCCCGCCCGCCGACCAGAGCGCGGTCGCGCGGACGCGTGGCTCGACCCCCGCGAAAACGCCGCCTATAATCCCGCCAAGCGAGATGCCCACGCACCCCACGCGCGACGCGTCAATGTCGGGCCGGGCGCAGAGGTAGTCCACCCCGCGCCGCAGATCGGCCACCGCGACCGCGCCAACATGCCGCGTCTCTTCGAGCGTCAGGTCGGCGATACCACGCCCGTCCCGGCGTTGCCGCTCGCCGTGCGCGGGCAGGTCAATCGCGAGCGTCGCGTAGCCGCGTCGCGCGAGTGCCACCGCGAGAAGCACCGTATCTTCCTTGCGCCCGCCGAGTCCGTGAACCAGCACGACGGCGGGGTAGCGGGTGGCCCGCCCGCGCCCGTTGCCCGGCACTGTCAACAGCGCGGGCACCACCCCCTCCGCCGCGCCTTTATACAAAACGCGGAACGTCCGCGCCCCGGTCGGCGGGTCGTGGACATCGAAGAATGGGGTGGTGACGGCGGACAGCGACACGCTCGGGTCGTAAACCACGCCCGCGAGCGTCGCCGGTTGCGCGGCAACCAGGTGGCGCGGCGTCACCGGCTCCGCGCGGGCGATATGCCCCGTGAGCGCGCCGATTACCAGTGCTCCGGGTAGGAAGGGAAGGAAACGGGTAGACATAGGTACTCGTATATACCGATAACGGTGCCCGCGATGTAACCGAAAACCACGTCGCGTGTCGTTATATTGACCGGCGACGGTATGGCATCGGGCAACGGAAAAAGCCGTGGTTGCGGCACTTCATCACACATCAGGAACACAGGCGGTCATTCATGCAACGACATTCATCCAAACAGATTTCATGGGGCGTGGTTCCGGCGTTAGTCGCCCTGACCCTTTCTCTCTCGGCGGCGGTCCTCGCGGGGCCGCTCGACGACGCGCAGGACGCGTACAAGCGCGGCGATTATCCCGCCGCGCGTCAGTACGCGGAAGCGGCGGTTCGGAGCGACGCGAACAACCCGCGCGCCTACGTCGCGCTCGGGACGATCCTGCGCAAGCAGGGCGACATGGCGGGCGCGAAGGCCGCGTGGGACAACGTCTTCCGCCTCGACCCCCAACTGCGGACGGTGTCCGCCGACGCCAAGTTCTTGAACGCGTACCGCGCCGTGGGCGGCACTCCGCCCGCCACCGGCAAGAGCAACGACCCCGCGAACTCCGTGGGCGGTGACTCCGACGCGAACGCGATTCTTAGCACCCTCGCGAGTGGGAGCGTTTATGTACACCCGGATCTCGCGGGCGAAGTAGACGTGGCGCGGATCGAAGTAGCGACCCGCGCCATCGCGCCGACCGTGGTCAAGGTAGTGGTGGTGCCGAAGATCGGACGGTACCCATCACGAGCGGCACTCGCGGACGATCTGCGCAAGCAGTTGAACCTCGGCGAGGATGGCGCGGTCATCGTCGCGACGCCGAAAGGGATTTCCGGCGTTTCGGGGCGTCTGTCCTCGGCACAGGCGGATCAGGCGTTCGACAAGGCGGGCGTCAAAACCGCGTTCGCGAGCGGCGGCTTGCGCGAGGCGGTGCCGACCGCGGTGCAAGCGTTCGGCGGCTCGGTGACCAGCGACCGTCAGGGGGACGCGAGCCGCTCGGGCTGGATCGGCGTCGGGCTTCTAGGTCTAATCGGCGGCGGCATCGGCTTCGTCGCGCTCAAGCGCAAGCGCGAACTCGACGCGGCGCGGC
>JAYUUO010000084.1:0-46657 GCA_043754515.1 Armatimonadota bacterium
GCATGGATGAACCACTCCCGACACAGGAATCGGAGACCGAGGAGTTCAAACGTTCCTGGCAGGAAAAGGAGTGTCTGGAGGCACTCTCGGCTCTTGCTAATACACGAGGCGGCAACTTATGGGTGGGACTGAATGACAACGGTAGCGTACACGGATGGCACGGAGATGGCAAGATGTTGGAGACCATCAGCAACCAAATCGTGTCCAAACTTCAGGTTCACCCGCTCGCTCTGGACGTTTGAACCGTGGCAGACCGGCACATACTACTCATACGAATGGCATCTGCCGCAGCTCCAGTCGCACTAAACGGACGCTATTATAGGCGCGTCGCTAATTCCAGCCGCGAGGTTCCGTCCGAGGAGTTGCCCAGATTTATCCTGGAGAAGACCGGGCAGAGTTGGGACGATCTTCCCTCGGACGCGGTCGTCGCTGATGTCGCTGAGTTTACGGTCGCCATATTCCGACGAATGGGTGCCGAACGGCTTTCTCAAGAGATGCAGGAAGAACCAGTAGCATCCCTCCTCGCGAAGCTGAACTTGCTTCATCCTTCTGGGCGATTAAAACGCGGTGCGGTACTGCTCTTCACGCGAGAACCTGACCGTTGGTTCCGCCATGCTCGTGTGCAAATGGCGCACGTGGAGTCAGACGAAACGACACTTTCCGACGAGCACCGTGTCACTGGGCCACTCACGACACAGTTGGAGGAGACGATCAATTGGCTCCGTAAGCACATGAAGATCACCTACGAGTTTCCTGGCAATGGGACGGGTGTCGGCGTGTTGCAACGTCAGGAGGTTTGGGAAATCCCTCTTATTGCGTTACGGGAAGCCTTGTTAAACGCGTTCTTACACCGTGACTACACCGCTCTCAGCGCAATTCACGTTCGCGTCTACAGGGATAAGGTTGTCATAGAAAATCCTGGCGGCCTCTCCGAACGCCTGACCATAGCCGACCTCTCGCGGCGGCACAACTCCTTGCCGCGCAACCCGCTTCTAGCAGACATTGCCTACAAGATGAAACTGGTTGAAATCTGGGGGACGGGCACGCTTCGCATGGTGCAAGCCTGTGTTGCGGCCAGGCTACCAGCCCCCGATTTCGTCAGCGGCCCCGCTGGTTTTTCGGTAACATTGTGGCGCGATAAGTACTCTCCGGAATCGTTGCGTACTCAGGGTATCTCCGATCGGCAGATAGAGGCTATGCGTGTCGTCCAGGAGAAAGGAGATATAACGAACCGTGTCTACCGCGAAATGTTTGGCTTGTCGGATGAAGCCGCTCGTAACGAATTGAATGATCTGATTGAGCGGGTGTTGCTCCACCGCGTCGGGGCGGGACGCTCGGTGCGATACACGTTATGAGTTGATGAGGTGCCAGTTGGCGATTAGGCCATATTGGGGTGGAGAAGTTGGCGATTAGTTGGCGATTAGTTGGCGATTAGCAACACCCATGTCTCACGATTTATGCGGTGAGCAAATCGTGCCTGAAGATAAATCCAGAAGCGTGACTCATAAAAGATCAAACTCGTTTTCCGGTGGTGTCAGATAAGACGTACCCGAATCCCGGTATGCGGGTGTCGATGGCCAAACCATCGCGGACGGCGCGGCTCGTTTTAAGCCATCCGCGCATACACGTCTAGAGCCGACTAACTGTCGAGGAACGCAAGGAACGAACCATATGTGCATTTTCTCCGGACCGGTCCAGTAAGTCGCCGACACCCGCATCTTCGCGCGGCTGGAGGGCGATAACCGACAGCTACTCGTTTACTCGATGCGCTACGCGGCGCGGGAGCCGGTCGCCATGGTGTTGCCGCTACCAGTCCCCCCCGGCGCGGGAGAGGACGCGGCGCAGTTCATAGATTTGAAGGAATATCCCACCTTGTTCGACGACATGTTCACCCTTTTCTACTCGCCGGGCGGCGGTGCTCCGGGGGGGAGAATGAGGATGTACGCCGCCGCTTCCCCTTTAGCCGTTCATGCCGTGGGCGATTTCGTCGCTAGCTATGTCCCTTCTCTGAAGGACTTCGCCCGCCTCGATCCACGCTTCCGATTACCACGTTCGGCGTTCGCGGCTCTGCCCCAGTACGCGAACTGGGGATTCGCCGTGTTCCAACTGCGGGAAGTGAATCGGGAAACGACCCGCGTTCATCCCATGGCGTTCTCCTTCCCAGTACGCGAGGGCGGGAAACTGTTCTTCCCGACGGTACACATACACGACGGAAAGGTCCATCCAAAGGAGCAGTTCGACCACGTACTGTATGCCCAGTGGGACGGCGCACCAACGGCAAACACGTTACGCTTCCTTTTCCCGCCGAGTCCGTGGCGCAAGTCGGAAAAGGAGGCGGGAAGCAAGATTGATGTTTCAAAGGCACGCGGAATCGTGAGTGGGCGGTTGCCGATGTACCGGCGCGAGGTGCGCGGAATGCTCCCGAACCAGGACACGTGGGTTTCGCCTTCGGAATTGACCTGATAAGCTATTTACCTGAGAAGATTATGAACACCATCCCCGTCCTTTTTGACACCGACATCGGCAACGACATTGACGACGCCGTCGCTCTCGCTTATCTGCTCCGCGAGCCACGCTGTGAACTGCTCGGCGTGACCACGGTTACCGGCGACACAGGCAAACGCGCCGCGCTCGCCGAGGCCGTTTGTCATGCGGGGGGGCGTACCGACGTCCGAGTGCTCGCTGGGTTGTCCGTCCCATTGCTACACGGGCGCGGCCAGACGGAGGTGGCGCAATACACCGTGCTCGAAGGGACGAATCACCGAACCGACTTTGGCTCGCCGTCCGAAGCCGTGCTATTTCTGCGCGATACGATCCGCGCTCGCCCACACGAGGTGACCCTTCTCGCGACCGGAGCGATGACCAATATCGCCGCGCTGTTCGCCCTCGACCCGGAGATTCCTGCTCTGATCAAGCGCGTCGTGCTGATGTGCGGCGTTTTTCAGGGCGGCGCACACAGTCATGGGCCGGGCGCGAGGGAATGGAACGCGCTTCTCGATCCCATCGCGACCGCCATCGTGTTCCGATACGTAGCACCGGGCACATTGCTTTCCGTCGGCCTCGACGTGACCGAGCAGTGCGTCCTGCCGAAGGACGAATGCCGCGCCCGCTTTACACAGGCCGGGGGGGCACTAGCGTTCGTGCTACGGATGGCGGAGGTCTGGTTTACGCATGTCCCCAAGATCACCTTCCACGATCCGCTCGCCGCGACCGTGATATTCGACCCGACATTGACTGTGAACGAACGCGGCAACGTCAGCGTTTGGACGAACGACGACGCGCTGTACGGCTTGACCCGCTGGCAAGGCGACCTGAATGGGCAACACGAGATCGCCGTTTCGGTAGATGCTGGGCGGTTCTTCGAGCGGTACTTCGCCGTGACCGGTGGCGCGGCGACCCCTCAGGTAGCCCCCTATACGGATCAGGAGCAGAGATAACCTACTTGGATACCGGCACTTTGGGATCGGCCAATGGCGCGATCGGCCTTATTCGCACGATCCGATCGTCATCCTTATCCTGCTCCCACTTCATTTTATAGCGATCACACAGCGCGTCCAGGGCATCCGCTATCGGTTTGTGAACAATGGAATGTTCTAAGCGGGCCTTCACAAGTCGCTCGTCGTCCGGGAGGGCGGCAAGAACAGTCAGTCCCGTTTTGTCGGCAAACACGCGCAGGTAGGCGGACAAAGGCAATTCGTCGTCGCCCGTGAGTTTCGTCTATCCGACCCGCGTTAGCACATTCTCTTTTTCCTCAGCAATACGCCGCTTGGGGTCCGACTTCGTGCGCCAAAGCCGCAACCGAACAACCTGAGAGTTTCCTTTCGTTTCGTGCTCGTTAGACCAATTATAGAGCCAGGTGGCATCGGACAGAAGGATGCATACTTGTTTCAGAAGAACGTTCGCAGGGATACTCTTCGCGTAAGAGAACAGCATTCTGTCTGGGACGGAGTCGGCTTTTGCTATCTTGAACGGAGTAAGGGACTCTACAACCGATGCGAGTTGAGTGAGTCTCTGTTGCTTCGCTTCTAGATGTATTTGTGTCAGCAACACCCGTTGATCCGCTTCATTGAGCTGTCGGGCCGAGCATGCAAGACATGAAGCGACCAAAATTAGGCACTGCGTGGCAAGGCTCGAATATTTCGAATTTCTCATGACTAGTCTCCATTATCCGCGGACAGCGGGTAGTCGGTCACATGACTACCCGCTGTACTTATCACAGGCCGGGGGGGGCTACCTGAACTTAATTTGCCGCTGGATGAAGACGACACCTTATACTGGGCACCACCGTAACCATAGTAGCTAAGAAACTTGCCAAAAGTACCGGCTCCGCTGATCGAATGGGACGTGCTGGCATCACTTGGAGAAGCATAATATGTCAGCGTACACACGGTAGTTCTAGTGTACACGTTATGAGGAGGAGAAGGAGCGATGTATGCCCAGTACTCTGTCGCGAGTATTGATCCATCTTTTGCTCCACTACTTACGCTGATCGTCTCCAGAGCAGGCCCCACCGTATTGAAAGTACTTGTCTGATTCTGGCCGGGTAATATGGCCCGGGCGAAGGAGCCGATGGAGTAATCACCCTCTTTCGTATACCGGACGCTGCCGCCGATTGAGAACGTGTGCGAGGTACCATCATTGTTGTACATCGTGTCCGACGCGCCACCGGAACTGTCTGGGATGGTTGTGGACGCGATCGCGTCGGCTTGCGCATTTGTCAGCAGACCGAGTAACGAAAGCGATGCGGCAACGGTGCCTAAGAGAGTAGGAAGCATTGCCATGAAGGCGCACTTTCCCTGAGTTGAGACCATGATGTTTCCCTCACGGCGCGCCAAATATTTCGTCTGTACTTTCAGAACGATAGCGGCACCGCTATTCTAGATTTCAGCACCACTTTCCACCTCTTGTCAAGATCTGTAACGGTAATAACAAAGCAACTTTCTTTGCTTTTCGACCGTGTATTCCCCCACTCCAGCCAATTATCTCGAAGGGATGATGCACCAAATTGCTGGATGTTGACAGGTCTGTTACACTCCCCATATATTGCTACATCGGTACGGTCTTCCCCCCACTTCTATTGCTTTGACAGCCGCAAGGCCCGCATCCATCAAATGAAACAAACCGTCACGCTCCCCGCGCACCTGTTCCCCGACCCTGTCGCGCCGCCCATGGCCGTTGTGGAACGCTGGGAGAAATCGCTCGGACAGGCGGTGATGGTCGGCGAAGCCCTGGTCACGCTCCGTGCCGGTGCCGAAACGTTCACGGTAGAGTCGCCCGCCTCCGGCGTGCTCGCCAGAAAGTGCGTGCTGCCGGGGGAAGCGGTGGAAGCCGGGGAGCCGCTCGCGGTGCTGGGTGGGGTCGCCGTGCCGCTCGCTGAGGCCGTCCTCGAGCCGCTCGCCGCGCCACCGGTTTATGTGCCCGCCGGGCCGGAGACGGTGCATGTTCTGTCGCCTCGGGAGTCAGCCCTCGCCGAGCACGATCGCCGTGTGTGGCGCGAAACGCCGCACGTACATCTCGTCAGCGTCGCGGACGTGTCCGAGGCGTCCCGCTACATCGCGCGTGTCGGGCGCGGCGAGACCGTTTCCGGCGCGCCAGAGACGCTGACGCTGCTACCGTTCGTGCTGTGCGCCGTCGCGGCGAGTCTGGTCCGATATCCCGAACTGAACGCGGAGCGCACCGGGGAGGAAGTCCGCCGTAAGGGGTACGCGCATCTGGGCGTGGAGACAGGGCGCGGGGACGGGGGGCTGGTCGTGCCCGTTTTGCGCGACGTGAACCACAAGAGCGTGCTCGCGGTCGCGCGGGAGTGGGCACATCTTCAGGCGCGGGTGGCGGACGGCACGCTCACGCCAGGCGATGTGGAAGGAGCGACGTTCGCCGTCTCGCATGCGGGGCGGGTGCTGTACCGGGCACCCATCCTGCACCGTCCGCTCGCCGCGCATCTCTGCTTCGGCAAACCGGCGGGCGATCAGATATATCTGTGCCTTGCTTATGACGCGACCATCGTTTCGGGCGACGCGGCGGAGCGGTTTCTCTCCGATGTCGTGGACGGATTATCCGAGGCGTGGTTTCTCTTCTCCTAACAATCCGGGTATCCTGAAACGGTATGAATGTATTCACCGCGGGCGAAATGCGCGAGTGTGACCGCCGCGCCATGGAAAACTACGGGATACCCGGCATCTGTCTGATGGAGGCATCCGGCGTCGCGCTCACGAACGCTTGCGTGGAAGAGCTAGGCGGCGAACTTCGCGGCAAGACGATCACGATTCTCTGCGGAAAAGGTAACAACGGCGGCGACGGGTTCGTCGCTGCTCGTCATCTAATGGCGCGTGGGGCGGTCACACGGCTGTTCCTGTTCGGCATTACCGATGGCGATCTGCTCGGCGACGCGGCGGCGCATTTCCTGCCACTCCGCAAGTTGCTACTGGATCAGGGCGTTCCGATGACCACGGTGGCGGATATATCGCGACACGACAACAAACTCTTCGCGCTCGCTGAGGCACTGCACCTCTCGTCCCTCGTGTTAGACTGCGTGTACGGCACCGGCTTCCGTCCGCCCCTCCCGCCCGTGCTACTGCTCGCCAGCAAGATCGTGAGAGACTCGGGGGTTCGCGTGGTTTCCTGTGACATCCCGAGCGGCATTGACGCGGACACCGGGGCGGACGGCGACGGAGTTGGCAGCGACATCGGCGCATTCGCCGCGCATCGCACGGTGGCTCTCGCGGGTCTGAAGCGCGGCTTGCTCTTCTACCCGGGCGCGACCTACGCGGGGGGTGTTTCGGTCGCGCCGATCGGCATCCCGGCGGCGGTGCTAGATCAAAGCGCGACCGCGACGCTGACGACGCGGGAGTGGGTACGAACCAAACTCCCCCCGCGTGCCCAGAGCCGTGACGCGAACAAAGGGCGGTTCGGCACGGTACTGGTGGTCGCCGGGTCAGGCGGAATGGCGGGCGCGGCGGTACTCGCCGCCCTGTCCGCGCTACGTGGCGGGGCGGGATTGGTGCATCTCGCGCTTCCCGCGAGCGTGGTCGACACGGCGGCGATTCTCGCGCCCGAACTAGTACTGCACGCGCTCCCGGAAACGTTGGAGCGGTCTCACGGTGGCGACGGCGGCCTGGAACAGGTGCTGACACTTGCGCGAAAGGCAGACGCGGTGGCGGTAGGTCCGGGCATGGGTGGGAACCCCGTAACCGTCTCGTTCGTCCGAACGTTCATACAGCAACTTCCTGCCCAGACGCCGCTGGTGCTTGACGCTGACGGGCTGAACGCGGTCGCTGACGCCGGGTCAGTATTATTCATTGACCGGTCAAGTACAAACACGGTGCTGACGCCCCACCCTGGCGAGGCGGCGCGACTTTTGGGCTCGGATGCACGTATCATACAGCAGGATCGCGCCGGGGCGACGCGGGACGTCGCGCGTCTATACCGGGCAACGGTGCTGCTTAAGGGCACGCGTACCCTGATTGCGACGGAAGGAAATGCTAATCATCTTTATATTAACCGGCGCGGTAGCGTCGCGTTGGCGACCGCCGGTAGCGGCGACGTGTTGACTGGGCTGATCGCCGCGCTCCTCGCCGACCGCGAGAACACGCTGTCCGCGACCGACGCCGCCCGATCCGGCGCGTTCCTCCACGCGCTGGCGGGCGAGTGGTGTGAGAAGGAGCGGGGGGCGGTGGGAGTGGTCGCCACGGAGATTCGCGACGCGCTACCCGAGGCACGCCGCTCTTTATATGATATACGCATCTCGGAAGGCTCGAATTACGAATGATATCTGGTCGGGATGATTTCTCTGGTGCTATCTTCTCACGTCGCCTGAGTGCCGCCGCGCGCTCCGGTGCCGCGTTGCTGTTCCTCGGCGCGGCGTGGGTCGCTCCGGCTCACGCGCAGAACGACGCGACGCCCGTTCACCCACCCGGCCCTGGAACTACCACGCCCGCGAGACCGCCGAAAATCATCAAGTTCACGCTTGTGTTCGCACGCCCCGGTTCTTACTCCTGCTACCTGGTGCGCGGCGGGCGCAAGGGCGAGGGCATTTCGATACAGCCGGGACAGACTAAACTCCCTATTGAGGTGAGTGCTGATATTGACGGTATCGAGATTGTTGACGAGGTGAACGGGCTAGTCGCCACCCGGTCGCTGGCGAAGATCAAGAACGGCGGCAAGGTACGCATCCGCACCGAGTCGTTCGATAAACTACAGGTGGTGGTGCTCAAACTACGCTCGAAAAACGGGCAACCGGCCGCGAAAGGCGTCGTCCGCCTCGAACCGTCGGGGGGTGAGCCACTACAATACAGCCTGAACACGATGGATAACGGGTCGGTGCGCTTCGAGAATATTCCGCTCGGTAAGGCGGAGGCGTCTGCTTATGCGACCACCGGCGACGACGTAGTGAAGCGGACGGTGATCATCGCTCCCTCCGTCGGCGGGAAGGCACAGTTAATCACCCTTACTCTGCCGGTGGATGTGCGCACGGTGGAATCTCCCGGCGCGGCGGCCGGAACCACGAGCGGGACCGCCGAGACGAAGCGGGAACCGAGGAACGACATCGCTTCGGGACTAGTCGGGATCGGCCTGCTGGTCGGGCTAGGGGCATGGGGGGTGCGGTATCTCAAACAGCGCGGCATGACTCCGAAGGAAGGCTTCGCGGACGCCCTGCGACGACTCGGGGTTGACTCGCCAGGTGCCCCCGTGCCCGGATCACTCCATGCCGGACTCCGTTCGTCCGCGCCGGACGCCGTTCATACGCCACTCCCCTCTCTCGCGGAACTGCCCGAGGCGGGCGCGGCGACCGGGCCGGTCGTGCCCGTCGTGGAGCGCACATTCATCGGGCCGCGATTGGTCGGTCTCTCGGGCGAGTTCGCCGGTCGAACGGTCGCGCTCCAGTCGGATACGGAAAGTCGCCTAACCATCGGGCGCGAGCCAGACAACACGATCCCGTTGCCGCTAGACAACGCCGTTTCGCGCCGCCACGGGGTGATCGTGCCGAACGGCTCCGGCTGGGATCTGATGGACGAAGGGTCCCAAAACGGCACGTTCGTGAACGGGATGCGCATCGAGAGCCGCGCGGCACTGACTGACGGCGACACGATACAGGTCGGGAAGTCGCGGTTCCGGTTCGAGGCGTAGCGAGATGACCCCATCGGCGCACATAAGAAAAGATCAGGGATGACCAACGTGACCGGAAGAATCGTTCTGCTAACACTCGCGGGTATCGCCGCCGGACTCCTGACATGGTTCCTGTCCGATCTGTCGGGGCTGATTCGCCTCGCGGACACCGGGGGGGCGTTAACGCCCGATCAGGCCGCGCAACAGGCATTCGTGTGTACCTTCTTCGGCGCGATGGTAGGTTTGTTGCTGGGCCTCGCCGATATGATCGCCGGTGGCCTACAGGCGCAGTGGCTCCGCATAGTCGGATACGGACTCGGTATCGGTGCCGCCGCCGGGTTCGTCGGCATCACGTTCGGGACCCCGTTCTACTCATGGCTGCACGTCGAGAATGCTTCCAACCCGCTCGCGTTTCTGATGAACACGCTCGCCCGTGCCCTGGGATGGGCGTTTATCGGCGCGCTCGCCGGGGGCGCGGACGGCGTCCGCAAGTGGTCGGGGCGCACGATCCGCAATGGCGTGATCGGCGGTTTTATCGGCGGGCTTATCGGCGGAACGGTGTTCGAGGCGGCGGTGTACCTGTTCGCCTTCGTGCCGCGCCCGGCGGTGGTGTCCCGCCTCCTAGGTTTCATTATCACCGGCGCGCTGATCGGCCTGTTTATCGGCCTGGTTCAGCAGCTACTCAAAGAGGCGTGGGTGCGTATCGTCGTCGGCAAGAACGAGGGGCGCGAGGTTTTGATTGATAAGGAGCAGACCAGCATCGGCCGCTCCGAGCTTTCCGACATCGGCCTGTTCGGCGACATGACCGTGGCCAAAAATCATGCGCTTCTGGTCGCGGCCCCTGGTGGGGGCTACATCCTGCGGGATGTGTCGGGCCAGGGGGGCACTGTTTTCGTGAACGAGAAGCGGGCGCAGGGCGGGGAGGATATTCCCATGCGAAGCGGCGACACCATCAAAGTCGGAGCGAAGACGCTAATGTTTTTCGAGCGGCTCACCAAAGAGCGCACCGCCGTCGTAAAGGACGGAAAAGTTCGCCCCGCGGCAGTTCCGGCGTCTTCGGGAAGTATTATGCCGACCGCTCCGGCCACGAACGGCGCGAGTGCCGGTAACGCGGTGCGACCAGGCGCGGACGCCGGGTATAAACTGGTGATCATCGCGGGGCCACACACCGGGCAGGTGTTTCCGGCCCGGTCGGGGGATGTGATCGGCCGCGACCCCGCCGCTGACATCCCGATCCCGAACGACACGTCGGCGTCACGGCGACACGCGCGGATCATGCAGGAAGCGTTATCGTTCGCCATCGAGGACGCGGGTTCGACGAACGGCACCTTCGTTAATGGCCAGCGCGTAACACGGCAGTCGCTCGTGCCGGGCGACACGGTGGTAGTCGGCGGGACGTCCCTACGGCTCGAGTAGGGGTAGGCGACCGCTATGGCACCGGTAGTTAGGAAACATATGATAAACGAACCCACTCGCGCCGTTGGCGCGGCGACCATGCAGGGATACGCCACGGGCTCCGTCCCCGAGGAAAAAGGGGCGGGTGCCGTGACGCTGGACGTACGTGTCGGGGGCAGTGTCGCCTACGCTGGGGAGCGGACAAAGCAGTATGTGCTCACGGAGATCAAGGTCGGCGCGAACGTCGGGATGGTCGGCGGGGTGCGCGGGGCGCGGCTCCCGGTGAACCTTTCACTGGTACTGGATCGCTCCGGCTCCATGGAGGGAGAGCCGCTCGATTATGTCAAACGCGCCGTTTCGCAGATAGTGGATTTGATGACGCCGAGCGATGTACTCTCCATCGTGACGTTCGCCGAAACGGTGGACGTTCTGATGCCCGCCCGCCGCGTCACTGATCGCGAACTGATCAAGCAACACGTCCAGCGCATCCTTTCCGGCAACACCACCAATCTGTTCGACGGGTTGTACGCCGGAGCCGCGCAGATCGCGTCCGTGCCAGGCTCCGGGTACGCGTCCCGCCTGTTGCTACTCACGGACGGCGAGCCGACAGCGGGGTTAAAGGATTTTCAGAGCATTATTTCTCAGGTCGGCGACCTGAAGGCGAAGGGTATCACCGTCACCGCGCTCGGCTTCGGCTCCGAGTACAACGAGGAACTGCTCTCCGGAATCGCCCGCAAGTCGGAGGGCAACTACTACCACATCGAACGCCCCGAGATGATCCCGGACATATTCCGCAAAGAACTAGAATCGGTCCTGGGCGTGGTCGCGAAGAACCCGCGCCTTACCTTCTACCTACCACACGGTTGCTCCGTGCGGCAGGTGTACGGCACGCCCCCGGTCTTCCAGGCGCGCTCGGCATCCATCGGCCTATCTGACCTGGAGACGGGCGGCTCGATCACGAAGATCTGGGAGATGGATTGGGAGGCCAGAACGCCCGCCACCTACCGTGTCGCGAAAGCCGTGTTGACGTTCGAGGACGCGGCGACGGGTAGCGCGGAGATGGTGTCCCGGAACGCCGTGGTGACGTTCGCCGCCGACGCCGCGTCCGCCCAGGCCGCGCTCGACCCGCAAGTCGCCCAGGCAGTCGCGGTCGCCCAGGCGTCGCGCAACCTCGAAAAAACGATGATGGGGATGAGGACGCAGGCGATCAACGTCACGCAGATGACGGAGGCACTGCGTCAAACGCAGTCCGTGTTGACGCAACAGGGGCGCGTCGCCGAGGCGACGCAGGTCGCGCAAGCCGCCAAAGCCGCCGAACGCGGCGACTCGGCCAACATGGACAAAACGCTGATGGGCGCGATCTACACGCTTGATCAGGGCAAGCGGAGCGGCAAGTAGTCGGTCGCGGCATCCGGGGATCGTCCCTGGTTCAAAGGCAAAAGGGTTTATGCAAGAAAACTATTATGCGATACTCGGCGTTGAGCAGACGGCGGGCGAGGACGAAATCCGGCGGGCGTACCGCGATCTGGTCGCCGAGTCCATGGACGATCAGCCGCGCTTTCAGGCCCTGTCCGAAGCGTTCGAGACGCTCAAAGATCCGGCGCGGCGGGCGCACTACGATCAGAAGCTTTCGGGCGTGCCAGTCACCAGTTTAGCCACCATCCCCGTGCCGAAAGGCAACCCCGGTGCCGGGGTCTACGCGCCGCCTTCGGCAACCATCGCGGCGCGAACGGCGGCGCTGTTCACGCTACCGACCGTGTGTCCCGCGAATCTGTCACCATGTCCGCTCAAAGCGGGTCAGGTGGTCCCCGACGAAGGGTTCTGCCCCGAGTGCGGCGTGCTACTCGCCTCCCTATCGGGTAGCTCGCCTGTTCTGAGGGACAACCCCCTTCCCTATCTGATAGACTCTAACGGCCGTGAGTACCCGCTCAAACGCGGCGTCAACATCGTCGGGCGCGAGGGCGCGGACGTGCTACTGCCGGACCGGAGCGTGTCCCGGCGTCACGCGCAGTTCGACGTTTCCGCGAACGGCACCACGACAGTAGTGGAACTCGGAAGCACGAACGGCTCCCGACACGGCGCGACGCCACTCCAGCCGGGGCAGTTAGTCACGCTCAAGGACGGTGACGAACTGCGGTTCGGCGCGATCCGCCTGACGCTGCGAATCCCGCCCCCCACGGTGAAGGCGATCGCGAGTGCCGCGCCGAAAGCGGGCGGCAACACTGCCATCGGCGCGAAGCCGCTCGCCGCGTTGCCGTCTCTGAGCGGCGACGCCGAACCGGTGCCAGCCCCCGTTGCCCCGTCGGAGGGCGCGGAAGCGCAAGTCGGCCCCCGACTCACCGGCGTCGGCGCGAACAAATTGAGCCACTTCATCGGCACGGTGGAAGAAACCACCGTGGGACGCAAGCCGGACAACGCCCTGATGATCACGACCGACCCGTACGTATCGGGGAAGCACGCCGTGATCCTGTTCGAGAACGGGCGATACAAAGTGATGGACCTCGGCTCCACGAACGGGACCCGGTGGAACGGGCGCAAGATGCTACCGCAGGTCCCGCAATCGCTCGCCGACGGGGACGAGATCATCTTCGGCCAGACGCCATTCACTTTCTCACTCTAACAAGCCTTCCCGCGCACCGCGTATTACCCCGGTCATCCTTGAGACCCGCCCGAAGGATGACGGGGTAGGTCACGCGGGAAGGAGTAGATTGTCAACCGTCAGCGCGAAATGCGGCGCGGCGAGCAACTCAATCGCCTCCCCCGGCACCCGCGTTTCGCGCGTGTACACGCCGCGTCCGGTGAGCGTATGCACGTACACGAGCCGTGCATTCACATCAATCACGAGATACTGCGGCACCCCCGCGCGGCAATACACCCACGCCTTCGTCCGCAGATCATAGTCGAGTGTCGTGTCGGACACCTTGATGATCAGCGATATGTCCTCGGGACGCGGTTCCCTGGCCAAAATTTGCGTACCGGATTTGTTCAACAGCGTGATGTCCGGCGCCGACGCAAGTAAACGCAGGATAATGTCAGCAAAGCGACGAATCTAAGACGCACTCCTTTCGAGGAGTACACCCGCTCTTTCCGGCAACGAACGGAGCCGACCGCATCGAAGAAAGGTGTTCTCGTATGAAGCACAAACCAACCATCGCGCTGTGTGCAAACCTCGTTTGCACGGGCGCACTGTCCGCTATTGCCCTCGCGACGCTGTCCGCGCACGCGCAAACCAATACGTACTCGACCACGACCGGCGGCAGTATTCCCGATGACAACGCGGCCGGCATCTCATCCACCATCAACGTTCCCGACCAGTTTGACGTGGGCGAGTTCTCCTCCGTCACGGTGCGCGGCTTGATACATACGTGGGTCGGCGACCTTGTCGTCACGCTCTCGCACAACGGCAAGACCGTCGACATTTTCGACCGCGTGGCCGGAAACAACGATTCGTCCTACGGCGACGATTCCGATTTGGACGGCAGTTACACCTTTGTCAGCCGGGGCGGGGCGGACTTTACCGCGGCGGCGGCGGCGGTTGACGGCATCTCGGCGATTCGCACCGACGCGAACTATGCCACGGCTCCGGTCGGTTTCACGAGTGCCGTTGGCAGTTGTTCCACGGCAGACGGGCAGTTGACGGACTTCGCAAAGGCGGCGGCTTTCGGCGCGTAGACGCTGAATATCTCCGACCGTGAACGTCTCGAGACCGGCAGCTTCAGCGGGTGGAATTTCAGCGTCACCGACCGCTCCATTATCACCACCAACACAACCATTAACGACAGTTCGTACAGCACGACGCCCCTTCTGCGGGTCGGGATAACGGCGAACGCCGACTTGACGCTCGCGGAGGGCGCACGGGTCAATGGGGTGCAACTCCTCGGTGGCTCGCGGCTTTTCATGAACGGCGGGCGGGCGACCGAAGTGAGCGCGCTTAGTAGCGGGTCGCTTCATATCAGCGCGGGAACGGTTTTCGGCACGGTTACGGCGACGGAACTTGGCAAGATATACATCAGCGGCGGCAGTGTCGGCAGTGTTGTTACCGGCGACGGCGCCAAAGCCTACGTCTTAGCGGGAACGTTCGGAAGCGTGTCGGCGTCTGGGAGCAGCCACATCTTCGTGTACGGCGGGAGCGTCGGCGGTGGCGCGGTCTTCGCGGCGGCGGGCGGCGCATCCATCAGTCTTTTCGGCGACAACCTGCTGATGAACGCCGGTAGCAAAACCGGTGGCACATTCGGCGGCAACCTCGGCTACTTCTACAACCTTTCCGGCACCCTCACGGACGGTACGAGCCTTGTCGGGTCGCGGTTCTTCGACGCGGACGGCGGCTTTAGCGTGGTCGGCGAGAATCCGGGCGCGTTGTATTTGAACGGCGTCGCGGTCGTGCCGGAACCGGGGACGTTCGCGCTGTTCGGTATGGGCGTCGCGGCGTTCGGCGGGCTGGGCGTAATGCACCGTCGCCGCAAGTAGGCGCAGGAAACCGGGCGAATAATGACGAAAGTTACGGTGTGTCTCCTTCGGGGGCGCACCGTAACTTTTCCGGCAACGACCGGAACCGACCGTTTGACAGAAAGGTACTCTTGTATGAATCGTTACACACTCGCGGTGTTTACCGCACTGTCCGCTATCGCCCTCGCGCCGGTCACGGCGTCCGCACAGAACGCTACGTATAGCACCGCCGTCGGCGGCGCGATTCCCGACAAGAGTAGCATCGGCATCAACTCAACCATTAGCGTCGCCGACAGTTACGCCGTAGACCCCTTCGTGTCCATTACGATCACCGGGCTACAACATACGTTCGTCGGTCAACTTATCATCACCCTCACACACGGCGGCAAGACCGTGGACATCATTGACCGGGTAAAAGGCGGCGGTAATGTAGATATCGGCGACCAAAGCGACCTGAACGGCGACTACACGTTCGTGACGACGGGCGGCGCTGACTTCAACGCGGCAGCGGATCAGGGCGGAACATTCTACATTATTCCCTCCAACGTGAACTACGCGACGCTTCCGGTCGGTCTTCTCAATCCGAAGGGCGGCGTCTCGAACGCCAACGGGCTTTTGTCGGACTTCAACGGCATGGATATGAGCGGCGATTGGACTCTCAACATCGCCGACCGGGATGACTTAACCCCGATGAGCTCCACCGGATCGTTTACCGGTTGGCGATTCGTGATGCGTGACCCGTCCCAAATCAACACGAACTGCACGATAAGCGACGCCTCGTTTAACGGGTTGTCGAATCTGCGCGTCGGCAACACTACGAGTACGGACGTAACGCTTGCGGCGGGGGCAATGGTGCGGAATGTGCAAGCGTTCAACGCAAGCCGCGTGTACATGACCGGCGGCACGGCGACAAGTCTGCGGTCGGAAGACACTGCAAAACTGTACGTGAACAGCGGAACCGTTTCCGGCGCGGTCACGGCGACGGAAAACAGCACGGTGTTCATTAACGGCGGCGATGTCGGCAGTGTACTTGCGAACGGCAACGCCAAAGCGTATGTTTTAGCCGGCACATACGGGGCAATATTAGGGTCGGGCAACAGCGACATTTACGTGTACGGCGGGAGCGTCGGCGGTGGCGCGGTCTTCGCGGCGGCGGGCGGCGCGAGCATCAGTCTTTTCGGCGACAACCTGCTGATGAACGCCGGTAGCAAAACCGGTGGCACATTCGGCGGCAACCTCGGCTTTTTCTACAACCTGTCCGGCACGCTCACGGACGGCACAAGCCTCGTCGGGTCGCGGTTCTTCGACGCGGACGGCGGCTTTAGCGTGGTCGGCGAGAATCCGGGCGCGTTGTATTTGAACGGCGTCGCGGTCGTGCCGGAAGCGGGAACGTTCGCGCTACTCGGCGTCGGCGTCGCGGCATTCGGCGGGCTTGTCCTGGCGAAACGCGGTTTCGTCACGCGGCGCAAACGGTAGGAATCGCGGGGGCGCGTCGTCGTCGGCGCGTCCCTTATCGTTATCTAAAAATCTTCCGGCAACGACCGGAACCGACGTATTAAAGAAAGTATTGCTTTTAGGAGTTACGCGGTTCGTCAAGGCACGCGGGTTGAAACCCACGTCATCGGCGAAACAAGTACAGTCAAAACTTGTTTTGACGATTGTCTGTCTAGACGCGTTCCGAGCCGGACGTCGGGTACCCGCTTGCGGGTGGGACGGACAGATCCGGGCATTCGAAACCGCCAACCGCGTAACTCCTAAAAGTATTGCTTTTATGAATCGCTACACACTCGCCGCGCTCGCGGCACTGTCCGCTATCACCCTCGCGCCGACCGTTGCACTTGCGCAAGCGTTCTCGTACTCGACCACAACCGGCGGCAACATTCCCGACAACAGAGCAACAGGCATCAACTCCCGACAACTTCGTTATCAACGGCTTTAAGTCGGTGACGATCACCGGGCTGACCCATTCGCTCCTCGGCGACGTGATCGCGACGCTCTCGCACGGCAATAAGACCGTTGACATCCTGGACCGGGTGCGCGGGGGAGGCGATTTCAAATACGGTTCCCATACCCACCTGAATGGCGACTATACGTTCGTGACCACGGGCGGCGCGGACTTCGACGCGTATGCAGTACCACGCGAACCCACTGGGACGATGCCAACCGACGTGGATTATGCCACGGTCCCGGTCGGTAACACGAGTCCCTTCGGCGGCGTCAGCGACGCCAACGGTCTGCTATCGGATTTCCAGGGGATGAGCGTCAGCGGCACATGGTCATTGAACATCTCAGACCGGATTAGTAGCTTCTCGGGCAGCTTCACCGGGTGGAAGTTCGAGGTCGGCGATCCCTCGCAGATTAATACGATCACCACGATCAGCGATGCGTTGTTCAACGTCTTGCCGAACGTGCGCGTGGGCAACACCTCGTCCACGGATGTCACGCTCGCAGTGGGAGCCGTTGTACAAAACATGCAAGCGGTCAACGGGTCGCGCATCTTCATGAACGCGGGGAATGCGGTTTCGCTTCGAGCGCAGAACACCGCGAAACTGTATGTCAATAGCGGCACCATCTCCGGCGCGGTCACTGCCACAGACAGCGGCACCGCGTTTATCAACGGGGGCACCGTCTCCGGCGCGGTCACCGCCCAGGCGAACAGCACGGTGTTTGTCAACGGAGGCACCGTGGGTAGCGTCGTGACGACCGATTCCGCGCATGCCTATGTCGCGGGCGGCACGTTTCGCGACTTGTCGGCGTCCGGCAGTAGCGAAATCTGGGTGTACGGCGGCAATATCTCGCGCGACACCCTTTACGCCTATGGGAACGGCGCGTACAACCTCTTCGGGACGAACCTGGCCCTCGACTTCGCCTCCGCCGTGACAGGACTCGACGCGATCGGATTAACGTCTGGCACCTATTACAACCTCACGGGAACGCTCTCGGATGGGACGCGGCTTGACACCCGCTTCTTTGACGCGGACGGCGGCTACGGGTTCGGGCAGGGCACTTCGCGGTCGCCACTGTTTTTTAACGGCGTCGCGGTCACGGTGCCGGAGGCGGGGTCGCTCCCACTTGTGCTGGCAGGCGTTGCCTTGTTCGGCATGGTCGTCATCCGTCGCCGGAAATAGCGGGAACCGTTCGGGGGCGGCGTGCCTATCAAAAGCATGACACATGACAAGAAAGTCGCCCTGATTACGGGCGCGAACAAGGGGCTGGGGCTGGAAATCGCCCGACAACTCGGTAAGCAAGGCATCACCGTGGTGGTCGCGGCGCGGGACGCAACGAAGGGCGACCCCGCCGCCGCGACCCTTCAGAGCGAGGGTATTGACGCCCATTTCGTTAAACTCGATGTGACGAGCGAAGCCGACATCGCCGCGCTACCGGGGTTCCTCGCGGGGCGGTTCGGGCGCCTCGATATTCTCGTCAACAACGCGGGCGTGAACAACGCCAGCGTCGGCGGCGGCAAAACGACAACCGCGCAGATCCTGCGCGACGTGTACGAGGCGAACGCCATTGCGCCATTCGCGATCACGCAGGCGTTGTTACCGCTTCTCGAAGCCGCGCCCGCCGGCCGCATCGTCAACCATTCCAGCATCCTGGGTTCGATCACCGAGGTCGGCAACATGTCTCCAGAGTGGCTCGGCGAGGCATACACCTCCTCGAAAGCCGCGCTGAATATGCTCACCGCGGTGCAGGCGCGCAAGCTCGCCGGGACTCGCGTGAAGGTGAATGCCGCGCACCCCGGTTGGGTGAAGACTGACATGGGCGGCGCGGGCGCGACCCTTGAAGTCACGGACGGCGCGAAAACGGCGGTGCGCCTCGCCCTCCTGCCGGATGACGGCGAGTCAGGCGGATTCTTCCACGGAAACGAGCGGTTGCCCTGGTAAGCGGAACGGGACGCCGCGCTCCGTTCCGGCGAAGTCACCGCTAGCCCGCTGTTGCCGCCGGGCGCGCGGCTACGCCCTCATGGGTCAACACCACGGGGGCGATGGAGTCGTCGTCGTTGAACACCAGCCGGTCAATGCAGACCACGCGGTGGTTGCCGTCCGTCTCGCCGAGCGGGCGGCGGTGGTAGCAGATCACCCACTCATCGTCCGTGCCGGGGAGTTTCAGGACCGAGTGGTGTCCCGCGCCGGTGGCGACGTCCGGGTTGTTCGTCAACACCGGGCCGCCGTACGCGAACGGCCCGAACGGGTTGTCAGCGACGCCGTACGCGGCGCGGTACGTGTGATCCGTCCAGTTCCCCTCGCTCCACATCAGGTAGTACCGACCCCGCCGCTTGACCATGAACGGCCCTTCGACGTAGCCGGGGGCGGGCGTGATGTCGCGCGGGGCGCGGTGAACGGCGAGCAGAGTGGTGACGAGCGGCGCGACAACACAGACCCCGTGCCCGCCGTAATACAGGTACGCCTCGCCGTCATCGTCCTGGAAGCAGTGGGCGTCAATCGCCTGCGCGCCATGCAGGTAGCCGGAGATCAGCGGAATGCCGAGGGCGTCCACGAAGGGGCCGACGGGCGAGTCCGACACCGCGACGCCGATGCCCGCGCCGTCGCCCGCTGAAAAGTAGAAGAAATACTTGCCATTCTTTTCGGCGACGGACGGTGCCCACGCGGCGTAGTTCGTGGACCAGCGGACGTCCGCGAAGTCGAGGATCACGCCCTCGTTCGTCCAGTTCGTCAGGTCGCCGGACGACCAGCACTCGAAGCTGGCCTGATCCGCGGACGAGCCGGAGGTGGTCGGATAGATGTAGTAGCGACCGGCGAAGACGTGGATCTCCGGGTCGGCGTACCATCCCGGAAATACGGGGTTGCCGCTCGTGCGCGGCGAGTTGGTCTGTTCCATGGCAGGGAGTGTATTCGACGACGACGTGCCGTGTACCTTTTTGGATGTAGGTTGCGGCCGTAAGCGGGTGAGTGGTCCAGTCGCGGGGGACCCCGTACTTTGGGGACGGCGGGCCGCTCCCGGTCGCGAGGGGATGCCCGGTCTCGCTCCGCGTCCCGCCGGTGGAAACCGGGTCTCGCCCCGACGCCGCCGGACCACCCGATGCATTACTTTCTGCCCCAAGCCCTTCTATGAACGTTTCTCGTTTCCCTACCTTTTCACGGCACATGGGGGGCGGATGACACTCCGCCTCCCCGGTCCGTCACGGGGCAGTTGCCCTCTTCATTGCTGCCGCCTGCTTGATTGCGTCAGCCTCACGCCCCCTAGCTTGATCACCCGCTAATGCCTGGACTCTAGCATCCATTTTGGGAGAGGAAACAGATCCCGCTCCTCCGATGGTTTTCGTGCCCCCATCCGCCGCGCCTTTGGCGCATCCACTTAACACGAAGGACATGAGCGCGACAAGCGCAAGGATAGACATATAAACATGACCCGAATGTCGCATTGGACTCCCCTCCTAGTACGGGTTGCCGTCGAGGCTCTCATACGGTCCCTTGCTGTAGATGTTCTTGAACCAACTCAACTGGCCGCGGGGTACCGATTTTACATGCCCGTCAATGAACAGCGTATTGCATGTTTTGGCGTGTCGGAATCGGGGCAAGTTCGCCGGGCTAGGGCCGTAATTGGCGTACGCCACGTTGCCATTCGCATCCACATCATATTTCAATTCGAAGTGGTTCTCCGGTGAAGTGGGCTGACCGTTCGTCATCCCGATCCAGCCCGCCCAGTTCCATTGCGCCGGATCAACCAGCGGCTGGGCATAGCTGACGCCGGCTGGCGAGACATACGCCTCACCCTTTTCAAGGATTAGCATCTTCTCAGATGGGCTATCAATGTCTGACAGTCCGACGGTTATGATCTGGTAGTTGGAAGTGGTAGTTGCCTGATACGTCCCATCTCCATTGCGACAGACGACCCAGTTGACGCCGTACTCCGCGGTCTGTTGCGAGGGGAACGAGGGGCAGCTCCAAATCCCGCCGAGGCCATAGCGATATACCGTTCCTTTGACGGTGTTGCTGGAATCGCCGTTCTGGACATACGGATAGATAGCCGACGACCAGATGATGGGTAATCCGTTCACATCGTAATATTGGAGCATTGGGAACGACTCGTCGTAGTCCTGGACATACATCATCATCGCGGTGCCCATCTGCTTCTCGTTGGAGATACAGCTGGTCTGCCGGGCTTTTTCGCGCGCCTGGGCGAACACGGGGAACAGGATGGCAGCGAGGATTGCGATTATCGCGATCACGACGAGCAACTCGATGAGCGTGAAACCGCTCCGCGCGGTGGGCGCGTTGGTTGACGACTTGGGTTGGGAAGTAGACATGCTATTTTTCCTTTTAGGTGAATCACCTACCGTTAGGCAGCGTTCTTGCGAACACTGTAGAGAAAGAAGCAACGACCGTGTTGCCGAATACCGTCGGTGAGATTTGAGGCGGGACATCTCTGTCTGTTGACTTATGACCTGGACTGTCGCGGTGCCGAACTGCATACCCGCGAACTACTTTATAACCGGCGCGCAACCCCTTTCTCCCAGCATCGGGGCCGTGGAGTCGCGCACGATTAAATGCGCTTGCAAAACAATGTCCGAGACGGCTTCGCCGTTCGCCAGGCGTACCAGCGACTCGGCTGCCACTCGCCCTAGTTCCACCCGCGACTGGCGCACCGTTGTCAGAGCGGGCGAGATATAATCGCCGACGGAAAAATCGCCGAAGCCGATCACCGAGAGATCCCGAGGCATACAAAGCCCCTTCTCACGCGCCGCTTTCATCGCACCGATAGCGGACAGGTCGCTTGCGCACACTATCGCGGACGGCGGATCGGACGACGCGAATAAGGCTTTGGCTGCCTCGTACCCCCGCCACTCCTGAAAACCTCCTCCGAACTCGATAGCGTTATGTAGTCCATGTCGCCGTACCGCCTGTCGGAAGCCCTGCGCCCGATCCGCCCCGTCCAGATTGCCGAAGTCGCCCGCGAGAAAACCGATCCGCTGATGCCCGAGCGCGACCAGATAGTCAACCGCCATTTCCACGCCAGACGCGTCGTCTATCCGAACGCACGGGATCGAGCGGCGACCCGTATAATGGTTGATCGCCAACACCCGGTGTCCGCCGTCACGCAATCGCTCCACGAGTTTTTGCTGGGCATCCTCTAGCAACAAACAGGCAATCGCCGAACCGGGTTCGAGTACGCCAGGGCGTTCCGCCTCATCGTAATGTATGCACGGCGTACGGTGCCCCGACGTCTCGGTTGCCTGCTGAAACCCTTCCCATAGATCGGGGAAATAGGCGGGATCAATGCGTTGCCAGTTCGCCGGGAATAAGAGCACCATCGGACACCGGGTGCTGGGTTCCGCGACGGGCTCCTCGTTCCCCGCAACGAAGGTCCCCTTCCCGCGAACCCGGATGAGCACTCCTTCTTCGAGCAGATTCGCGACCGCCTGGCGCATCGTCAGGTAAGCGACCTGGAACCGACCGGCCAACTCGTATTCGCCCGGCAATCGGTCGCCCGTTCGCCACAGGCCGGATGCAATCTCTTGCCGGAGGGCGAGCTCGATCTGTCGGTACTTCAGGACCGGGGTGGGTTTAGTTTTCGTCGCTACCATGAGACATTTCCGCAACTTCTATATATACGGGGATTATTCCACACGTCTGCTAGTATGTCAATAGCAACTTCTATATATATTGTTAGCGACCCGAACCCGACTCTTTTTTTGATCACTCTATCACCGGGAGCGCGAGAATGGCGACGCGACAAGCGTTGCCGCCGTCTCAATAGGGTCACTCTGGCGGCTAGGTTTCGGGGGCCTCGCTCGTCACGGCGGGCCGGTGTATAGACGTTACCCGCCCCTGGCACAATAATTGCGTCCGAAGCGAGAGCGGGACATTTCCCGCGATTCGCCGGTTCGCGAAAGGAATCCACTACCTCATGCGTTTTCTCCATCCCCTGCTCGCCGTTCTCCTGGTCGCGCCTATAATCGCGCTACCCGTCGCCGCGCACGCCGATAATCCCGGCGTCGTGGTTGTCCCCAACCCGTCCGTGTATAAACAGATCATTGCCATCTCCGACGTTCACGGCCACAAGGGCCACGCGCAAACCCTGCTCCGGAACGTGGGGGTTATCAATGCCACTGGGCATTGGGTCGGCGGTAAGACGCTCGTCGTGGTAGTAGGCGACAACATAGACAAAGGCGAGGACAGTGTCGGCGTGCTACGGATGTGGATCGCGCTACAGAGCGAGGCCCCGCGTGTCGGCGGGCGCGTCATAACGCTACTCGGTAACCACGAGGCCGAGTTTCTACAGAATCCGTCCGCGAAGAAGTCCGCCGGGTTCGTTGAGCAGGCGCGAGCCGCCGGGTTGACCGTCGAGGCGTTGACCGCTGACTCCGCCCCTATCGGTCATTTCTTGCGACAGATGCCGGTGGCGGCGCGGATCGGCAAATGGGCGTTCTGCCACGCCGGGTGGGTGCCCGACGAGTCGTTGCAATCGTTCACCACGCGGGCACGCGCGGTGGTTACGCGCGGCGCGTACGGCGACCCTCTCCTACTCGCTGACGATTCCGTGCTAGAAAAGAAGACCGACAAGGACGGCGTGAAGTGGTACGACAACCCCGCGGAGATCACCGAACTCGAACGCCGGTTGACGAAAGACGGGCTGTTCGGGGTGGTCATGGGTCACCAGCCGGACGCGTTCGAGATGGGCGACGACGTCGGCATCTATAAAGACGGGCGTATTATCAAGGTGGATAGCGGTATGGCAGACGGGAAGAAGAGCGCGGGCAACCCCGGTCATCTGCTCCTGATCGCGAGCCCCGCCGAACTCGGTGCCTGGAAGCGTCCACAGAGATTTTACTCCGTCTCGCTCGCAGGGGCGCGGCGGCACTTGTAACTTGTTGTGCGGAGCGTCACTGTCCCGTTTGTAATCCGCTTGTGCCGACCCTCGAAGGTTACAAACGGACGATCTAATCAGAGACCGCGTCTAGCACCTCGCCGAACGAACGGTTTTCCAGTGTCCCGAACAGCGGCAGTTTCGTGATACGCGCCTTCGTCAGCGCAGGCGACGACAAGCCGCACAGGAACCGCGCCAGCTGTCGGGCGGTTCCCAGCGCGTCCGGGTACTGTGTTTGTAGCGTCGCGGCCTCCTGCAAGACCTGGTCCGCTATCGGGGGCAACTCGCTCGCGACCGGCAACACCTGCCTTTTTCCGGTCAGACAGAACGTGCAGTGGCCGCAGGGCGCGTCGCGAACCTCGCCGAAGTAGCCGATCAGGTCGTTTACCTGGCAGCCGTCGTGCGTCACGAGTTCCAGCACCTGCCGTAGCCGCTTGATCTCGCTTTCCTCGCGCCGCACGAACCGCTCCATCAGTTCCTCGGTGATCACGGTCGCATCCTCTTCGGGGCGCAGACGCGTGAACACCTGCCGCGTGTCGCTCGCCCGCAGTTCGATGTAGCCGCGTTCCGCCATCACGTCCAGGGCGCGGGTGACGCGCTTGCGCTCCACGCCGAGGGTATTCGCAGCGTCATCGGGGTTCAGCGAGTACCAGATTTTGCCGAGTTTCGCCGCGCCGAAAACGTCGCGAGCCAGCCCACCCGCCGGGCCGGGGAACGCGGCGGCGATAGTTTCTACCGTATGCGGCGCGTTGACACGGAACTCGTACCCAGCGTAGAACGGCGTGCCTTGCTTTAACACACCCATCAGTTCGAGGTAGGTCATCACGGTCCTCATGACAAGAATCCGTATGTCGAAGCGGACCGAGTAGTCGTATAGAGCGAGGTCGAACCGATCCCCTTGCGTTAACAGATGCGTGATTAGCACGAGTATCGCCGCGTAGGTCGGCGTGTCACCGTACGCGAAGTTCTGAAGCGTCGGCACGTCATCGGGGCACGCGAGTAACTCCACGGTGGACCGCTCGCCGTCGCGCCCCGCCCGCCCGATCTCCTGTGAGTACGATTCGAGCGAGTGGGGCAGGTTGTAGTGGTAGACGTAGCGCACGTTCGACTTGTCAATGCCCATGCCGAACGCGATGGTCGCTACCACGATGGCGGAATCCGACGCCATGAATGCGTCCTGGACCGATGCCCGTATTTCGTTGTCCATGCCCGCGTGGTACGCAGTCGCGCCGAAGCCGTTTGACGCCAGGAACGCCGCGACCCGCTCCGCCGTTTTCTGGAGCGTGACGTACACGATAGTCGGGCCAGGCTTGCGCTTCTGGAGCCGCGACAGGAGCAGCTCGTCCCGGCGTTGCGCGGAGACGGGCGTGGTCGCGAAGCGCAGGTTGGGCCGGTAGAAGCCGGTGATCACGGTATCTTGCGGCGCGATGTCGAACGCCTTGCGGATATCCTCGGCGACGCTTGGGGTGGCGGTCGCGGTGAGTGCAAGGGCGCGTTCAGCCCCCAACGTGCGGGCGGTCTCGGCGAGCTTGAGGTAGTCGGGTCGGAAGTTGTGACCCCACTCCGAGATGCAGTGCGCCTCGTCCACGGCGAACAGGGAGAGATGGGTACGCGACAGGAGCGATAGGAACCGCTCGTTGTTGAACCGCTCCGGCGAGACGTACAGGAGTTTCAAAGATCCGTCGAGCATCCCCGCTTCCACGGCTTTAGTCTCGTCTAGCGTCAGAGTTGAGTCGAGGCGGGCCGCCGCGATGCCGTGTCGGCGCAGGAAGTCAATCTGATCCTTCATCAGTGCGATCAGTGGGGACACGACAAGCGTTACGCCGGGGAACGCCAGCGCGGGCAACTGGTAGCACAGAGACTTGCCGCCGCCGGTCGGGAACACGGCGAGCGCGGATCGCCCGGCGAGTAGCGCACAGATCACCCGCTCCTGCCCCCCCTTGAACTCGCTCCAGCCGAACTGCTCAAGGAGTAGGTCGGATGGGTCTATGTCTATCGGCGTGGGGGAGGTGTCCATAACCGTATTGTAGCATGACAAGCCGAGGACAGGTTAACTGCCTGAAATCATTCAACCGAATAGTTGACGACTGCTACAATCGCGGGTATCGTTCAACCAAATGGTTAAATCACGCGAAGCACCGCTCGACTTTGTCTTTCATGCGCTGTCGGACCCGACGCGGCGCACTATTTTGCGCGAGGTGGCAACGGGCGAGAGGACGGTAGGCGAAGTAGCGCGACCCTACGCCATGTCTCTCGCGGCTGTCTCGAAGCACCTTAACGTACTCGAATCGGCGGGTTTAATACTGCGCGAGAAGCGCGGGAGTCGTCAGGTCATCCACCTTCAGGCGCATGCCTTGCGGGAGGCTGACCAATGGCTCCGCTTCTACGAAAACTTCTGGAACGAGAGTCTGGATGCCTTGAAGAGCCAACTCGAAGAAGAAGACAATGAGTGATAGTTTATGTTTACGGTTGACGCGGGTCATCAAAACACCGCGCACGAAGTGCTTCGCTGTTTGGACGAAGCCCGAACTACTCGCGAGCTACCTCGCGTCGGCCCCGATGACAGTTTCCGAAGCGACGGGTGAGGCACACATTGGCGGGGAGTACCGCATCGCGCTAAAGGGCTCGTCGGCTGATGGTAAGTACGTGGACGCCGTGGTGACAGGCACGTACACGGAGATCGTGTCCGACGAGCGGATTACGTTCACCTGGAAATTGCTCGACGACTCGCGGCTGGAAACGATAGTGACGGTCGAGTTCCGGGATGTGGAGGAGGGAACGGAACTAATACTGACCCATTCCGGGTTCACGAACGAGGAGTCGTTCGCGCGGCATGGTCAGGGATGGGAGGCGTGCCTCGAAAAGATGGGGCGTTCCTTGGACGACGCCGGGTATGAGTTTCGGGTTGACGAGAACGCGGACAAGCCGGGGCAGGCACACGGCTACGCACGGACGCTCTCTATCTCGGCACCTTGCGAGACAGTGTTCGACGCGCTCGCGACGCTTGATGGCCCGAAGGACTGGTGGACGCCGCTCGTGACCGGTTCCGCCGAGACAGGCAGCACCTTACGTTTCGATTTTCAAGGGGTAGACGGGTATACCCTGATGCGAGTTGACCATGCAGTCCGCCCGAGCTCCGTTCAGTGGACTTGTGTCGGGGCGACGCTTCTGCCGGATTGGATCGGCACAGTGATCGAGTTCGACCTGACCGAACGCGGCCCCGGTGGTTGCGAACTGCGCTTCCGACATCGCGGCTTGACGCCAGCACTGGAGTGTTTCGACCTGTGTGAGTCCGGTTGGAACTACTACCTCCCGAGCCTCAAAGCATATGCGGAGACGGGGCAGGGAACGCTGGTAGGGCGAGGATAGCGGCGTCGGGCCTATCGGCATCCCCTGAGCGATGTGTAAGTCTACGGCTTCTTCGTGAGCAAGTCAGAGACCGCGACGACTATGTTCGGCGCGAAGGACAGCGAAAAGAAATCTCCCTCGTCGAAATCGTGGCGCATGTACTTGCCGTTCAGTGGGTCGGTGTGTACGTAGATTTTGCGCTCGGGGAGGCTGATCACCCAGTATTCGGGAATGGCGGCACGGGCGAGCAGTCTTACCTTGATGTCAAGATCAAGGGGAAGCATGGCACTCGACACCGTTACAACGAGTTGCACGTCTTCCGCGTTCTGGGACATTGGCCAGAGATGCTTTCGGGGTTTCTCGGAGACTTGCGTTCCTCTTGTGACGACATGATCCAGGCAAGGGAGATTGTGGGCACGATCCTCCTCGGCAACATCAACGTATAGTTGTGTCTAATAAGGACGCTGCTCAAAGTTACTTGAGAGGATTCGCTGACACTCGACATGGGGTGCCGGGTACTGTGTGCTATAGCAACCAGTTGATACAATCATGCCATTTATCAACTGGCAGAAATGTGGCAATAGCCCTGCTTCGAAAAGGGTTTGGAAATCTTCGCGGGTCCACGGAACGGCGTGTGGTAAATATTCCCCCGCGTTAGCGGGGACGATTTCCATAGGTTGCATGGATTTTTTGTCTCCTCGTAGGGGCGCGGCGCGAACCTCTTACAGGCGATCCAGCAGATCGTCGAACACGCCGCTTTCGATTTTGCCTTGAAGTTCCGACCAGAAGACGTAAATCGAGCCGCCCGCCCCCTCCTGCCCGATGAGTTGGTACTCGTGGACGTACTGCGTGATGCGCCGCTCGACCTCCTTGATCAGGGCGTTGTCACGGGCGTCCGACTGGCGGGGCGCGGCTCCGGGGCGACGCTTAAGAGCGTCGTACGTACGAACGGCGGCGAGTGAGATGCGAAGGGACATAGGGGATTACGCTCTATCCAAGGTTAGCAGGCGCGGGTATCGCGCCTGCTTCCAGCAACACACGGGGCAGGTTTATTGCCCTTATCGCGCCCGCGATTATTATAGCCGATTTCCGACGGGCGCATGCGTTGTGGGAACGGCGTAGTTCGGGCGCGGGCGTGGTTGCAGGGGGTCGGTGGGTCGGCGGTTTCCTTCTCTTCGCCGCGTGGCCGCGCGGCGAAGAGGGGTAAACGACCAGAGCGGGGGCCGCAGCTAAGCACTCCGTGATAAAATCCCCATCACGCGCATGACGAAACGGACACACAACGCCGCGCTTCTACTTGTCGGCATCCTCCTGGTTGCGGCGGCGCCCGCCCGTCCCGCGCCGCCCCCCCCGCCGCGCCATATCCTCGCGCATTACATGCCGTGGTTCACGTCCGACCCCTTTCACAAAAACTGGGGGTGGCACTGGACAATGGGGCACTACAACCCGGAGCACGTCGTCAGCGGGCGCGCCGACGCCGCCTCGCGTTACCGCCCGCTCATCGGCCTGTATGACTCCGGCGACCCGGATGTTCTTGAGTATCAGGTGCTCCAAATGAAGTTCGCGGGGATTGACGGGCTGGTCATTGACTGGTACGGCACCGACGATTATCTGGACTACGTCACGAACCACCGCAACGCGCTCCGCCTCATCCCGCTGCTCAAAAAAGCGGGGTTGCAATTCGCGGTAATGTACGAGGAGCAGACGGTGCCGAAACTGCTCGCCGCGCATCGCCTGCCGAATGACGACCGATTGGCGCACGGGAAAGCGGTTCTCGGCTGGCTCGGAGCGAACTGGTTTGCCGATCCCGCCTATCTGAAGCGGAACTCTCGACCTGTCTTTATGGTGTTCGGCAGTGGATATTACACCGGCGGCGAGTGGTCGCGGATATTCGCGCCACCGACACTGGCCGCGCCGCCCTGTTTTTACACGGAGGCGGACTCCCGCCCGCCTGCTGTCGGCGGCTTCGACTGGCCTCATCCATCGGGGGGCACGGAGGCCGCGCTCCGCGCACAGGATGAGTTTTACGGCCGGGTTAAGCTGTGGTCGGACTTCGTCCCGGTCGCCTTCCCGCGATTCGAGGATGTGTACGCGGACGCCGGGGTTCACGCGTCCTGGGGAAGCATAGCGGATAAAGACGGAAGCACCTACAAGCATACGCTGGAGCGGGCGCTCCAGAGCGGTGCCGACCTGATTCAGATCGCGACTTGGAACGATTGGGGCGAAGGAACCATGATCGAGCCGTCGGTCGAGTTCGGCTACCGGGATCTGGAGGCGACGCAGACGTTGCGCTGCCACTACCTCGACCCTACATTCGCGTACACGGCGGCGGATCTCCGACTACCTATTGCGCTCTTCGGCTTGCGCAAAAGGTACCACGGCGACACGGCGAAGACAACTCAACTCGACAGAGTATCCGCCCTACTATTCGCGGGGCGGACGAAAAAGGCACGGGCCGCGCTGGCCCGTTTCTGAGAGCCAGCGCGAGTGTTCCGGTTTGTCTATATCCCGTCCGGGTCAACGCCGAGCTCGCTCAGTTTCGCCGCCAAACGGTCAGCACGTGCCCCGGCGGAATCGCGCTCGGCTTCGGCGCGTTGCGCGTTGGCCTCGGCACGTTGCGCGTTGGCCTCGGCGCGTTGCGCGTTGGCCTCGGCACGCCTCGCTTCTGCCTCGGCTTGCTCGCGGGCGGCGTCTGTCTCGTCCATGGTCAAGAATCGTCGTCCGTCCGGATACCAGATCGTCATCTCGGCATTGTGACGCGGGGCGAACCGAACCCCCATGAGCGGCGACGTGTACTCGTCCTGATAATTGACCGCGCGGAGGCGATTTTGCGAGACGGCACCGGGATTCGCCGCTCCGTCAACCGCCGCGTCTCCCGTGCTACGAACCCAAATTGACAGATCCCCGTCCTTCGGGTCGTAGATGTAGTATTCGTCGACGCCATAGCGGTCGTAAAACTCGAACTTACGCGTCATCTCGCCTGCCCGGTTGCTAGGCGACATGATCTCGAAGACCACTTGCGGAGTTGTGTCGTTCTCTTTCCAGGGTTGCCACGAGCCGCGGTCACCCTTGAGCCGCCCGAAGACGACCATCACATCGGGTGCCTGACGAGGTGTTCCTTCTTCATGCTTCGCGTACCAGAGCAAGTCGCCCGCGACGAAGACGTCTGGCGTATCTTTGTACAACAGGTCGAGATTGCCCTTGATCGTGACAATCCAGCGATACTGGATCGTGTTATCTGACATCGGTTTTCCGTCGCTATCCGGGAACATCAGTTCCTCCGCGTCGTAAACGCCGTTTTCAATAACGGCTTGGACTGGCGCATGTTCGATTGTCTGGGAATGAGGCATCGTTTCGTTTTCTCCCTCATCCAGTATAACCGATTTACGGGCAAAGGCACTAGGCCGCCTACAATGGCTAGGGCGCGGCAGGAAATCGGCATACCCCCGGTGAAATCGTCCCCGGCATTCGTGCCGCGATAACCAGACCTACAAAGGAAACCGATCCCAATTATGCCGCGTACCCTGCACACGTACACTGTCGTACCATCCTTACCCGAGCGACTTGACCCCCTACGTGAACTGGCGTACAACCTGCGCTTCTCGTGGGACCCTGACACCAAGGCTCTATTTGAGACCATGGACGCCTCGCTATGGGAGTCCACCGACAATAATCCGGCACGCGTGCTGGGACTGGTTGCCCAATCCCGCCTTGAGGAATTGACAGCGGACGCCACGTTCCTCGCCGAAATGGACCGCGTCTACGCGGCGTTTCAGGCGTATATGGCCCACGGCGGGTGGTGGGGGCACACCCACAAGGACGAGTTCCCCGCCGATTTCAAGATCGCCTACTTCTCGGCCGAGTTCGGCATCACGGAGTGCCTGCCGATCTACTCAGGCGGCCTGGGCGTCCTTGCGGGCGACCACATGAAGTCGGCGTCCGACCTGAACCTGCCCCTCGTTGGCATGGGGTTCCTGTACCAACTAGGCTACTTCCGGCAGGGCTTAAACGCGGACGGCTGGCAGATGGAGAACTACCCGACCACCGACTTCTACTCGCTTCCTATCGAGCAGGTACACCGCGCGGACGGAACTCCCCTGGTGATCAGCGTGGACTTCCCCGGTCGCCACGTGTTCGTCAAACTCTGGAAAGCGCAGGTCGGCCGGATACCGCTCTATCTGCTCGACACGAACCTGCCGCAAAACTCCGACGGCGACCGCCACATCGCGGGCAACCTGTACGGCGGCGACAACGAGACCCGCATACAGCAGGAGATCGTGCTCGGCATCGGCGGCATCCACGCGCTCGACGCCATCGGGATTCAGCCGACCGTCTGCCACATGAACGAAGGGCACTCGGCGTTCCTCTCGCTTGAGCGTGCCCGCCGACTGGTTCGCGATACCGGCCTAACATTCATGGAGGCGTCGGAAGCAGCGGGCGCGGGCAACCTGTTCACGACACACACGCCCGTTCCGGCGGGCTTCGACCTGTTCCCGCCCGACCTGATGGGCAAATATTTCTGGGGATACGCGGGCGCGCTCGGCCTGTCATTCGATGAGTTGCTAGATCGCGGGCGCGTCCATCCCGGCGACCGCAACGAGAAGTTCAACATGGCGGCCCTTGCGTTCCGCCAGGCGCGCTACATCAACGGCGTCTCCGAACTGCACGGCGTGGTAACCCGCAAGATGGTACAGCCGTCCTGGCCCGGCTTCCCGCTGAGCGAGGTGCCAGTCGGATACGTCACGAACGGCATCCACACGCCATCATTCCTGTCTGTACCGATCCGCAAACTGCTCGAGAAGTATCTGGGTGAGATCAACGCCGAGAACCTCGCGAACCCGCGCTTCTGGGATAAGATCGCCGACATTCCCGATGCCGAACTGTGGGATGCGCACGAGACGAACCGCCACCGCATGGTCGCCTGGGCACGTAGGTACCAGACCACCAAGTTTATGAAACGCGGCGCGGGTGAGCGCGAGGTCGAGCAGGCGACGGAGATTCTCGACCCCAATACACTGACGGTCGGGTTCGCCCGCCGTTTCGCAACCTATAAGCGCGGTAACCTGCTGATGCGCGACATTGACCGGCTGAAGCGCATTTTGAATAACACGGATCGCCCGGTGCAGTTTGTGTTCGCGGGCAAAGCACACCCTAAGGACGACGCAGGCAAGGACATGATCCGGCAGATCGTTCACTTCGCGCGCGGCGAGGATGTACGGCGCAAATTCGTCTTCCTGGAGGACTACGAGCTGAACATGGCGCGGTATCTGGTGCAAGGCGTGGACGTCTGGCTGAACAACCCGCGCCGCCCGATGGAGGCATCCGGGACATCGGGCATGAAGGTGGTCGCGAACGGCGGCTTGAACTTTTCGGTGCTCGATGGCTGGTGGGCAGAGGGCTACGACCCCAGTGTCGGCTGGGCAATCGGGCGCGGCGAGGAGTACGACGATCACGATTACCAGGATCACGTCGAGGCGACTGACATCTACGAAACGCTGGAGCGCGAGATCGTGCCCCTGTTCTACAAGCGCGATATGGACGGTCTGCCACCCGGCTGGGTCGCCAAGATGAAAGCCAGTATGTGCAAACTGTCCCCCACCTACTCCACGGCGCGGATGGTGCAGGAGTATGCGGAGACGTATTATGTCCCGGCGGCGCATCGGGCGACGAAGGTATCGGGCGACAACTTCGCCCTGGCAAAAACGCTCGTCGCCTGGAAGAAGAACATCCGGGAGCAATGGGGCGAGGTGAAGATCGAGTCCGTCTCGGACCCGGCGAGCGACAAGATTTCGGCGGGGCAGTCGGCGGGCGTCACCGCGACGGTGCGTTTAGGCAAATCACTCAAGCCCTCCGACGTGTCGGTGCAACTCTACACAGGCCCGGTGGACGCGGAACGCTCGATGACGTCTTTCGTTGGGTCTCCGATGTCCGTGGGTGGGGAGACCGCGCCCGGCGTTTACACGTACTCAGGGGCACTGCCGAGTAATAAATCGGGACAACAGGGTTTCACGGTGCGCGTCCTGCCGTTCCACCCGGACGCGGTGTTGCCGCAAGAGTTGCCGCTCATCGCGTGGGAGTAGCGTAACCCGGACCGGCGTTCGCACGACGCCGGTCCGCCCTTTCGCGCGGATGTGTGATGGCATGATTGTCAAAAAATCGGTGCCACCAATTCGACTCAATATTCGCAGAAGGAAGGCGGCGGTGAAAACGTTAGCGAAGTGGACGTTATCTCCGATTTAATGTAAGTGTGGCTTGTATAGGATGCTTGCGAAGGCAAGACGAGGACAAAACATGTGGTTCCGAAAAAAATACTACGTAACTTCCAGGGTCCCCTCATGCAAGAGACTCTGACAGCTGGATTCGACTTCGCGCAACGGAAGATGAAGTGGTCGGTCAAGGACCGGGCGCAAATGTATCAATTGGCTGATCTTGCATTCGGACCTTCACCAAACTTTGAAGTATTTTGTCAGCTTTATAATTGGATGGTCGGGTGCTAGGGAATCGGACGTAATGGAGATTTAGCGACTGCAAAGGAGGTTTTTGAAATGCTCATTTACGGTTGCTCCGGAACGAGCCGTCTTTCTGGTACTAACCTGCTAAATGTTGACAAGCGGATGATCCAGGGGGCTGTCCGAGCAATAAAGAATGTGAAAGTTAACAAGAATGAATATCCACATATGGCCGCCTCTAAGTTCCTCCATTTCTTCAACCCCTCACTGTTCCCTATCTACGATTATGCTGTGATGTGGAAGAAGATATTAGACAGAGCATTCAAGACAGAGTGGAAAGATGTGTGCGGTGACCACGATATTAACGTCACGGAGGGGAGTAAGAAGTTCCTGATTACGTACTTCTCTTGGGCATCGGAAGTCATGGGAGCAGCCGATCTAGCAATCATGATTGAGTTCCAACTCCAATTTGACCAGTTGGGGCAACAAGAAGCAGTACTACATGGTGGCAAGAAAAGCTATTATGCAACCGCGTTTGAGTATGCATTGATAGGGGCCGCTAAATTGCAAGATGCAGCTTGAGCCAAGTTTCTGGTCTAGACGCGGGTCGTAGCTGGTGCCCCGGTCGGCCCGCGAACGCTCGCACGGTTCGGACATAGAAGCGTCCCGCGCGACGCTTCTATGTCCGAGCCCCGCATCACCGACCCGCGAAACGCCCTGCGGTTCGCACAACGGCTTAGCCAGATAGTACTGCCCCTAGCCCCTCTTCGTGTTTCTCTCACCTGCCTTACCCCTCCCGACCGACTGACGGAACTTATGACAAGCCGTCGTCTGTTACTCCTCCAGACACGATGATCACAGCCCTCAAAGACAAGCACCAATCCTCAACCCGCGCTGCGTTCGCGGCTCTGGCCGCCCGCTGTGAGGCAGACCTGCTCCGCGTCGCGCGGCGGCTCTGTCGGGGAAACGAGGATAAGGCGCAAGATTTCGTTCAGGACGCGCTCGTGCGGGCTTACGTTGCCTATCGGGAGGGCAAGTTCGACATGAACGCGTCGTTTCCCGAAACGCGCGGCTATCTGCTCCGCACGGTCACGAATCTTTTCATCAACGACTACCGCCGACACCTCAAGTGGGACGCGGGAACCGATGTGGACACGCTGACCGCTGGCGGCGAAACCGGTCCCGAGCAAACCCGCGCGCGAGCCGCCGATATTCCAGGATACCAGCTAGAGGGAAGCGCATTAGACGAGCCACTCGAAACGGCACTCGCCGTCCTGAGCGACGCTTCTCGATTGGTCGTCATGCTGGTGGATGTAGAAGAGCGCACCTACGAAGAGGCGGCAAGGCTACTGGAGGTGCCTATAGGAACGGTACGATCCCGACTAGCCCGCGCCCGTCAGCAACTCCGTGAACTGCTATATACGTATGCTATAGAAAGACGCCTGATCCCATGAATATTCTGCACCCGAACGCCCACGACATCAACCCCGACACCGAACCCGGTTGCGGGTTCATGCGGGGGATGCTGAACGGCCTTGCCGACGGCACCGCGGCTGGGATGACGCGCTGGTACGCCGAGCGACATGTCGGCGGTTGCCCCCATTGCGTCGTTGCACTCGCCGGTTTGCGACGACTCCGTGCCCGCCTGAAAGCGAGCGGCGCGCCCCCCACAGCCCCGTTCATGGAGCAGAACGGAGTGGACGCGGAGCTACGTTTGTTGACCCCGGATCGAGTCGCCGCGGTCGAGGCGAAGTGGCGAAGCCTGGACGCGAGAGAGGATACCCCATGACGACCGCAGAAACGGCTCCCCCCGCCCCGCTAGCGAGGGAGCCGGGAGGTAGAGACCCGGGGGAAGGTGCGGTAGCCCGCACGGTTCCCTCGCCGGCAACCGCCCTGGATAAGGAACCACCGCGTTTGCGCGTGGTGCCTAAGCATCCGCTCGCCATCCGATGGATGCACTGGATCAACTTCCCGGTAATCATGGTGATGATCTGGAGCGGGGTGCTGATTCTGTGGGCGAACGACGTGTACCCGACGGAAGCGTTGCGCCTCCGCGTGCCGAACCGCGTCTCGATTTCGCGGGTGGGGATCACGCCGGTTTACGCCGACAAGGACGATGAGACCTACCCCGTTCCGGCGAAGCAGCGTAAAGACATAAATATCGGATTCCGGCTCGGGGAAGGCATGGCGTGGCATTTTGCCTTCGCCTGGTTCTTCACGCTGAACGGCGTCGCCTATTTAATTTTCCTGCTCTTTTCGCGGGAGTGGCGGCACCTGATTCCCCGGCGTGAATCGTTGCGGGAAGCGTTCCTGGTCGTGTTTCATGACCTGGGTTTGTACCGCAAGCCGCTTCCCGTCGGTAAGTTCAACCACGCCCAGCGTGTCGCATACACATCCGTGATCGTGATGGGGGTTGGCATGGTCGTGACCGGACTTACCATCTACAAGCCGACGCAACTGTCGTGGCTCGCGGCATTACTCGGCGGCTATCAGGCGGCGCGGACGGAGCATTTTATCCTGACGTGCCTGATCGTTGCGTTCTTCTTCGTGCATATCGCGCAGGTGGCGCGTGCGGGCTGGAACAACTTCCGCGCGATGATCACCGGCTACGAACTGTCCCGCCACGACTACAATGATGTTCGATGACTTGGTGGGGTTGGCGGTGGCCCGATTCGCGACGCGCACGCGGTGCCGCTTTGCCGCTTATGGTTTCCTGGCGCAGGTGGCCATTCGCATGACAATATATTTGGAGCGGACGGGGTGCGATTTACGTATAGAAAGTGGGAGATTTCATGCGGAGCGGTGAACCTAAATTCTTTATTCGTTTTCAAAAGCCGTCGGCACTACCCGTGGCGACCGCGCCAGTTCCACGCCTGACCACGCGTCAGGAGTGGGAGCGTGATGAAGCGGTTCTCGCTCTTCCTCCGACTCCGGCAGACGAGGCGCGCATCCGCAAACTGTCGCGCCGCTCGTTTTTGTGGGCTGGTGTCGCGACGGCGGGCGCGATCAGTGGGCTGTGGGCGTTCAACCGGAACCCGCCCGAGGGCGCGCCGGAGGGCAAGGGTTTGTATGTGCCGGTCGTGGACGGCACGAAGGCCCCGTTGCGCAAAGTGTTATCGTTTAACGAGGGCGTGGCGCGGAATCTATTTTATTCGCCGACCCACCGGGCGCGGGAGTTTCCCCGGTCGGAGGCAGTAACGCCGCGCAACAACTACAACGGGAACACGCCGCTCGTTGATCTCGCGGCTTGGAACCTGAGTCTGGAGAACGAGGCGGGGCGGGGCGAGCCGCGTGTTCTGACGCTCGCCGACCTCAAGACGCTCCCCGAAGTTTCGCAGACGACCGAACTGAAGTGTATCGAAGGGTGGAGCGTGGTGGTCAACTGGACCGGGGTCCGGTTCTACGACTTCATCCGTAAGTACCCGTCGCCAAGCGGCACGCAGTATGTCGCGCTGTTCTCGGAGCCAGAAGGGTGGGATGACGAGCGTTATTACGTGGGACTGGATATCGAGTCCGCGTTGCACCCGCAGACCTTGCTCGCGTACGAAATGAACGGCGAGCCGCTGACGCCGGAACACGGGGCACCGCTCCGCATGGTGATCCCGACTAAATACGGGATTAAGTGCATCAAGTTGATTACGCGAATCGCGTACACGAACGACCGCCCCGCCGACTACTGGCATGAGCGCGGGTACGATTGGTATGCCGGGCTTTAGAAAGCACATCACATGAGACGATCCGATTTTATACTGGGGGCATTCGCAATACTGGCCACGCCCCTGCTCCTCTGGGGCTGTTCCGACAAACTTGCGGAGGCGCAGAGCATGATGCGCTCGAACTCGGCACCACTCAGCGCCGCGAAGGTGGCCTACCCACAAACGAATAACGACTCGCCGACGCCGAAGGTATCGCTTCCCGCGACAGAATGGAAGAAGCGGATGAATCCGCAGACGTTCGATATTATGCGCCAGGCGGGTACCGAGGCTCCGTACAACAACCGCTACTGGGACCTTCACAAAGAAGGCACGTTCCAGTGCGCGGGTTGCGGATTGAACCTGTTCTCCTCTCAAACGAAGTTCGAGAGCGGGACGGGGTGGCCGTCGTTCTACGCGCCGCTTGCGAAGAATCGACTAGTCGAGAAGCACGACACGACGCTCGGGATGGAGCGGGTGGAAGTTCTTTGTCCCCGTTGCGACGCGCACCTTGGGCACGTATTCGATGACGGACCCAAGCCGACCGGGCTACGCTACTGCATGAACAGCGCGGCACTCGTTTTCAAGCCGCGCGCAAAATAGAACCAACCGTAGACAGGAAGATAATACCGATGCAAACCACAGCCACCGATACCGCGATCCAGATTGCCGCGCCGCAGGCGAATGACACGACGCCCACCCCGAAGGTGATCAAGACGAACGAGGAATGGCGACAGCTTCTGCCCTTGAACGCCTACCGGGTCGCCCGTGAATCCGGCACGGAGCCACCGTTCCGGAATGAGTACAACGATCTAAAGGAGAAAGGCATCTTCCGGTGCGTCTGTTGCGGGCTGGAACTGTTCGATTCCGCGACTAAGTTTAACAGTGGGACGGGCTGGCCGTCGTTCTACGCGCCCATCGTGACGGACCGGGTGTCGGATCACCAGGACGCCTCGCACGGCATGATCCGGGACGAAGTTTCGTGCGCGCGTTGTGACGCGCACCTCGGGCACGTGTTCGAGGACGGCCCTAAGCCGACAGGATTGCGCTACTGTATGAATAGCGCGTCCCTATCGTTCCGTGCTGTTACGGGATAGAATCGCCATACGGTGGCCGCTCAAGGGATCGTTCCCGGTACGGATACCACTTCTAGAACAACTGCCGAGTGTTTTGTCAATGGCTTTGGCGATATTTTCCAGATGTTTTTTTACAGCGCGGAACTTCATCGGTGCGCGAACCGTAAATTAAAACAGCGCATGTCCTCCTTTTCATTGTCCATACGTGGATGATGGAGCCCGGTCTGAACCTTTCAGACCGGGCGTTTTTTTGCCATGTTGTTCCCTCTATAAAGGAGATGATGCCTGACGTGGGGAACCTGTCCCCGTACAAGGAGTGACGCCGACGTGACCGGGAACAGTTACAACGTAAACGATTTTCTGCGGGCCGCTCAGGAGCAACTAAACCGCTATGCCATGCACCGCGACCGCTTCGACAACCTCGCCCGCGAGACCGCGCAGCATCAGAGCGACCTGAAACGTAAGGAGGCCGATACCCTGTTCGCGTTCGCCTCCTCCCTGATCCCAGATTTCAACGACGAGGGTGCTATCAATGATCTCGCCACTCGCCTGGGGTTAGGAGAACTCAGAACACTCAAGGCGCGGGTGACGCAACAATTAGCTACCAACGCGCGACGCAAAGCCGAGATCGAAGCGTCACAGCGGTACACCCGGCGTGATCTCGAACTGCTCCAACTACAAACTAAGCGCGATGAGCTGGAGCCACTATACCGGCACGCGCACGACGAGTGGGATCGTCTTCAGAAGCAGCCGAATCTGGTTGACCTGATCACGCGTGGCTACGGGACCGAGCAGTACGCGCACAAGGGATGGTGGCGGTTCATGAACCCGGCGTACCTGGCCGACTGGCAGCACGCCGACGCGGCCTGTAAGGCACTCGGGTTTAAGTCGTTCCCCGAATTACGCGTCGCGTACAACGACCGTGCGGAGCAAATGAAAGTTCTGGGGCGCGACTGGAACGAGATGCACGACCAGAAGAGCGAAGTCGCCGCGCTGGAGGAGGAACACGACCAAATGGCGCGGAGCGAAACCGAGTTGCCACGGGAGGCGTTACGCGCGATGGGTGAGCGGATCGCCGCCGTGCTCGATAACGGCAACTCGCCGCTCGTGAATACGTTGCCCGACCCGGACTCGGTACGCGGTCGTTTGCACGAAATATCCGGCATCACGGCGCAGATTGAGTACCTGGGCGGATTACGCGTTCAACTCGAAAAAGAGTCGAGTGCTATCACGGAGCGGGCGGACAAACTTGCCTCGGAACAGAGTCGCTACGCCGAGGACATAAACAAGTACCGCAACAAATCGTTCACGCGCGACCAGTGGCAGAAGCGGTTCGGCGACGACCGCACAGCCCGTTACGAGCCGCTTTACGGACGCTACCAGCGTGCCGTCACGACGGTGTACGTTTTCGACGATTATAACCGCGTCAGCGGTCTGGAGACGTTCCTTTGGTGGGACATCATGACCAACGGACGCATGGACGGCGGCTTCTTACCCGAGGTGCGCGACTGGCGTGACCAGAACCCGGACTACCGCTATCAACAGTATGGGGGCGGCTCTTACGATCCTTCAGGAAGCGGCGTCTACGGGTCGGACAACTACGGCGGCACTAGCGGACAAGACCCCTCATAGCCGATGCACCTGTCACGCAAATCGCCCCCGCTCCGGGTCTTGTGCTACGCAGTCAACGGGCTAGGACTCGGACACCTGACGCGGCTGATCAGCATCAGCCGCGAGTTGCGCCGCATGGCGTGGCTCCTCGATCTACCGGTCGAGATCTGTTTTCTGACCACGAGCGAGGGCGATTCGCTCGCCGCGTTGCACGACTTCCCGTCGTTCAAAATCCCCTCCCGGACCGTCGCCACGAACGGCGGTCTCGCCCCCGGTCGGTTCCGTAAACTCGCCAAGCAGTGGGTCTGGAACGCGTTTGGGCTGTTCGCGCCGGACCTTTTTCTGGTGGACACGTTCCCGTCCGGCGTTTTCGACGAGCTAATGGACGTGCTCGACTTCGGCCAGCGCAACGCGTTCGTTTACCGCGCCGTTCGTCCGGCACAGGCTAACAGCGGCGTGTTTCAGTCCGCGCTACGGGCGTATGACCTGATCATAAAACCGGGCGAGGGCGGGGTGATCGGCAACGATTCGCCCGTACCTGATGAGATGGCGCATAAGGTACTGCCGACCGGGACGATCCTGGTGCGGTCACGCACGGAGATGTTTTCCCCGGAAGAAGCGAGGGAGAATCTAGGGCTTCCCCGCGAAGGCACCTGCGTCTACGTCTCCGTGGGCGGGGGCGGGGATCACGATGCCGAGGCGCATTACCGAACGCTGTCCGAGGTGGCGACACGGTTCCCCGAGGTCCGATTCGTTTTCGGCGCGGGATCGCTGTACATGGGTCGGGAGTGGCATCAGCCCAACGTTTCATGGACGCGCCGCCCGCTGATGGCCGTCTGCCTACACGCGTTTGACGCCGCGATCTGCGCCGGGGGCTACAACTCGGTCGCGGAACTTCTTCACGCGGGCATCCCCTGCGTCTTCCTCCCCCAACCCCGCTCGCACGACGATCAGGAGGCGCGGGTCGCACGTTGCGTAGCGCAGGGAGCTGGTATCCTACCGGGAGAGAACACGGTCGGTGGGATAGGAGACGCGCTTATGGGACTGTTCCTGCCCGGCAGAGCGGCGGCGGCGTCCGAAGCGGCACGTGAACTGGTACCAGATAATGACGCGTCGCTCGCGGCGCGGGAATGTCTCGCGCTACTAATAGAGCGCGAACACGTGGAATGCGCCGCGGATCTGCGGGATGAGTTCGTCGCACAGGGGGCGCGACTCCCTCCCTCGTGGCGGGAGCAAGAGTATCTGCTCGCGCTGGGTATGATCGCGCTGTCCGACGCAGGGGAGGACACGGATGAGGAACCGGGAGAGGCGATCCGTGCAACCTGGACCCGGTGCGAAGCGTCCAATAAGGCGGGACAAACACCACGCCACGCGGTTACGGCGCTGCGCCAGACGCGGAAAGAGCTACACCCTTGAAGTACAACACATTCATGCTGGTACGGAATGTCGGCGGCCTCGGTCTCGTCACGTTGGTCACGGTCGGTGCCTTCCTCGGTTGCCGGAGCGCGGCGCCGCCGACGCAACCGCAGTCACCACCGGCCGCATATAATCCCCCGGCACAACCAAACGTGCCGCCGACCCAACCGGACACGCCGCAAGCGCAACCCGACGTTCCCGCGCAATCCCAAACGGACAATCCCGCTGCTGGCGGGGTCAACGGCGATATGACACAGCCGGTGCCGACGAGTGCTACCGCCCCTCTTTCGGCTCGGGACAAAGAAGTCATCCGGCTCCGACAGGAGCCGCTTACGAGCGGCAAACCGGCCGCCGACGGAGTGAAGTGGGTCGCGGACGGCGACGGCGTTCGGGCGGAGTTCCGGGCGGACGCCGGGAGCAACAGTTGGAGCCGGGTCAAGATTGACCTGAACGGTAACAAAAAATGGGACGAGAAGTGGGACTTCAAGCCGGACGGGACGGTTAAACGCCGAGTCGCGCCCGCGGACGATGAGAACTACACGGCGGAGTACCGCCTAAAACCGGGCGGCACCGAGTGGACTCGCGTCAAGTAGGAGCGACCCGGCTCGCGGAGTGCCGGGACGGGGCGACGGCATCCGTGGGGCCGCGGAGCATCGGGATCGCCCTCACCAACGCCTGCAACATGAACTGCGTTTCGTGCTGGTCCTACTCGGCACTTCGGAAGGAGTTGCCGCGCGCGCAGTGGCGGCGTCAGCGGCTGGATCGCGCGGTGCTACAAACGGTGTTCGAGGACGCGCAAACGCTGGGGACGGAGCGTATCATCTTCACCGGGGGCGGCGACCCGCTCGCGCACCCCGACTTTCACGACATCGCGGAGGACGCCCGCGCGCGCGGCCTGAAGATCACGCTGATTTCCAACCTTTCGCTGGCCCGTGACCGGGACCGCCTCGCGGGGATAGGCATTGACACGGTGCTGGCGAACTTCTCTTGCGGCGATCCGGACTCCTACGCCGCCTTCCACCCGAACCGCTCGCGGGACGACTTCGGCCCATTGCTAGAAACGCTCGCCGCGCTTCGGGACGGGGGCACCTCGCTGAAACTAGTGTTCGTGGCGTGCGCGATCAATGCACACGTCCTGGAGGCGGCTATACGCGTTGCCGGAATGCTCGGTGCCTCCGTGCAGTGGAAGCGGGTGTCGGTTACGCAAGAAACGGCCACGCTCGATCTCACTCCGGCACTGCGTGAAGCGATGTTGGCCCGACTGCCCTATATGCAAGCGGTCGCGGGGGGACTGAGCGTCGCCGCGAACTGGGACGTCTTCCGCGCCGAACTCAGGGGCGAAACGCTGGCGGGAGAAAGCATTGAGGAGACGGGGTGCCACGCGGGGCACTACTACTCCCGAATCGGCGCGACCGGCGAGGCGCGCTTTTGTTGCAACGCGAATCCCGCGCTCCGGGTCGGCGACATTTATGAGACCCGGTTCGCCGACCTTTGGCGAAACACGCGGTACGCGGAACTACGTGATCAGATCCGCGTCGGCGGGCTTGTTCGCGGCTGTGAGCAGTGCGGAAAACTCGACATGAACCGGCGCGTCTGGCGTGAGCTAAATATGACCAATTAGCAGGAGATCATGGCATGAATCGGGAACAGTAGTCACAGCATGATCAGCCAGTTTTACCCGCACCGTTTTTCACCGACCATCTGGCGCACGGTCAATCTCGCTTACCCGCTCGCCCTACGCGTCAACGATCAGGTGACGCGGGTGACGCTGTCCGAGGCGGACTGGGTGAAGCTAAATGCCGTGAAAGGTCGCCCCGCCCTGCTTCTGCCGAACCACCCCTCCGCCACGGAGCCGTCCGTTCTGGCGGGCGTCTCGCGCCGACTCAACGAGCCGTTCCGCTACGTCGCCACGCACGAGATATTTCCCGGCTGGCGTGGTTGGATCATCCGATCCATGGGCACGTTCTCGATCCGGCGCGGCTACCCCGACTTCCAGGCACTACGGATGTGCGAGCGGGCGATGATGGACGAGAACTGCAAAATGGTGATGTTCCCCGAGGGCGAGACACACATGCAGAACGATACGGTTATATCCTGCCACAAAGGCGCGATTCATGTAGCCTTCCGCTGCCTGAAGCAACTCGCCGGGCAGGGAAAGCCGCTTGCCCATGCCCTGCCGATCTTTCCCCTCGTCGTTCGCTACCGCTACATCACCGACCCGTGTACCCTCTTCGATACGGCACTCGCGCGGATCGAGGCCGCGATGGGCTTGCCCACGGATCGGGGCATGCGTATCTGGGAGCGGACCCGCGTCGCCGCGATGAAGGCACTGGACGGAGTCGAACGGGAGTACAACCTGCGCCACCCGCCAGGCACGCCGGTTAACGAGCGTATTCACGCGGCGATGCAGTATGTCGAGCGTCGCATAATCACACTGACGAACGTCGTCCCGCCGACGGAAACGGAGCCGTCGCTCCGAATGCGCACTCTGTATAACCGCGTGTTCGAGTTCGAGGCGACCCTGACGCACGGCGCGACGTTCTACGACAAACAGCTCCATCGGCGTCGGCTACTAGCGGTGCGGGCGGCGACCACGGACATGCACCGCTTACAGAACTTCATGGTCGCGGCGGACGGCATGGTAGGCGGCCCGAACGCCTCCTCCGAGCGGATCGGCGAATCCATCTACCGTTTGGAGCGCGAAGTCTTCGGCGCGCCGAAGACCCTCCCCCTGCGCGAGGCGATCGTGGTGTTAGGCGACGCGTGGGACATTTCGCCCTTCTACGCGGTGTGGGAGGAGAATCGCCGGGCGGGGCTGAACGCCGCAGTAGCCGAACTGGAGTCGCGGCTCCGGACACTACTAGAAGGGGTGATGCACCTGTCTACCCCGGCGTCCGCTTAGTAGCGACCCGTTCCGCCGCCAGTGCCCCCGCCGCCGCCGCGAACGCGAAGAACGCCCCGTCCTCGGCAACGCCACGCCCCATTGTTGTGACGGCGACCCCACTTTCGGCGAGTAGCACGAGTCCCGGTTCACTAGCCGCATCAACGAACTGATGGCGTTCGGCGAGGCGTGATTCAGACAATCCGCCGTCGCAATTATCCCATCGCGCTTCTTCGGGCAGGGCGATAGTCACGGCGCAACTGGTCATTGTAGAAAGCACGGTTAGCGAGTGATGCGATACGCCGTCGTGCCGCGCGCGCGCTTCGCGCTCCGAGACGCGGAGTACCATAAGGGGGTCACCGCCGAGTGCCCCAACCTGGGAGAGTTGGGAACCCTGTTCGATACCGCTCCAGCCGAAGCGGGTGCCCGTCCCCGCGTTGCCGGGTCCCTGCCCGACCACGATGACATCCGCGCCCGCGATCCAATCCGCCGCGACCAGCGCGGAGGCGAAGGAGACCGCCTCGTAGTCACCGCCGAACGCCTGTCCCGCCGTTATGGTGGCGTCAACTAACCCCGCCGCTTTGAGTTTCGGGACCAGTTTCGAGAAGGCGATAGGGAGTGCGGCGGTGTCCGTGTAGACATAGACGACGCGGGCACCCGACAGTCGTGCATTAATTCCCGCGCACACCGCCGCGACCTGGGAATGCAGTTCGCACACCACGACCGGCACCCCGCGCAGTCCCCGCGCCCCCTCCCATATGGTCGCATACTCGGCTATCATTTCGACGGCGCGGACCGCATGCTGGTAGGGGGTGTAGCGCAGTTTGACGACATGCTCGGATCCGTCGGGGTCGCCGAACACCTGCGCTTCGGGGCGGGAAAGGTTCGCGGTCACGAAGTCGTAGCCGCCGGTGCCGAGGGAAAGCGCGGTCGCGGTGATGTTAAGTAGCACGGAATCCCCCACCGCGATACCGCCAGTCAGCGCGGGGTAGGCGATAACCCGCCGCTCCGCCGCCTCGCCGCCCGCTAGTGCCCGTGCTTCCACGACGTCGGCGTCGGCGCGAACGATAGAGGTGATTGTCGCGGGCGTGACTTCAAGCATTTTCCCTTTTTAGCTTCCTCACCTCCTGTCCGATTTCCTGCCTTCGCCGCGTAATTTCAGGGCTGGTAGATCTCTGACGGGGCAAACCCTGGAGTATCAACCCGAAGCGACTCCGAAGTAGCCTTCGGAGCCGCAACGATTTCAGGCGGCGCGGACGCTTCAACCGGAAGCGCGGTAAGCCATGCGGGCGGAGTTTATCGCTTCGTACCAGCAGGAATGAATTTCTGGATAGGAGTTATGCGGTTCGTCAAGGAACGCGGGTTGAAACCCACGTCATCGGCGAAACAGGTACAGTCAAAACTTGTTTTGACGATTGCCTCTCTATACGCGTTCCGCGCTGGACGTCGGGTACCCGCTTGCGGGTGGGACGGACAGATCCGAGCATCCGAAACCGCCAACCGCGTAACTCCTATCTGGATATAAGCAGTGACCTTGTAGCCGAGGGTCTCGTAGAGCTTCTCTCCCGAAGGGTTCGCGACAATGACAGCCCTTTCTACCCCCTAGTTCGCGGCATCCTGATGCACGCGATTCGTCAAAGAACGAGCGATTCCTCGCCTGCGGTGTCGACTATCCGTCTCCAACGGTTCTACAGTCACCGCATCAACCGTTGGGAAGATGGCTCTTCCGGTGCAGACGCACTGCCCTTCCTGCTCTACGAAATAATAACGAATGTGAGGATCGTCCAACTCCTCGGTGGTGACCTGGCAGTGTGGGTCGTCTGGGTCAATCACAGAGTTGTAGAACGAGCGTTGTTCCTCCGTGGTGACAACTTGCACATTGCAGAAGGGACCGACTGCTGGCGTGAACTCCATTAGGCTTCGCGCCATCAGTATCTCCATCGGCTCGCTGGCGGTTGTTGTGTATCCCAATGCTTTATATGAAGGGACGATGCCTCCAGGGTCGGTCATCACGACCCCTATTAGGAGGGGGCCTGGGTTGTACTCATTCACCAAACGAACTACTTCGGCGGGATCAACATTGACTGCCTGAAAGGCGTCGGTCTCACACCAGAGGGGCTTGTCATAATGGTATCCTTTTAGAAGGCCATGTTGAAAGGTCCGCGCTCCGGCGACATGCCTGAGCACATGTGCCCTGGACGAATAGAACATATTAGCTGCCTATTGCACAGTATCTGATGTTGACAAACGCTTTACCTTTCTCCTTTGTTTTGCGAACGACACAGGCCGGTCGCCCCCAACAGTCCGGTGTCCGTTGGATTCTTGACGCCCCTTAGATTTTATGTGAGGGGACGTCTAAGCCTAGGCTACGGTCCGGCTGGCAGTTCGCGATCACGGCGTGATCCTGAG
>JAYUUO010000085.1:0-4749 GCA_043754515.1 Armatimonadota bacterium
TGTTCGCACACTTGCGAACGTGTTCGTACACTTGCGAACGTGTTCGCACACTTGCGAACGTGTTCGTACACTTGCGAACGTGTTCGCACACTTGCGAACCGGAGCGATTCATCACCCGCCCCCCCGAATTGTCCGCCCTCCTCTACCGCGAGCGCATCGCCCGCTCCCACGCCTACCTATTGCCGGGCAGATGCACCGCGAATCGCGCGGGTGTGCGCCGCACGTCAGGGCGTCGCCTTCGGGGCGTCCTTGAGCCAGTACGATTGCAACTCTCTCCGCGCGGCGGCTCCGGTCTCGCCGTCGTCCAGAGACGCGGCACGCCTATAGGCATCTCTCGCCTTCGCCCGCGCCGCGTCTATGAGTCCGGTGCGCTTTTTCGCTCTGTCCCAAACTGACTGCCCGACCAGGGCGTCGCCGAGCATCTTGTAACCGGGCGCGTAGCGCGGCGCGGCTACGATGGCGACGCGCGACTCGGCGATAGGTCGCTCGGTATAAGAGTCGACCAGTTCCTTGCTAACGGTATGCGATCTCCATGCATACATTTCGGCGAGCGCGATGTGTATCGAGGCGTTCATCTTCGGTTTGTTGAAGACATGCAGATCGTCGGGAACGTACAGGAGCGGGCGCACCCGATCCGGCACGAAGCGCATCGCTTTCAGATAGACGGTCTGCGCTTCGTTTTGCAGTCCCGCGTTTTGCAGGGCGACGGTGAACTCCAGGAGGTGGTCGTAGTCGTTTGACACGCTACTGCCCCAGTGTTTGCCGGGCCAGTCGTACATTATAACGCGGTATGACTTCACGGAGTTCTGCCAGTCGTGTTGTTGCGCATACGCTTCCGCTAAGTCGAGATAAACATCCTTATTGCCTCTATCGACCCGGAGGGCTTTCTGAAGACGCGCGATACCGCCCGAAACGTCGCCGTGCATGCGCTTGTAGTTCCCCTCGGACGCGAGGTTAAGCGACTCCATTTCGTGAGGATTCGCCTCGGCAGACGGGGCTGTAATGTGACTGCCACCGTGGGGCGGCGAAGCCGGCTGCTGTGCGTGTGCTGCCCAGGCAACGGTGATGAACAGGATTGAACTGGTTGCGAGTGTGCGAAAGTAGTTGGTCATTGAGTTTATCCTTTTAGTACCCGGGCAGCAGTAGTGCCGCGCTGTTCAGTTGTAGATAGTGCCACTCTGGAAAATCCGTTGTATCCGCCGGTTCAACATGACCCCCGTCAATGTTTCCCAATGACCAGGGGGGGGTGAAGCTAGCGTCGCCACCCCAATGCCATGAGTACTGTTTCAACGGCACCCAGGAGACTGGTTGCCCCGCGACGGGATAGGGTTGGAAAATCAACCATGCCTGCATCTGATCGTGCCGGGTGATGGACGTGAAGGGAGAATACACTGGTTGAAACGGCGAATCGCCCGATCTCCCGTAAAGTGAGGTACCGTAAGGGAAACTCACCGCGCCGAATGGTGAAGTATAAGGGAAACCGTTATCGAGTCCCCAAATACCGTTTCCGGGGAATCCGTAAGAACTAGTGTCGCCCGATGCAACGCCGCCCGCATTGGGATTCCATAGTTGCACCCAGTCCCCTTGCCCACCTGTGCTTTGAAATTGCGGGGGCAGATCGATGGCGGAACGCCAGTCTTGACCTCTTGTTATACCTGCTTCATCCGATGTGAATCCAGTATAGCGAAATAAAGTCCGTCCCGGATTGAGCACGACCGCTCCATCATCGACCTTCCACTTGACATTGACCGGTCTATAGGAGGTGAACTTCGCCTCCCCCTGAACAGACTGCGTTGAACCATCGCCCAGAACGACATTCGCGGTGCAACCAACGGTAATCTGCTCGTCCTTTAGCGTGAAGAAGGTAACCGCGGGTTGCTGGAGGAAGACGCCGCCGAGTCCGGTTTTGAAACCCAGACCCTGTGCCTGCCCTGTCGCGTTAGTCGCAACGGTGAAGTCTTTGAATACCGTGCCGGTAACGCTCCACTGGAAGTTCGTCGGTAACGTCACGCCCGCCAGCCTTGCGGTGACCCCCTGGCCCATGAGTAGTGTCGGTGAACCACTGGCGTCCGGTGTCGTGCCAGATAGAGTGAGTATGACGGGCGTGGCGGAGGCGGTATAGGCTACGGACACCGATCCGCTACCGCCGCCGATGGGTGGCCCGAGCGTGCCCGTCCCGCTCAGGCTCGCCGACGGCGTACACGTGCGCGTGAACGACGCCGTGTTCCCCGACTGCACGTCGTACTTGGGCAGGTTCACACTGGAGTTCAGGTTCGAGGACGCCACCCGCTTGTAGACCGGGTTGGGCCACTGCGGGTCGGTGGGCGTGCCCAGGCCGTTGCTCGCGCTCGCCGTACCGGGGTTGGTCGGCGACCACCCGCCCTCCGCCACCGCGGAGGCACTCTGCGTCACGACGGCCGACTTGGGCGGCGGGTCGCTCGGAAGGGTCGGGTTAGGTACCCAGGTGAACGTCGCGGTGATGGCCGACGAGCAGGACGAGGAGCCGGAGAACGCGACGCCGTCCTTCGCCCCCCAGGTGGGCGTGGCGTGCCCGCCGGCGGTGCCCCCCGCGGTACCGGCGGGGGGCACGTAGTAGATGCAGGGCGCGGTGTCACCGGTGCCGCCGCCGGCCGCGACGGCGTAGGTGACGGAGTACGACCCAGCGGTTGCGGGCAGGCACAATGATAACAGGCTACCGAGCACTACGAGGGCGCGGCATAAGGGCGCGCTGTTGGGATACGCATGAAGCAGTAGCCTCCCTGGCTGACGTTGACGGTGCCGCTGTTCATCGCGGCGTGTTGCACGGGCAACCTCATCTTGGAGGTCGCACGAGCGTATTATCGCACGGGCTGCTGGGCGTGTCAAGGCGGCGCGGGGGCTTAATATTAGCGTCCCCGCGCTTCCGAGCGTCTAGAGGCTGGTCCCGCGCGAGGAATGCGCGGCGGTGATCCTGGCACCTCGATCTCGGCCTTATCCGTCAAAATTAATCAGAACGATTGTATCCGAAACGCGCGTCAAGATCGGAGGGGATGAACCCTGCTAGGGCGCGTGAGCCAGATAGATTCTGCGAGGCGATGAACCACTGTCACAAACGTCCGCTTCCTCACGTTTTATGAGTAATGCGTCCCGAATGAAAAGGTGCACGAACAAATCGGCGGAATGAAGCAAACATCATGAGAAGCACACAAACAAATCTGCATACGGTCCGGCGGGGCGTGATCGGCGCGCTAATCGTCGGGCTTTCGTCGCTCGCGAGCGCGGCGATGGCAGATCCCCCCGAATCAATGGCCCCCCCACTCGGCACCGCTACCAGCATCGGCACGCTCGACGACGGCCAGACCAAAAACACCGCCCCGTCCAGCGTCTTCAATTTCGCCGACATTCCCTCGGGCGAACAGGTAGCACTTACCCGCGCCGTGTTCGACCAGGGCGGGTACCAGTTGTACGACACGGAGGGCGAGACCATCGTGGTGCCATTCACGAACCAGAACCTGTACGTCATGAAGTTCGCGACGTCGCCGAACGACACGATGTACTTCGTGAACGACAACGGGACCCCGACGCTGTACGTCCCGCGTTATGGCTACCTGGAGAACGCGACCGTTCCCGGCGCGAAATGGTACCCCTTTTCGGAGCGGTTCCGCCCCGCCACTCCCGTATATCTCGGGGTCGCGCCGAGCTACGTGGAGTATGTCAACACCGGCTGGTACCCCGAAACCGTGATCTATGGCGGCTATTATAGCGAACGCCCGTATTTCATCGGCTCGTACTTCCGCCCGTCGTTCGGCTTCAGCCTTTTTATCGGTAACCGACCCTACTATGGCTGGCACAACTATCATGAGTATGTGGTTTGTCACCCGGCACCCTATCGGGTCGGCTACTACAACCACCCCGTTTACGTCATCGCCGCGCGGCCCTACTATGGGCGGGCGTTCCGTGGGTTCGGCCCCGACCGCGTAGTGACGGTGAGCGGTCGCGGCTCCCGAAGCCCATCCTTCCTCGGTAGCGCGCGACCGAGCACCGGAATGGGTATGACGGGGAGCCGGGACCACGAATTTACGGGCGGCTCCGCCCCGCGTGGGAGCAGCGATCGCTCCTCATATACGGCTCGCCCCGGCGTAGCAACTGGATATACGGTGCGCCCCGGCGTCGCGACCGGTGGGGGACAGGTGTACGGCCGCAATGGGGGAACGTCGGCCCGCACCCCAGGTGCGAGCGTGGGCAATAGCCCCGTGTTCCAGGGCGGCACAACCACTTCGGGCGGCACCAGCGTCTACCAGCGCAACCCTTCCGACTCGGGCGGCAACGTCCGCGTGTTCCGAGGGGGGACGGCGACCCCGGGTGCTACCCCCGTTTATCGGAGCGGCTCTTCCGGCTCGGGGGTCATCTCTATCCCCCGGAGCGGCGCGGCCGGTTCGTGGAATACGCCCGTTTTCCGGGGTGGCTCATCCGGGTCAGGCGGCAGCGTCGCCCCTCGGCCCGCCCCCTCCACCCCGAGTAGCGCACCTGTCTTCCGGGGCGGGAACGGAGGCGACCAGGGTCGCCGTTCCGACAGCGGCAATTCGGGGAGCGGGAGGAGCGAGGGACGCACGCCGCGTAGCAACTCCTCCGAGGTAAGCAAGAGCGGATCGGGTGGCCATCACGGGCGGCCGTAGAACGCGGTGGGTCGTCGCGGGCGGCACGAGCAGTGGATGAATCTCGTCGGGGGTGCGGGGATCGTTGATCCTCCGATTCGCAAGTGTGCAAATC
>JAYUUO010000086.1:0-46637 GCA_043754515.1 Armatimonadota bacterium
GAGGTCGGTCTGTCTTCGGGACGCGCGATCTTTTGCAGGTATTGGCCGCCGAGATTTCTACCATAGCTACTCGGCTCGACCGCGATACCGCCGGGTAGAACGAGCTGGCAGGTGAGTTGGGTATCCAGTCGCACCTTCTGCGTGTCGAGAGGGTCGCCGGATTGAATCCAGCGGTTCATCGAACTCTGTGCCTCTTCGCGCAGGTTCGGGGGCAGTTCGCTCATCGGCATCCCCGCCGCGAACCCGAACCGCTCGGCGCGGTAGGCTTTGTCTACGGTTGCCAGAAGTGCCGGGGGCAGGGCGTACGGGTCGTTCGGCGCGAACCCGATCAAGCCGAGCGGGTCTAGAGTTGCTACCTTGCTCGTGACCCCTTCGAGGAGTTTATACTGTTTGCTATCTGCTTCCTCCGCCCAGTCGCTCCAGCGTAGCAGGCGGGTGGCGATCCCCTCGCGGTCGTAGGTGAGCAAGTAAACAGGTTCCCCCACTCTCTCGATCTTACGGAAGGCGCCGCAGACCCCGAGGCAGACGCTTTGCAAAAGGTCGGAGGCGGTCACGGTCAAACCATTCCCGGTCACGCGCCGGATGACCGACAATGCAACAATGCGCTTGTCGCACCGCAGATCGAACCCGGTCGCTGCGCCGACCCGCGCGAGCAGTTCGCCAACCGTCTCGGTCTTCGCGCCGAGCGGTACGCCGACGCCGAGCGCGGGCAGGGCGAGATCCAGATCGCAGGTCTTTAGTCGATTCGGCACGGCCTGGAGGATGGTGGCACCGAACGTCTTCTCCGGGGTTTTTCCATCGCCGTGATTACGTTCGTCGGGCGCGTAGTCGAAATTGCCGGTGTACGCGGTGTCCGGCTCGCGGAGTTGCTTATCAATGTCACTCGAGAAACCGTAGTCGTCGGAGTCGGACTTCTTGAACGAGAAATGTACCCGCCGCACGAGACGGAGCCGCGCTGTATCGGGCGCGAACTCCTGTTCCGCGCCTTCCTGCTTATAAGTATACGATCCTGGACCGGTGGCGATGGTCTTGTTCTTCTGGACGGTGATCTTGTCGAGTGGCAAAAAACTTCGCCATAGTTCTTGCTGTTCCGCGGTCATGTCTGCCATCCCCAGTCCCGCCGCGCTGGTTACGGTAACCCACTGCTCGCGTGTCAGCAAGGAAAGCAGAACGCCGAACCGCTGGGTTATTTTCAGATTAGCGAGAGGGTCGGCGGGCTTGTTCGGCACCTCGGCTATGACACGCTGATCCCGTGGTGCCATAGCTGTGATGGTAGGGAGATTGAAGAGTCGACACGCAGAGCGGTCTGCGAACTGGCGTAGGGTCATAGCTCGCAAGAATCGTGCCTCCTCTCGGCCTCGGTCGCTCCGGAAGAACTCGGTGCTGTAGCCGATGTTTTCCGGGATCCATATCAGCACGCCATCCGTCTGGGGGTCGTACCGGAGCATGTCCAGAACCGAAGCAGATGGCGCGGGGGTTGCACTTGTGGGGGCGGGAGGGGTCACAAGGGCGGGAGGGGGAGTTTGTGCCAGACACGGCGCGGCCAGTGCCGCAGTCGCCGCGAGTGAGGCGGCGCGGGCCAGGAAGTGGATATATCGGTAGTTCATAGGATAGTCTCTTGAAACGTTGTTCAACGGAGCTGGGTGTCGTTCGGGCGCGGCTTATCTGCCGTGGGGCGCGGCGACGGTGCCACATCATCGGGAAGGATCGCTAGTGCCTTGCGCACGCTCGCCGCGTCGCCGCCCGCTATGTTGTAGACGAAGCCTTTCCAGTTCGCCAGATCCTTCGCCATCTGCCCCCACATCGGGCTGTAGAACGTTTCCATCAGTCGGTTCTGGGGCGCGATCATGGAAAGCAACGGATCACCGACTAGAAACGCTTGGGTCCGTTGCGAACCACCTCCGAACTGAACCGTAGCTTCCGGCACCACGTCCGGCTTGTTCCAGTGCGCATAGTAGGTTGAGCCTGTAACAAATACAGCGGCTGACGGAGAACTGATGTAAAGCGGTGTCGTCGGCGCGGCCCCGTTCAGAGCACGCCAGACACCCGTAAGCCAGGTCTTATTACGTCCGGCGCGATACTGCGCGAGTGTCTTGCGCCGGTCGGCATCGGGATCGAACGGCGCGGAAAGTACGTTGCGCAGTGCTACCGGGTTTTCAACGACGTCAATAGGATCGAGGGCGGTTTGTTGAACGCAGACGGCTCTCAGATCAGGGGAGAATCCGAACCGCGTCGTGCTGTCCGCGACGAAATCGTTATCCGACCAGCCGGCATAACCTGGCGCGGCGACGTCTTCGAGTACAACGGCGGATAGACCCGGCACCGAGGCAATGGCAGTCGCCGCCCGGACCGCGCTGTCGCCGCTCGGCACGACCCACCCGAGTTGCGCGGCTACCAGCATCTCCCGGAACTCACGGGCTAAATCTTCCGGCAAACCGTTCGTGTCCAGAGAAAAATCCCAGTTTTTCGCCCATGCCTCGCCCGTGCGTCCGAGGACGTCGGTCTCATCGGGCGCATCGGGGTTGGCTTCGCGCTTACGGAGCCACCCGACCACCGCGCCCGTCGCCATGCCCGCCTTCTTCCCGCGCGAGACCGCGCTCGCTAAACGCCCCATCCGGTCGGGCGCGAACGGCACCCGGTACCACACCTCGTTGAACCCCTTTTGCCGCAACAGAGCGGACTGTGCCTCGCCCGCCGCGTCGTCTGTGTCGCTACCAGGAAGCGGCAACACTACGACGCGACGATGTACCCCAGGGTTAAGTTTCGCCAGCGATGTTTTCGAGGGCGGGGGGATGGCGAAGGACTTGCCGCTGTTCGAAATCTGCCGTAGAAATTGCTCCCCTATTTTACCGGAAAACCGCTCGGGGAAAGCACTACCGTCAGGGAGGATCCATTCACAACGAAGGTCTATACTCAGCACTATGTTGTCACCGTCCATCGTCTCTGGTTTCCTTCCGAACCTTTCGCTGCTTTTTTTGAACGCATCCTGAAGGCCAGGGGGTAAGTTCGCGAGGGCGACGGTGGGGCCGGGGGCGTCGGCTTTACTTCGCAGGGCGGAATCCATTTCCTTCTGCGTCTCGGGCGATGGGGTAAGTGGATCACCATCTTGGTAGCGGATAAATCGCAATGGATCCAGAGTGGCACTTTGCTTGGCCGCTTTATATACGGCAAGTTCTTTTCGCTTCTTAAGTCGCGCCGCCCAGGCATCGAACCGGGCGACACGTGTTCCCGTGCCTTCGACGTCGTCAGTCAGCAGATAAATCGGTTGACCGTCCGCGCCGACGAGGCGGCGGAACGCACCGCCGACCGAGCGGCAAATAACTTTCAAAACGTCGCCCGCGCGGACAGACGCCCCGCCGGGGGCGACACGCGCCGCCATGGGAACTGAAGCGTAGCGCGAATCCGCGACCACTACGAATCCGGTGGCGTTACGCACGGCAAGTATCAGATCGCCCACGGTTCGTTGCGCTTCACCGATGGAAACCGCCGCACCCATCGCGGGCTGACCGAAGTCAAGTTGCCCCATCTTAAGCCGGTTTGGGATCTCATGTGTGACCAATTCGCCGAATACCGTCTTCGTCTCATCGCCGGGATTATTCCATCGTGATCCCTTACGCAGTTCCTTACGCTCTCTCTTTCCATCGGGACGTGTCGCTGTGATTTCGTCGCTGTATCCATCGGAACTACCCCCGTAAGTCTCGTCCCGATTCCCGACAGGATGGTAGGAGAGCAGAGTGCTTCGCGAGAGCCGCAGGTGCAAAGATTTGAAAGGAATCTCAATTGCCTTCGTTTCGGTTAGCATCATCGCTCCATCGCGAGTCTCTCCGGGCTTAGTAGGCGCATACACTGAAGTGACGAGTTGTGCCGACTCGCCTTCCGACGGGCCTAAAAATAAAGCGCGTTGCTCGTCCGTTAAGTCCGCCATCCCGATCCCTGTTTTACTCCCTGCCTTCTCCCACTGCGCCTCGTCGAACCCGGCTATAAGTAGTTGCGCCCGCTCATCGGCGTCCATGTCGGCGAACGGGTCGCCGGTGAGCGGAGGGTTACTCAAGACGGTAATCACGCGTGGAACGAACGCAGTGACCGCGCCCGCCGTGACGACGCGACGCGACGTCAGGTCGGCGAACTGCGTCGGCGTCTTGCCCCCGAGATACTTGCGGGCTTTAGCGCGATTTTTAGTGCCGGCGGGGAGGCGCATGTCCGCGGTGATACTGTCCGCACCGTAGCCGATGTACAGGAGCGGCCCCTGCGCTTGCGGGTCGTATCGCAACAGATCCAACAGCGAGACGCTATCCGCCGCGGGCTTCGCTTCCCCGACTCGGGTTGGCGTCGGAACGGGCGGGGCGGCGTTCTGCGCGAGGACAGGCGCGCAAACAGCCGACAATGCTATAAGGGTGCGAACACAGACAGGAAGGTTCGGCATGGGACGGTTTCTTTCTGGGCGGTTTCGGCCCCAAGGAAAAACTATTTCCGCGTGGCGTAACCAATCGCGTCACGGCGCGTCTATACAGATAGACGCACGTGGGGAGACGCGGTTACGAACTACCGGGGAATATTTCGGACTCGCCGAACTTTTCTCCGACACTGTTGTACCAATCATTAGGAAAACACGAACTGATCCATTGAAGGTTAATGAGATGGGCGTTGTCAAACAGGGTATAACAAACTCAGTTGACACGCGGAGTAGCGGGAACCTAACGCCGGGCGGGAGTCGTATCAAATTTTTTAAGCGGGGGGCGACGCAGGAAACACAGTGAGCGAAACCAAAGCACTTGACATCAAAAACCTAGGGGCGTCGGCTGTCGAAGTTCTGTCGAAGCCGAAACGCGAGTTCGACGGGTTGGTACGCCGTTATCACAAACAGGCATACAACATCGCGTACCGGCTGACCGGCAACCACACCGACGCCGAAGACCTGACGCAGGAAGCGTTCGTCCGCGCTTTTCGCTTTTTCGGCAATTATCGCCGCGACCTACCGTTCGAGAACTGGCTGTATCGGATCATGAGCAACCTGTTCGTGGACGACCTGCGCCGCAAGCCTAAAGTGCGCATTCAGTCCCTCGACGCGCCGGTTGGCAACGACCCGTCCGCCGAGTCGAACGCGTTTCTAGAGATTCCCGATAACCGAGCCGAGCCGGAGCGGGTTGTACTGCATGAGGAGCTTGACGAGCGCATACAGAAGGCACTCGCCTCGCTACCCGCCGACTTCCGTATGACGGTCATCCTCGCCGACATTGAGGGGATGTCTTACGAAGAGATCAGCGAGACTATGAAGTGTTCGCTCGGCACAGTCCGCTCGCGGCTCCACCGCGGTCGCAAACTCTTACGAAACAAACTCGCCGGTTTCGGCGTAAGATAAAACGGTAGACGAAATGGGGCGCGACGGTTTACCAGACCGCGCGCCTTTTTCTTGTCCCGATTTTCGGGCACCTGGTTCTCCGTGACGACGCTAGGTGACCGCACTCTAATGAAACAAGGGGTATCCCGGCTTGAATTGCCGTAAAGCAAGCAGTCTGTTATCCGCCTATATTGATCGCGAGTTGACCGGCATGGAAATGCTTGATGTTCGCGCCCATGTGGAGCAATGTACCGTGTGCCGCGCCGAGCAGGAGAGTCTTTCGCAGACGAAAAGGCTCCTCTCGTCTCTCTCGTATACCACGCCCCGTGCCGAGCTAGAACAGATGCTCGTAGTACGCGCCGAGCGCGCTAGCAACCCGAAACTGCTGGACCGCATCATGCCGCCCGAGTGGGGTGACGCGATGCTCTGGCGGTGGGAGGGCATCGGCAGTCTCGGCTCGCCACGCCTTAGGTCCCTTGCCGCGACCGCGCTGTTATCACTAGCCGGGCTTTGCCTAGCAACCGTGAGCCGTCCCGCCGATGAATCGCCGTTCGGGGATACGCCGAACGCGGGGGCGTTCGCCGTTTATGTAGGCCCGACAGGGACGCTCACTCACATCCCCCTGATGCCAACCGTGGGTGATCTGGCACGCCCCGATCCGAACGTGATATCGGCGTCGCTCGCGCCGAACGCCTCCGTCGGCGCGGCATGGCAGACGATGGCGACCCCTTCACTACCCGCCTCATACCGGAACTCGCGAGATATTCCCGCGAATTGGGAGAACGACCTGATCCCGCCCGCTCACCGCCCCACGCCTTCGTTTTCTCGCTTCAACATGTCCGTCGTGATAGCCGCGTCACGACCCCATTAGGCGGGATATCGGTCGCGATGGATGATCGGGGCGAGGCGAGGCGGATAACATTCGGTTTGATATCCGCCATCGCCGTAAATACATTGTTGCTGATCGGTGCCGGGCTACTGACGCGCGAACAACCGCCTCGCTCCTACGGCTTAGAGACAGGATTTATCACGCTCGAATACGTTGACAATTCCCCTGCGACGAACCCGCCGAAAGCCACCCCGACGCCGGGCGCGACCTCGCCACAGCAAGTCGCCCCTGCTCCGTCCTCCAGAACAATGATCGCGAGGGTACCGACCCGACGCCACGCCGCGAAGCCGTTGAACGCGAAGCCGTTGAAGACGATTCCGCGCGGACTAACTCCGTCACCGTCTTCCCCGCCGACGCGCGGTGTCCCCCCCGCTTATGCCGACGAGTCGCCGATGCGCCCGGACGCGCCCGCGAGCGATAGCTCGTCACCAGAGGCGGCGGACTCAATTACCAACACGGGAACCGGTACCGCGACGCCCCCTCTCCCGACCGGGGGCGCGGACGATACGGGGACCGCGAATCTAGACCCCGTAACACCCTCGCTCGCCGAGGACGCCAAACCGCCCACCGGCGCGTCGGGTCTCACGCGCGACGCCAGCGTGTCTCATCAGGAGTCGCCCTTCATCCCCGACGCACTCCGCGAAAGCGGCTACCGCTCCTCCGTGCTGGTGAGGGTCGAAATCGCGCGGGACGGCTCGTTCACTGTCGCGCTCGGCGCGTCCAGCGGGATGGTGGCGGTTGACGCGCTGGTACTAGAGTCGCTAAGGCGTTGGCGGTGGAACCCGGCACTCAAGAACGGCGTGCCGGTCGCGTCCTCGCAACAATTTCGCCTATCATTCGCCGTAAATTAGGCCGACGCGTCGGGTACAATACTGGAGCGCGAACTCACAATCCGTCGCGCACGCGCAAACTATGAAAATATATCCCTTCCGCTATCTCCTTCTCCTCGCTGGTATCGCGGCGACTGGGCTGACTCTCGTCGGCTGTCCTAAAGAGGAACCGAAGCCCGGTGACGCCCCATATGGGCAAGCCGCCCCCCCGCCTCCCGCACGGACCGTCCCTACAGTCGGTGGCAGGGTCGCGCCGCCGGGTCCGCCCGCGACCAGTCAACCACCTATGGCCGGTGAATCGAACGCGGCGGTGCCTGGCGCGCCTCCCGCTGGGATGACGGGTGGACCGATAGCGGGCGGGCCAATGTCCGGGGGCGATCCGATGGCTCCCATGACGCCGACTCCCGAGCTTGATAAAGCCATCCAGGACGCGACCGCGAAGGGCGATAAGAAACGGCTCGCCGCCGCCTACGCGGGCCGGGGCTTCTCGCGCATGTACGACGACAAGGCGGGGCAACGGGTTCGGTACCGGATGGCACTCAAAGACTTCCGGGTCGCGCTCCAGAACGACCCGAACAACGACAAGGCGAAGACGAACAAGAAGAAGATTGAGGACATCTACGCTTCCATGGGGCGTCCCGTACCTGAGTAAGCCGCATTGTTCCTCTGCCGGTGCGAAAAACTACACCCAATCCCCCATTTCTAGTTACGGGCGGATGTTATTCGGGTAGAACCATGGTGAAGACGTCGGACTTATCACATGACGCGGGCAAGGGCAGACAGATGATACTCGGACGAACAAGCGAAATCACGGAAAATAGGTGTTCGAACATTGACGACGATTTGGCATTGACCACCGAAGCGCGGGGGGAGATGCTTATCGTGCGCGGCGACGTTGATCTCTATGCGGCCGCGGCGTTCCGTCAGGTCGTGGAGGATCATGTCCGAGCACATGCCAGCCCGGTACTTGATCTTTCCGGTGTACCCTTCCTTGATTCGGCAGGTCTCGCGGCTCTGCTGATGGTGGTGCGCGTCGCCCGCTCTCTGAGCCATCCGTTACAGGTCATTGCAAGTGGCAACCCGCGACGTGTCTTGCGGTTGACCGGCGTGGACAGGATGCTAGTCATTGAGGACTAGACTCAGTGGTGTCACCAACACAAAGATGGGCGGTGTCATTTACACAGGCGACCCGCCCGTTTTGTTTGGTTGATCCAATCCCGGCGAACTCGACCACGGATAGACTCGTGTTCTCCAAGCGAAAACAACGCATCCCCGCCGCGCCCAGACCCAGTACCAGGCAAAGTAGCGCGCGGAGTGAGCCGCCATGCCCGTAAACGAGCGTGACACCCCCTGCCGCAGTCGGCATACTCTCGAGGTAGTTCATCATCACCCGTAGTGCACCGCCCATTCGCTCGAACACTTCGGCTTCCGTCTCGCCGCCGGGCGGCTCGTTTATGGAGTCGCGCCGTCTCGCGCGCAACTCGCCTGGTTCCATCCCCTCCCACTCACCGAAGTGCCGCTCGCGCAAGAGCGGCGTCGTGATCAGTGGGAGCGACTCCAAAGCGGGAACTTGAATTTGCGCGATCCTCGCCGTTTCGGTCGCGCGAGAAAGATCGGAGGTGAACTGCGCCGCGACTTCGAGAGGATTACCCGCCAAGCGTGGTATTAATGGGCGCGGGTTAATCGGCCGACACGCCGCCCGAAGGCGGCTCCCGAGTAGTGATGCCTGCTCACGCCCGGTGGGAGAGAGCGGCACGTCGCGTTGCCCCTGTATTCTCCCCTCCGCATTCCACGCCGTTTGCGCATGACGTATCAGAACTAGTGTCCAGGGGTATCCGATCTGATCAGTTAAAGCCGACGACGGCGCGGTCGCCCCTGCCCCGACCGTAGCGTCGGCGTTCGTGTCCGATGCCGGGGCAAACGTCATTAATGCATCTCCCGCTTACCGTTGATATAGAGCGTGATAGGGGCACCCCCTGAACCTGACGAAGGAGCGACGATCGGGTCATTGCCGATCACGCCGTCCTTAAGGTCGGGCATAAGCCGGTCCAGATTACCGGCCCCGGCGAGCACCGCGACGTTTCCGGCTTTGTCGTGGATGTAGAAGGTCGGGGTGGCATCCACTTTCTGATCGGTGGCGACGCCGAGGTCACCGTCCACGAGTTTGCGGAGCGACTTTTCGTTCTTGCGATCCACCGCGAACCGGGCTGCATCCAGTCCCGCCGCGCTCGCGGCGGCGACGAGTTGCTTCTCAGTCAAATCCTCGTTTTTCTTGTCAAAGAGTTGTGCGTACATCTCCCAGAACTTGCCCTGCTTCGCGGCGGCCTCGGAGGCGATGGCGGCGGGAACCGCTCGCTCGTGCATCGGTAACGGCAAATGCACGAAGCCGACGCGGAACGCGGGGAGGGTTTTGTCCCAACCGACGATGGAGTCTTTGTAGGCGCGTCGGCACGACGGACACTGGAAGTCGGCGAACTCAACGACGGTCAACGTGGGCGTGATAGAACCCTTCCGGTGGCGTGCCTTGGCGAACAGCGCGTCTACCTCCGCTGCGGTTACCATTGCGGGTACCACCGGGGGCGGGGGTGTCGGGGGCGCGCCGCCCAATTTGTTCAGGCCGAACATCGCGCCGCCGCCCAGCAGGATGATCAGCAGGGCGATTATCATGAACCGCGTTTCGCCGCTCACGCCGCTCTTCCGGGCGGGGCCGTCGGCTAGAGTCGGCTGGTCGGCGAGGGGTTTATCAGAGGTTGTCATAGTTTTTGTTCACCAGAGCGTGCGTACGCCCGTACGAGAGCCACTCGGACACGCTAACCGCGGCGACGGCGAATATAATCACCTGTGACATTACGCACCACTTGCAGATAGCATGGATCACATACAGCTCCAGGTAGGTCAGGCGAAGAGAGAACAGGGTGCCTGCGACCGCGCCGAGCACGATCAACGCAAGTAGCGCATGATCCCCGGTGGACGATGTCCGCAGGGTGCGCAGGAAGGACAGCGTGGCGAATCCGATGTAGCCGAGGGTACCCCACCCCGCGACCCAGAAGCCGTCCCCTTCGGGGAACCTGGCATATTTACTCGCCGCGACCATCTCGCAACCACGCGAGACCCCGCAGGGTATGTCGCCATGCGTCGAGTGGAGGAACCACAGGTATCCCGCCACGAACGCACCCAGCACGGACAGGATGAAGAGGAGTCGGTTAGCGAGGGGGTTGGTCCCGGTCATGGCAAACCTTTCACGGGTCGCGACGCGCACTGAATGGCGTGACGCCCCCGCGCTATTCTACCGCTTCATCCGGGTTTTCGTTCCCGCTTTCGTCCTCGTAGTACTCCGTCTCATCCGGCTCCGGCGCGACATCGCCGAGGCCGAAGCGGGCAGCGACATCTGGGGCGTATCGCGCTAAGTCGCGCCTCAGACGGAGCAGGGCGAGGTCCTTCGACTTCGCCTCGATCATAACGTCGAAGCGCGGCGTATCCGGCGCGTCCCCGAACGCGTCGCGCGCGAACCCGGCGAACTCGAACGGGTGAATGAAATCGGCATGCCCCGTCCAGATGGGTTGCTGATAAAAAGTCGCGAGTTTGTTGGTCGCCTTGTCCTTGCGGCGCACCTCGCGCATCGCCGTGTTCGGCGACGAGAAGTGCATCTTCGGGCGTACCCCCGCCGCCCATGTTCGGAGGAACTTATGGAAGGTTGGCGTGACCTCCAGACGCTCCGGGTTGTTGCACCAGAAGTGCAGGTTGTCGAACACGAGCGGGACACCCGTCTCGTCGTGGATCGAGAGCACGTCGGCGGCGGAATAGCGGATGTCGTCGTTTTCGAGAACCAGTCGGCGTCGAACGGGTTCAGGCAAAGTCAGATACGTCTCGACCCAGCGTTCGCACCCGCTTTTAGGATCGCCGTACGTGCCGCCGACATGGATGATTAGCACCGCTTCCGGGCCCATTTCCATCGCGTCTAGGGTTTCGGCGGCGGCGGACAGGTCCTTGATGCTCTTCCCCACGAGAACCGGATCAGGGCTGTTCAGGATGATGTACTGCGACGGATGCATCGAAAGCCGTATCCCGTGGTCGCGGGCGACTTTACCGAGGGCAGCCAACTCCTTCTCGCACCCGGCGATCTGCCCCCAGAACTGCGGCATGTCGGGATGCGTGGAGTACGGCGCGAGGTCGGACGACATGCGATACATGTTGATCTCGTTTTTGGCGAGGTACGCGAAGATCTCATGCAGGTAGCCAATTGTGACGGACAGATGCGGATCCGACTGCCAGCGGCGCGCGTCGCTCGCCTTCATGCCCCCGTTCCCTAGCACCTTCACGGCGAACCCGAGGCGTTGCGGCGCACCGTCGGGAATCGTAACGGGGGCAGATGTCTCGTCACCAGGAGTAAAACTCGAAGTTGTCGTGCTCATGCCCCGTCTTTACCCAAAAACGGCGACGGCGTGGACATACGCCGCGCCCTATCAGATGATCCCGTGGGAGACGGCGTAGAGGGAGACGGCCACGGCGACAAGAAATAAAACCGCTACGACCGCGATGACGCGTTGCCGCTTTATGAGTATCTCGCGCGACTTGAACCGGTTCCGGTACACCGCCGGGGCGTAATGGCCTATCGCGTCGGCGACGGCGGAAACAGCGGAGGGTTGCATTTTGAACAACGTCAGGTGGTGACCCTTGAATACCGATAGGCGGTACCACTTTTTGGGCTTCGGATTAAGCGAGTCGGTCAGTGGGATATGGTACGCGATGTTCAGAAAGCGCAACGATTTATCCAGTTGCAGTTCGCGAAGGTCAGGCCAGGGCACGGTAAAGGCGAGCGGCTTGCGGTTCCGCTCGTTAAGAACTCCGAGTGCCGCGGATGCCACCGAACACAATGAGATAAACCCAATGGATACCAGCCATGTATAGCCGGTCGCAGGTCGGTAGTGTTGGATGCCCACATAGCCGACGACTCCGAGCACTCGCCCGGCGGCACCAAGGAATGTGAGCCAGGGTACCGGCACATGCTGGAGGCCGCTGAAGTGCATTCCACTCTCGTCGAGGCGCATCTCGCCGACGCGGAACGGCGAGCGGGTCGCGCTCAACTTCGAGCCGAGTTTTGAGTACACCATGGCTCCGGCGTGAACCGGAACCACGCTGATCGGCGTGTGCCACTCGTTCCCGGTTGACGCATGGAAGGCGGGATCCTGATTCCCAGTCCCGGCCAGGACTGGGAGCGGCGCGTCCACGAACTTATTGGCATTCATCACGACGCTATGATAGTCTGCTCACCGGTCCCGTGCCATACGGATCAGGTGCCAGAATACCGTGGTGGACGCGCGGCGGGAACCCGTCCTCTGTCCCGTTTCGTAAAGCGTGGGGTGAATAACGCGCCCGAAATCGCCTATAATCAACTACCGCTCGATTTGCCGCACGCCGGACGGATCGCGCTACGTCTATGCCGGGTGATACAGAACCGGGCAGAAGACTCAATCACGCCCGGTTATGAAGAGGCATGGGAACTGGCGGCGGAACTAAACGAACTGTTATTCCCGTGCCGCCAACGGGATGAAGCATCGGCTACCGTGGCGGAGTCTGAAGCACTACGACAAGACGCGGCGGCACTCGGCCGCCGACTGGCCGAAGAGTTAGAGCGACATCGGATCGGTGACGACCGGATCGGGCAGTGTGTCCGTAACCTGTTTGAGTGCCTTGAGATGGGGCGGGAGGGAGCGATGCTCTCGCTACGCGCGGGGGAAAACCCGCGCTCCTTACAGCGTCCGACGTGACGCGTTTCGCGCGGCTAATAGCCCGCCTCGTTGCAAGGGAACGCTCCGCCGTGCTATCATCACTTATCGGTCGTCGCCCGCCGTGTCGCCTTACGAGGAACAAGGAGTTTCCCCCAACTAATGAAACACTCATCTACGCCCGTGACCCGCCTACCGCTGGCTGGTTTCTGTTCCGCGCTGATCACGCTCGGCATCCTGCCGACCGGAGCCGTATTCGCCGCCGTCCCCCTTTTACCCGGAGTTCTGCGCGTTTCCGCCGCGCCCGCCCTGATCGCCGCTGATGACAGCGCGAATGTTGACCCGGATTATCTGTATTTGCAGGCGTTGACTCAGCAGTCGGGCCGGTACCGGACCGCCGATGGGAGCAACTACCGCCGCGCGATCAAACTGTACGACGAAGCCCTGAAGCGGCGGAAGAACTTCTACGACGCGTTATATAACAAGGCAATCTGCTACTATCAACTGAAAAAGTACGACGACTCTATCACACAGTCGAGCCGACACATCGGACTGCGCCCCGACATCATGCAGGCGTACTTGATCCGGGCGCAAGCCTACATCCAGAAGAAAGAATTCGATCCGGCCCTGAATGACTTGAACATGGTCGAGAAGAAGCGCCCCGATCTGATGGACTACCGTCTGCGCGGGAAGATCTACTACGCCCGCGAGGCGTATCCCAAAGCCATCCCCGACTTCGAGAAATACGTCGCCAACAACAAGGACCGGCAGGGGCGCATCAACCTTTCCGCGATCGGCGCTTATCTGGATCTCGGCGACGCGTACACGAAGGTGAGCGACCCCCAGAAGTCGGTGGCCGCGTACGGCAACTACATCTCGTCCTACCCAGACCCCGCCGTCGCCTGGGAGTTCCGGGGTGACAAGGAGTACGACAACCTGCCGTACGCGCTGGACAAGCGCGGCTCGGCTTACCTTGACGTCGCCCGCAAAGACGGCGACGCGAGCGCGCCGGAACTGGCGAAGGCAGAGGCCGACTTCCGCCGGTACACGGAGCTAGCACCGCAGTCGCCGGTCGGGTTCATCGGGCTGGGTAACGTGTCACTCCTGAAGCGGCAGTGGAGTCAGGCGGTTCAGACGCTGGAGAAGGCAGTCAGCCTCACCGGGGGGGCGGACGACACCGCGCTCGCCGCGCTGGGCGAGGCGCGCCGGTTACAGGCGGTTGACGGGGCGGGCACCGGTAGCAGTTCCGCGGGCGCGGAGGCGGTTGCCCTTGAGCGGTCCGCCTCCGAGTTTTCGGGTGCCCTGCTCAAAAACCCCAACAACACCCTCGCGTTGCGCGGTCGGGGGCTTGCGAACGCGAACCCGTCCGTCGGCAAGTACGCGGAGGCGGCAGGGGACTTCACCAGACTGCTCGCGGTGCTCCCGGCGGGCGATCCCGGAATCGCCGACGCATACTTCAACCGAGCCACCGTGTATCTGAACCAGACGCCGCCCGCCTACGACAAGGCGGTCCCCGACTTCACGGCGGCGATTAGCGCGGACCAGAAGAACACCCGCGCTTACATCGGGCGCGGCGACGCCTACGCGAAACTGGGACAGTACCCCCAGGCGATTCAGGATTACGATGTGGTCGTGAACGGTGCCGGTGTGGACGACGCCTCGAAACTGAATGCGCGCCGCAACCGCGCCTACTCCTACATGCAGGTGACGCCGAAGCGGATAGACGAAGCGATCACGGACTTCACAGCGTACTTGCAGGCGAACCCTCAGGATAAAACCGTCGCCGACGCCCTGTTCAACGCACAACTTTCGGGCGACGCGCCGAAAAAACTGACCGCGCTCAATGACCGCCTTAAGACCAGCCCGAACGACGCGCCGACGTACCTGCTACGCGCTTCAGTCTATGACTCGCTCAAGCGGTACGACGAGGCGATAGCGGACTACAAGAAAGTGACGATGCTGGACACACGCAATGCGAAGGCGTTCCAGAACCTAGCTTTCGACTACACCCAGAAAGGGTTCAGTGATCCGGCGAACGTGGACGGGGCGATCGTCGCGAACACCGGTTTGATCGCTTTGGAACCCACCAACGCAGTTTACCTGTTGGCTCGCGGCGACCTGTACGGCGTCAAAAAGCAGTATCAGGAAGCGTCCGCCGACTACAAGAAGGCACTGGCGCAACTACCCGCGGGCGACGCCCGCCGCGCGGATGTCCGGTATCTGGTCGCGAACCTCGACCTCGCCTCCGGGAACAAGGCGGTCGCGAAGCAGGACTTCGACGCCTACTTCGCCGACGCGCAACCCGGCCACCCTAAGTATGCCGAGGCTCTAGTACAGCGCGGCGACCTCCTTCGCGGGGACAAGAACTACGCCGGAGCCATCACGGATTACTCGAAGTATCTGACGGCGGTGCCCCGCGACGTGAAGGTATTGAAGGTGCGCGGCCAATCTTACCTGGATAGTGGCGATGAGGCGAAGGCACTCGCAGACTTCGAGGCGGCAGCCGCTACTACTCCGGACGCCGAAGCACTAACCCTCGCGGGTTCCCTGTACTACACACAGGCCGGGAAACTGGCTTCCAGCGATCCGGACAAGGCCATCCCCCTTTACAAGAAGGCGATTGACTACGCGAACCGAGCCAGCGGCGCGGACAACACCTACGCGGGTGCCTACTACTTTAAGGGGCTCGCGCTCGCGGAGGACGCGGACATTGATAACCTGACACCCGCCGCGCAGAAGGCACAGCGACAGGACGCGCTCGCGCTCCTAGTCAAGTTCGTCCAACTCGCGCCGGACAACCCGCAGACACCGAACGCGAAAGCAGTCGCCGCGAAATTAACTAAAGTGATCGGCGGATAGATGGTCGCCTTGCCGTGACGCGCGGATGATGCGCCCGCGCGTCACGGAACAGGTTTCTGAGTCGTTGCTTGATTAATGTGGGCAGAGCCACTTTCCGGGGTGGCCAATATCACACCACATCGGTGGAAAAATGCCGGTTTGTTCGCCTATAATATACCGGCAATCGCCGCACAACCTAGCTTGATACGCGCTCCGTCGGGGATCCCCCCGTCAGCGCAGGAGATAAGACATTTCATGTTGCCGTTGAACCGTATTTCTCGCGCGGGTAACGCCCCGCTAACCACGTTACTGACTGCCTTCGGTGCCGCGATCATCTTCGCCGGGACGTCCGGCGGCGCATGGGCACACCCGCTGTTACCCGGTACCACCGTCATTCCATCCGGCCTTCTCGTCGGACAGGCCGGGACCGAAGCCGACGCCGAAGCGGCGGTCGCGGCGGGTGACCCCGCGAAAGCGATCAGCCTTTATTCTTCAATGATCCAGGCGACGCCGAAGAAGAACAAGTTGTACCTCGGGCGCGGTATCGCCTACTTCAAGGCCAAACAGTACGACAAGGCGGCGGGCGATTTCGGGCAGTTCATCACGCTCCGCCCCGCCCTGATCGAGGGCTATCTCAACCGCGCCTACGCCTATAAAGAACTCGGCAAGGCGGGCGAAGGTCTCGCGGATTTGGCCAAAGTGCAGTCGCTAGATGCCGACAAGGTGGACGAGAAACTGCGCGGCGATCTGTATCTGGTTAAAAAAGACTACGCGAGCGCGATCGGATCGTACAACAAGGTCGGTGCCAAGGGGGGGGAGAGTGGCGCGATAGCGTTCCTGCTGATCGGCGACGCCTACGCGGCTCAGAACGACGCCGCGAACGCGATCACCAGCTACAGCAAGGGCATCGCGGGCGCGCCGAAGAACCCATATGGTTACGCACAACGCGGCAGGCTTTATGTCAAGGATGCGAAGTATGCCCCCGCTATCAAGGATTTGACGCAGTACATCGCGTTGTCACCGGGCGAGTCGTACGGCTACTATCTGCGCGGCCTCGCCAACGTATCCCTGAAAACGCCCGAAGGGTACGCCGCCGCGAAAAGCGACCTGACGAGGTATCTGACGCTGGAGAGAGACCCGGTAGCCAACCTCGGCGGCGTCAAGTTGCTGGCCGTCGCGCAGGCACAGACCGGCGACGTGAAAGGCTCGATAGACTCGTACGGCAAGATCATCGCCGCCGACAAAAAGAACGGCGACGCGACGTTCCAACGCGGCATGGCATACATGACCCTCAAAGACTATCAGAACGCCATCAAGGACTTCCAGACCTACACTACGGCGTTCGGCGGCGGGCCGAACGCCGGGGACGCGGCGTACAACCTCGGCACCGCTTATCTCAACACGAAGGATTACGAAAAGGCGGCACCCGCTTACACGGCGGCTGTCAAGGCGAACGGCAAAGACACCGCGTCGTATTATGGGCGGCTCGTCGCCTACTACTCGCTCAAGGAATACGAGAAGGCCATCCCCGACGCGGACGCGGTGATCAGCACGGGCGACCCTAAGTCCGATGAAGTAGCTGACGCGTACCTGAAGCAGGGTTCCGCCTATAGCGAGCTTGCCAAGTCGAAGAAGGACAAGAGCCTGGGTGTCAAGGCAATCGCCGCGATGAAAAAATACATCGCGCTCAAGCCGAAAGACACGGCGAACGCGCAGTTTTACCGCGACCTTGTGACCCTGTATAGCGACCCCGCAAACCTGATCATCGAACTGACCAAGATGCTGACACCGCCGCCGACGGACGCGAAAGCCGCCGCCGACATTTATTACAACCGGGGTGCCGCGTACGCGTCAAACAAAGACTACGCGAAGGCCGTAGCCGACTTTACGAAGGTCACCGCACTCACCCCGAACGATAAGGACGTCTACATCACGCTCGCGCAGACGCAATTCGTGGCAAGCGATATAGACGGCGCGATCGCATCCTACACCAAGGCGATCGCGCTTAACCCGGATAAGGCGGAACTGGTCGCCGCGCGCGCGGACTTGTATATCGGCAAAGGGGATCAGGCGTCTTTCGCGAAAGCCGACGCCGACCTGACCGCCTACGAAGCGAAGGCAGGCAACAAGGTGGAGCCTCTTATTTTGCTTTCCCACGCCCAAATCAAGCGTGCCCTAGGCAAGACCGACGCGGCGATAGCCCTGTATCTACGCCATCAGGCGGTGGAGAAAGACCCGGTACAACTCGCGCAGTCCACCAAGGAATTGGGCGGGGTTTACTTCTTCAAGCCGGACTATCCGAACGCGATCAAGACATACACCGAGTTCCTAAAGAACAACAAGGATGCCGGAGTGTTGGTCAACCGGGCGACCGCGTACCGGCTGACGAAGGACGTTGACAAGGCGATGGCGGACGCGAACGCCGCGCTCGCGGTGAAGCCAGGCAACGCGGCGGCACTGACCGAGCGCGGCCTGATCAACAACAAGATCGGCGACAACGTCGGTGACGCGGACCCGGACAAGGCGGGTGCCGCTTGGGACGCGGCGATCGCGGACAGCGACAAGGCGATCGCGGCGAACCCGAAGGTAGCACTGGCCTACTACTGCAAGGGCTTCGCCGCTTATAAGAACGCCGGCACCCTCGGCAAAGGCGACGCGAAGACATATAACCCCATCGCGCTCGACGCCCTGACCAAGTTCCTGGCGACCACGACGCCGACCGACCCGCTACGCAAATCGGCGCAGGACGCGATCGCGGGAATTAAATCCGGCAACTAAGGCGGACGCGGTGACAGAACTACCCCGGCCCGACCTCTAGCCGGGGCGTTTTCATGCCGCTTCCGCCATTCCCGCGCCCTCGCGTGGCGGGCACAATCTCGGCCCCCCGCGTGCGCGACGTGGGGGGACTGTTTAATACTATGGCATTCCGCTATACCCTCGCCCCCCGCGTGCGCGGCGCGGGGTACATCGCACGGCAGAGCGTTTGAGCGATAATTTAGCCATCCCGAACTTTTCGTGTTAGAATGTATACCGTGGCACTGAACGCTCAAATTGACGAATCCCCGCCAGATCTCACCCACGGTGGTCGCGGGCGACACTGGGGCGTGACCGAGTTTAAGCAATTTTTTCACGACGAGAGGCACTGGCTCCTGCTGATCGTGCCCCTCTTGATTAGTCTTTTCGGGCCAATACAGTGGCTGGCGCAACAGTGGAGCATGTCTAGCGACGCGCTCGGGTTTCAGCCGTTCGTCCCGCTCGGCGTGGGTTACCTAATTTGGGCGGAGCGCGACGCGACCGCTTCCACTTATCACGGCCTCGCAAGCATCTACCCGGAAGGACACAGTTCGCGACGCGGGACGCCTTTCATCGCCTACATAGGTTGCGCGATCCTCTTCGTCTCGTACATAACCACGATCGGCATGATCGCGGTGGTCGGGTTTTGGGTTTGCGTCATCGGCATCCTCCTCCACGTTTACGGGTTTACCGTGCTGAGGACGCTGTGGCGACCTTTCTTGTTCGCGGCTACCATGGTTCCGATCCCCGGTAGTATCATAGACGCGGCGACCAGCCGCCTACAACTCGGTTGCGCGACCGCGGCGGGTGCCCTCCTGAAGGTAATCTATCCGCAGACGCACACGCTGGGCAACTTCATCACCGTCGGTCAGTACACGGCGCAGGTAAGCGGGCCTTGTAGCGGCGTCGGCATATTGCTTCCGGTGTTGGTGTTGACCCTGTTCCTCGCGCTGTTGCGCAAGATCCGATGGCCGCTCGCGCTGATTCTGCTCGGTTGTTCGGCGGGCATCGCGCTATTCATGAACACGATCCGCATCGTCATCATGGGGCTGATCGGCGTTCAGAATCCCGGACTCGCGAGCAACCTGCACGACGCGAACTCCTGGGTTTTCACTGCTCTGGCGTTTTACCTGACCTTTCTGCTAGCGCGACGTATCGGGCCGCGCACGCAATACGTCGAAGACGATTTACCACCGGACGAAGAGTAAACACATGACCCCTTACCAAATGAAGCCGTTCATTCATCTCGGTGCCGTGATCGTGCTGATGGCGATCCTCGGCATCTTCACGGGAACCCGTATGCAACAACGGGGACAGTGGCTCCCCGTCGTGCCTAACGAGATCGGCCCGTGGACAGCCGTAGATGTACCCCTGGAATCGACCACGGTGAAACTTTTAGGCGCACCGAAAACGCTCGGTAGACAGTACAAAAACCCGTTCGACGAGCCGGTTGACGCGCACGTGATCGCCGGTGCCTCGTTCGACGCGTATCACGAACCAGCGATGTGCATGAGCGGCTACGGGTTCACGGTCACCGCGCAGATATTCCCGGAGGTATTCGGCAAGGGCAACACAGCGCGCGCTCTGGTGCTCAAGCATGAGGACAGCGGCGTGCGCGTGTTGATGCTGTTCTGGGTGCAGTATGAGGACGGGAGCACCTCCGGCATCGGCGATATGCACGCCTATGCCGACCTCAATCAGCGGATGAAGGTCGGGTGGAGCACCGTGATTAACAACAGGCAGTGTGTCATAATCCGTGCTTACACGCGCGTAGCCGCCGGGGATGCGAACAGCGCGCAGGCGCGGCGGAACCTGTACGATGTTTCACGCGGTTTGTACGAAGGCATCAAGCGCGACGGCGAGATGTGGCGTGCGCACGCGAATGGCGTGGCGGCCGTGGGCCGAGACCGGAGCGACGATGCGTCTTAACATGAATCGTCTAGTGCCGATGGTAGTCGTACCCCTGGCATTGCTCCCCGTCGGTTGCTCAAGTGGTTTGAAGGGACGCGGTCAGGAGATCGACCTCATATCCGAAACCCCGTCACATGCGACGCCGCGGCCGACCGGTTCGGGCCCACTCTGGCCACTGACACCGGGGAGGGCATGGCAGACGCTGACCCTCCGCCCGGATCAGCCCAATACGCCGAGCGAGATCCGGGTCACCGGCCCGTACCGTTCGGCAGACGGGCGGGCCGGGGAGATGGTGCAGTCCTACCGCGCGGGGAAGTTGTTCCGCGTCGAGGTGTTCCAGATAGACCCGAAGGGCAACATGAAAATGTTGGCACTGGGCGAATCGCCCGACAAGTTGCTGGTCTTCACGCCCTCCGTCCCGTTCCTGAACGCCCCCGTCAAGGAGGGCGAGGCGATGCAGTGGCGTGGAACCGCGCGTCTGAAAAACCAGGACTATCCGGCGACCGCCTACCACCGGATGAGCGCGGTGGACACGGTGAAGACCCCGTTCGATTCGTTGCTCGCCTACCGACTCGACTGCATTATATCCCTTATGAATGGTACTCAGCGGATTGATTATCCGGGTGTCTACTGGCTCGTCCCCGGCAAAGGCATCGCCCAACGCCGACTCGCCGACCAAGGCAAGGTCGCGCTCGAAGTCATCACCCGGTTCTAACCTTTATCGCCTCACAAAGTCGCTCACGCCATGACGCCCCTAAACACCGCCCCTGACATCCCCCGCGCCCCCGACGTTGCCGCCCCCGACGCGCAACCGGGGAAACGCCCGCTATCGGGGCTTGCCTCCATCGGGGGGGGAATTATTGCCGTATTTCGGCGCAGCCCCGAATGGCTCGTGATCGTCTTCGCCTGGGTCGCGGCGGGGTTCATCCCGGCGTTCTGGTTTATGGGCGAGGACCACTGGTGGGTACAGTCCACTTCGCCTCTGGTCTTCGAGCCGTTCGTGCCGCTCTTGTGTGCCGTGTTAATCTGGCAGGATCGCGAGCGGCTGATGGACGCGTGGCAACGGACGCCGCGCAACAAGCGAATCGGCTCACCGGTTTTGCTCTGGGTCGGTTGCGCCTTGATTTTGGTCTCGCACTTAATTCACGTGCTGACGGTGGCGGCAGCGGGTCTGCTGATCGCGGCGGCGGGGGTCGTTTATCTGGGCTACGGGCCAATCGTACTCATGCAAGCACGGCGCGCCCTGCTGTTCGGACTGCTTCTCATCCCTCCCCCGGTGAAGCCGATTGATGTGGCATCGAAACTGTGTAGCAGATCAGCCTGGAACATCCTTTACACCATTCTGCTGAAGCTAAAGCGCATCCCCCCGCGTGGACAGAGCGACGATATCTTCACCCTGATGGTTAGCGGTCGTGTGTATCAGGCGGAAAACACACAGTTGTCCGCGATCTTCATCACCGGGTTTGTATTGCTTTTCTTCGCGGTATGGCGTCGGAGGCGCTTCGGGGAGGCCGTGGTGAGCATGGCGTTCGGCGGCCTGATCGCCGCTGTACTCACAGTCCTGGTACCCTTGATCGCGCTACTGCTACCGGTGACACCGCTCACGGATATGCTGGTACACATCCACCCGCTCCTCGTCGCGGCAGCGGCGGTCGGCATCACCGTCGGCGTGAGCGCACGGCTCGGGGCGTGGTCCTCCGCCCTCCTGGAACGCTCCCACGCGCTGGGGAGAATATCGCAGAGTGCCCAGAAGCTTACGGACCGGGCCGCCTCGGGCGTCGCGGCGGGCATGGGCGGTAGCATCGGGCGGGCGAGACGCGGCGCGGGGAAGCACACCGAGGCCGCCATGGATAAGTTCTTCGCCGCAATCGTCAAGCCGTTCAAGCGCAAGCGGCGTGACCGCTGGTAGCCACGAAAGAGATACCCTCATGCTCGATACCGAAGTCATCACCCCCGTCATTCTGCTGAGTTTCGTCGTCTCCGCGCTCGCCCTGGCACTCGCGGTCATCGGATTGTTCGTTAACCGTCGTCGGTTCCAACTGGCGGCACGTGTCGCGATCCCGCTCGCCGCCGTCGCCTTCGCGGGAACCTTCGCGACCTACCGCTTCCGCCACGCCGGTTCCTGGCTCCCCCCGCTCCCAGACGCGGTGGGCGACTGGAAGGCTATTGATACCCCAGTCCCCAAAGACACGCTGGCACTGCTCGGCTTCCCGATGGCCCGCGGACACGAGTATCAGAACCCGTTCGGAGAAATGGTGTATTCGTCTGCGGTGTGCGCGGGGCCGTTCGAGAACTATCATGACCCGACCGTGTGCGTGGTCGGAAACGGCTTCGCGCTGACCGCCAAGAAAACGCTTCCGATGGGCGTCGGAAACTGGCGCGTCCGGGCGATGATCTTCAAGCGCTCGATAGGCAACGGCGACCTGCGGATCATGATGTACTATTGGACACAGACTCGCGCGGGGCACACGGCGACCGAGGCGCGCATGGGCAACTTCCAGGACATGTCCGCGCGCCTGCAGACCGGCTACAGTTCCGTGGTACAGGGCGAGCAGAACGTAATCCTGCGCATCTACGCGATAGTCCCGCCCGACGACCCGGACGGGATCCAGGCGCAACGCAACCTCAACGAAGTGTGCCACGCCACTTATGAGATGTTACTGAAAGACGGGGCGAAGAAACAATGAAACTCCGACAAACCTTTCCACGAATGTTGCTCCTGCTAATCCCGCTCGCCGCGCTGTTATCGGGTTGCGGATCGGACGGACGCGACGGCGGCGCGGACATGAAGTACCTGCGTACTCCCGATCCGGACGGGGACAAGAAAAAAGTGGTCGAGGATCGGGTCTCGCTCCTTTTCCCAACCGGCAAGGATCGGGTCTGGCAGGTCGCGGTTCATGCCATGGGCACGAACACGCAGGAGACCGTGCGGGTAGATGTCCCGCACACGGTCGGGAAGTTGAAGGACGCCACCACTCTGACCATGTACCAGAACAACAAGCCGTACCGGAGCGAGATGTTTTTAGTCAAGCCCGACGCGCTGTCGCTGGCCGCGGCGGGCGGTGCCGACAAAATGGTGATGTCCCCGCCGATGGTGCTCCTGCGCAATGACTCCGCTGAAGGAGCGGAGTATAAGTGGGAGGGCGAGATTACTTTCAAAGGGGCGAAGGCCCCCGCGCAGGCTTACAGCCGCGTGTACGCCCCGCGCGAGGTGGACACGCCCGCCGGTAAGTTCAAGGCGTACCGCGTGGATACGTCGCTGACCACGATCATCGAAGGACACGCGGTCACGTTCCCCGCCTCGCGTTGGTTCGCCCCCGGTGTCGGCATCGTCCGCCAAACTTTCCGGGTCGGCAACGCCTCCGTGGAAAAAGAACTGGTCTCATACAAGGGCGGGTAGCCGAGGCACCCGATGCTATCCGCCTCCCTGGCCCCCCCTAGGCGAATGCCCTGGGGCCCCTACGTCCTACCGATGACGTTGTTTCTGGTCGCGACGTTTGTGGAAGGCCATCTGCCCAAGCACTGGTACCCTCTCGCCTATACGGCGAAGGCGGTGCTGGTCACTGCGATGCTGGTGGTCGGTTGCCGCACCTGGAAAAACGAGTTGCGCGGCGGCGGCGGGGCTATCTTCTTCGGCATACTGGCGGGGCTGGCCGGTCTGCCGCTCTGGCTCGCGGTGGACGCCGTGACGCCGCACCTGTCCTTCCTGGGCACTCGTGCCGCGTACAACCCGTTCCTGGAGATCCCCGACGCCCCGGCGCGTTGGGCGTTCCTCGCGGCCCGCTTCTTCGGGCTTGCGGTGATGGTACCAGTGATGGAAGAGGTATTCTGGCGTTCGTTCCTGCTCCGCTTCGTGACAGATCAGGACCGATGGAATAGCCTACCGATCGGGGCGTTCTCGCTCCCCGCGCTGGCGGTGGTCTGCACCCTCTTCGGCGTCGCGCACCCGGAGTATCTGGCGGCGGTCGTGTTCGCGCTCCTCATGGCGGGGTTACTTCGGCACACGAAAAGCCTTCTCTCCTGTGTCGTCGCGCACGGCGTCACCAACCTATCCCTCGGCATCTATGTTCTGATGACCGGCGATTGGCACTACTGGTAAGCCAGGCCGGGCTTAAGGCAGAAACGTCAAAGGACGAATCCGCCGCCGAGCAACTGATAAATCGCGAGAAGGAGCAACACAAATGGCACCGCCAGAACAGATAGCCAGCGTACCGGCATTGCTCCGCCCTCGGGTCCGGGTGGACGCCTCGCCCATGCCAACCCAGTAACAACCGCCACTGGTAATAGCGCGGGCAAGAAGTACCGCCCCTGCGCCTGAAACACGGTGAGGATGAAACGTAGGTAGAACGGGAGCAGGAGCGGCACGGCGGGCGCGAACATGGCGATGACCCTGCGCGCCTCGTCACCGAGGTTCCCCCCCTTCGCCTGACGATACAGCGAGGCAAGCGACGTGAGAGGGATCGCAATCACGACGAGGAGCGGCAGTGCCGGGCCGGTGAAGTGATTGAAGGGCAGATCCGGACGGAGGAAATACCAGAACGTCGCGAAGGAGCGAACCCCGACCTGCCGTAGGTAGTCGGACGCCGACCAGTGCGCGAGGGCTTGTATATCGGTCGGCGAATAGTTAGGCCCCGTCAGGCGGTATATCTTCAGCGTCAGCGGATCGCCGTAAAGCACCGTGTTGCGGATCAGCCAGGGCGACGCGACCGCGGTGCCGAGAAGAAGCGCGCCGACGCAGTAGCCCGCCGCTCGCGGGTAGGTCATTTTATCCCCGCGTACAGCCAGGAAGTAGGCGAGCGCGAACGCGGGGACGAGTTGAACCACAGACAATTTCGTCCACAACCCTAGCCCGAATAGCACACCGAGCCAGATCATCGCTCGATTTGTCTGCCCGCGTAATACAACCGCCCCTAGCCGCCAGTAGATCGCCGCGCAGAGCAACGTGCTCAGTGCGTCGTTGTTTATCGCGCCGCCGAGTTGCGCCTGAACCGGCAGACATGCTACGAACGCTCCCGCGCCGATCGCAACCTCCCCGAGATCGGGGAACAGGTCGCGACAGGCGTGGAAAACTAACGCGACGGTCGCGAGTTGCAGAACGGCGGAGACGAGCCGCACGGCGGTTTCGTTGCCCCGCGTCGCCGCATAAACCGGTGCGCAAAGCAGATAATATAGCGGGGGCTGATGCGCCTCATCGCGGCTCGGTGCCCCCTCGGGAAGTTCGCCGCGCGGGACAAACCGCACCGGTCCCCGCGACTCGACCAGAAGCCGCAAATAGTCGCGGTGCGCATTCTCGTCCGGGTTATCCCCCACCGGGACGCGGAGCGCAAAGCATAAGGATAGCAGGAGCGACAGGGCGAGAAGCGCGAGCAGGGCGCGGCGGGAGAGAACGGGACTCATTAAGCCCATTGTACCGTCCCAACGCGGCGGCGGGAAATCTTCTCGCCGCCGGGCCACTCACGGCCAACGCGGAAAGACTACGCGGGAAGACGCGGCGTGGCGCGGGTGCGCGGCGCGGGCACGTCCGCTAGGGACACGGACGCCATTTTAGAGCTACCCTGTGCCTCGGGCCGCCACGCGAACAGGGCGCGGCGTACGCGGCTACGCGCTCGGGACAGACGCGAACGCACCGTGCCGATGGGCAACGCCATCGTGTCGGAAATCTCCTGGTACGACATCCCGCGCATGTCGGACAATACAAGCACCTCGCGGTAATCGTCCGGCAGGTTCGCGACGGCGCGATTTACCGCTTCGGACTCCATTCGGGCGAATACCTGACGCTCCGGGGACGGTTCGGTCGGCACCACGGGGTCGGGATTCTCAAGCGAATCTAGCGACACCGAATGCGGGGCGCGGACGCGGGCGCGGTAGGAGTTGATAAATAGGTTTCGCAAGATGGTCAAGAGCCAAGCCCGGAGGGGACCTTCCGAGCGGAGGGAATCGAACCCGCGCAGGGCGCGCAGATTCGTCTCCTGTACCAGATCCTCAGCCTCCTCGGCGTTGCGAGTTAGCGACAGGGCATGCCCGTACAGCATGTCGCGGTGCGGAAGCACTAGCCTCTCGAAGTTATGTTGTGTTCGCTTAGTCATTTGAGTTGATCCGTTCCGGCTATCGTCGTTCGCGGCATTCCCATTAGTTGCGAGACATGGCTCCGCACTCGGTTCAGGTTCCGGGTGGCCGCCTCGTCATCCCCAAAAAGTGTGTGGTGTAAAAGCACCCCGTCCACAACGGCGACCATGTATCCGGCGAGTTCCGGGACGGTCAGTCCGGGGGCGAGCGTGCCACCCTCCGCCAGATGCCGCCCGATGATCTCTTCCACGAAGCATTGATAACCGCCATAGACCACGCACGCCTCCCGCCGGGCATCCTCATCCCGGAAGCCGCGTACGGCGAGGTCAAACCGCAATATGCCGGGACGACGTAACATCAACTGTAGCGTGATCCCGAACGCCCGGTTCATCATTTCCTCGGCGGTGTCCACTCCAGCGAGCGCGTCCCGCATCCGGCGATCCACCCACCACTGGGCGTAACGCACCGTCTCAGTCAGCACGGCTTCCTTGTTGCCAAAGTGGTAATGTAGGGTCGCGATGTTGATCCCCGCCGCCTCGGCGATGCGGCGCGTGGTGATCTTCTCGAAACCGACCTGCGACAGGATAGTCCACGAGGCGGCAAGAATACGTTCCCGTCGCTCCTCGCCGCTCTCACGCTTGCTATGCCCGCCGTCTTCCTGCCGCACATCGGGCGTTATCTTGGTCGCCTCTTCCGAATTTAATTTAACCATCATTAGCCGCGCGTCCTTCCACGACCATTCCTCGTCCCTCCCCAAGCGATTGGGGAATAAAGCACACGGGATAGGTCGCTTGTTTACTGTGACTGACCTAACCTGGGAGTTGTTCCATCAATTGATTGATTAGTTCGGGAGGGGCGAGTGATTGATATAGTTCACCTTCCGGGGACGCCCACCACGATGTATTCAGTTCCAGATCGAATACAAGTTCGCCTTGACAGACGATGCGGAACTCGCTAACATTCTGCTCTTATGGACAATTTTAACATCAGCGACGACAGCCGACGCGAGGCATTGATCGAGGAGGCGCGGCGGGGCTTCGTCGAGCGGTTCGGGCCCGAGCCGGACGCGGTCGGTGTCGCGCCAGGCCGCGTCGAGCTGCTCGGCAATCACACCGACTACAACGAGGGCTTCGTACTTACCGCCGCTATTGATAGGGGCATTGCCGTCGCCGGCTCTAAACGCGAGGTACCTGGCGCGCGTGTTGCTTCGTTGGAGCGCGGCGACACAGCCACCTTCGACCCCGCCCGGCCTGAGCGCGACCCGCGAGCCCTCTGGGGCGACTACGTCAAGGGGATCGTGGACCAGTTGAACCGGGTCGGCGTCGGGGTCGGCGGCTTCGATGCCCTGATCGCCTCCGACATCCCGGCGGGTGCTGGCGTCTCCTCGTCCGCCGCGCTCCTGGTCTCCACCGCCCAGCTCCTCCTGAACCTGCACCCACACACCCTCGCGGGCGACCCCATGGCACTCGCGAAACTCGCCCGACGCGCCGAGAACGAGTTCGTCGGCGCGCCAGTCGGCCTGCTCGACCAGTTCTCCTCTGTGTTCGGGCGCGCCGGGCACGCCCTGTTCCTGGACTGCCGCTCTCTGGAGTGGCGGGCCGTCGCGCTACCCGGCGACGCCGCGCATATCCTGATCGCCGACTCGGGCGTCAAGCACGCGCTGGCGGCGGGCGGGGGCTACGCCGAGCGGCGGGCGCAGTGCGAGGCGGCGGCGGCGTGGTTCTCGGAGCGCGAGCCGGGCAGAAGCATCCGCTCTCTGCGCGACGTGACGCCGGAGATGCTGGAGGCGTACGCGCCGGAGCTCGACCCGGTGCTTGGGAAGCGGGCGCGGCACATCGTGTACGAGAACGCGCGAGTCGTGATGGGCGCGGAGGCACTGGAGGGTGGCAATGTGGCGGCGTTCGGGGAGATGATGTCGCTCACGCACGAGTCGTGCCGCCGGTTCTTCGAGAACTCGTGCGAGGAGGTAGACGCCCTGGTGGAGATCGCGTCCGCGCACGAAGGGGTATATGGCGCGAAACTGTCGGGGGGCGGGTGGGGCGGGTGCGCGGTGATCCTGCACGCGCCGGAGGCGACCGACGCTCTGTGTGCCGCGCTGACAGCGGGCTACCGGGCGCGGTTCGGGCGCGAGGTGGGATTGCTACCGACGGTCGCGGCGCGGGGCGCGGAGTCCTTCCGCTTCGGGGCGGGATAGTGGCAAACACGGGCACGTCCGGCGTGCTATAATAGCAGTCATGCGGCGAGGCAGTAGTAGTGGGAATCGGAACGTGCGCGGAAGCGGGGCGCAGGGCATTGCCAAACTGCTGGGCGAGGGGCTACGCGGCTTGCAGATCGAGCGCAAGATCAAGGAGCACACCGCCCCGCTCGTCTGGGCGGAGGTGGTCGGCCCTCAGGTCGCCGGCTCGACGCAGATACTGGGCGTGTCGGATGGGGTGTTGCGCGTTTCGGCGAAGTCAGCGGTCTGGGCGAATGAACTGACGTTCTACAAGACCGATATTCTGAAGCGGCTCAACTTGCGACTGAACGGCACGCCGTCCCCCCCTTATATCATCAAGGACATTCACTTCCAGAACCGGGGCGTCGAGCCGCGCGAGGAAGAGGCCGCGCCGCGTACCACGATTCCCAAACCGACTTCGGACGAACTCGACGACATCGCCTTATCCCCAGACGACTTCGCGGCGATAGAAGCCAGCATCGCAAACATTTCCGATGAGGGCTTGCGCGATCGGATGCGCCGGTTCCGCACCACCGACACGCGGCTTAAATACTGGCGTATGGAGAACGGCTGGATGCCGTGCGACGTTTGCACCACCCTTTCCCCGCCGCGCCTCGACCGCGAAGGCACAATACTGTTCGGCGAACCGGACTGCCCGCGTTGCCGCGTCATCCGGCGCGCCCGCTTCTCGGAGCGGTAGATAGCCTTTGCGCGTTCCACCGCTGGTCGGAATGACCGCGTTTCTGATCGCCGGGATTCTGGCGGCTCCCTTCCTTCCTGGTACGCCCCCTTGGACGACACTCGCGCTCGGGTCGGGATTCGTGGTAGCCGCGATTCTCCTGCGCCGCCACACGGTGGTTTCGCTTCTCTGCTGGCTGATGCCGCTCGCTTTCTTCGGCGCGGCTTCGGCGCGGATGCGGGAAACGCCCAGGCCGGACGACGTGTCGCGCGTCGCCGGGGGGCCATCCATCTGGTTCACGGGCACGGTCGCGGCGGAGCCGGACCGACGCGGGCGCGGCGACATCTCCTACCCGCTGGAAGTGACAGATATTCAGGGCGGGGCACCCGTGCGCGGGGGACTTCTGGTGACGCAACGGGCCGATGCCGGACCCGCACCGCGCTTCGGGGACGTGATCAGGGCGCGCGGACGCGTGGAGGTTCCCGCAGGGATGACGAACCCCGGCGGACTAAATTACAAGGCGTTCCTGTGGCGTCGGAGCATATTCGCGACGCTCGCCGCGAAGCGTCAAGGGGATATGGTTATCCTCTCACGCCCGGTGGACATCTCCCCGCGCGGCGTCGCCGCGTCGCTACGGCGGTCGCTAATCGCCGCGCTGGACCGTTCTCCCTTGACCGATGACGACCGCGCGCTGGTCGGCGGCGTCATGCTCGCGGATCGGGAAGGGATCGGCTACGAAACGCGGCTGGCGTTCGAGCGAACCGGCGCGATGCATCTCTTGTCTGAATCCGGTCTGCACCTCGCCGTGTTCGCCGCCGTGCTGGCGTTCCTGTCGCGCGCCCTGCCCCTACCCCACCGCATACGCATCGGCGGAAGTCTGCTGGCGATTCTTTGTCTGTGGGTGTTCGCGCTGGCGACTGGCTTCTCGTCGGCGACGGTACGCGCAGCAGTGATGATGAGCGTGGTGCTACTCGCGCCCGTCGTCAGGCGGGACGCGGAGCCGCTGCACTCGCTGACCGTGGCGGCATTCGTCATTCTGCTTTTCGACCCGCTCGCGCTTTACGACGCCGCGTTCCAACTCTCGTTCGCGTGTGTCGGCGGCGTACTCCTCTGGATGCCACCCCTTCATTCGCTCCTGTTCCCGCTGGAGCACGCGATGCCGTGGCATATGAGGCTGTGGCGCGGCATCATTTTCGCGGCGTTAGGCGGGTTCGTAGCGCAGGTCGCCGCGTTGCCGCTCACCACGCACTACTTCTCGCTGGTGTCGTTGGTCGCGCCGCTGACGATGCTAATCCTGGTACCGCTCGCGGAGACGATGCTGGTATGCTCCCTGCTGGCGGCGGGCGCGGCAACGCTTGTGACGGTTCCCACGCTCGCGTGGGTGCCGGTCCACTGGCTCGGCGCGGGCATCACATCCGCCGCGTACGCGTTCGCCGCGCCGGACTGGGTCGCGATCAGTGTACCATCGCCATATTCGGCGGGCGTGATCTGTTTCTACCTCTTGTTCGCGACACTCGGCCTGATCTTCCGGTCGTTCGTGTCGCGACGCGTCTTCCACTCGGACAGCATCACCCAGACTCCCACGCTTATCCTAGCCACGCCGCCTATACTCGGGTTTCTGCTCATGCCGCTCTTGATCATCGCTCCGCCCTTAATCGCGCTACGGCGGGAGCGGAGTGAATCGCGCCGACTGCGTGTGACATTTCTCGACGTCGGGCAGGGCGACGCGGCGGTGGTGGAAACGCCGGATGGGGCGGTCGCGGTGATAGATGGAGGCGGACGCCCCGGAGCCGACGAGCGGTTCGAGAACGAGCCGGGGAGGAGCGTGGTGGTGCCGTTCCTGCATCGCAGGGGTATCACGCGGGTGGATCTACTCGCTCCTTCTCACCCGGACGACGACCACGTGCAGGGGCTGATCGCCGTGGCGCGGGCGTTCCCCGTCGGCACCGCGCTCGACGGGGGTGTTCCCGACGGCGGGGCGGGCGCATGTACGCGATTGCGCGCCCTGTTGCGGCGCGGGCGTGTGCGCGTGGTCACCGCGCGGCGCGGCCAGAGCGTGGCCCTCGGCACGTTCGGCGTGACGCTCGAAATCCTGCACCCCGCGGTGCCGTTCCTGACGCGGACCCATTCGGTCACGAACGCGAACAGCGTGATATTCCGGCTACGTTACGGGAAGGTGAATATGCTGTTTACGGGGGATGCAGAGGAGGCCGCCGAGGCTAGCCTTCTCAAGAGCAGTGTTTCACTCCACGCCGACGTGTTGAAGGTGGGACACCACGGCTCGCGGTTCTCGTCGGGCGCGGCGTTTCTGGCGGCGGTGCGTCCGTCGGTGGCCGTAATTTCGTCCGGGCGCGGGAACAACTTCGGCCATCCCGCGCCCGAAGTCATCTGGGATTTGAACGCGGTCGGCGCGGCCATATACCGCACCGACCATCAGGGGGCGATCACGGTGGAGACGGACGGCGAGCGCGTATTCGTCACACCCACCGTCCGATGACGGAGCTTGCCACGCCGCCGACAGTCCTGCAGACGCCGTCCGGGTCGCGAACCCCACGCCGGTATGCCGAACGTACCGCTCCGCCGGGGCGTGTAGAGCGCGGTGTTTCGCGCCTGCTTTTGCACCGGGCAATCCCGCGATATAACAGTAGCCGTGACCCATAGAGAACCCATAGCCGAAGAAGTGATCTACCGCCGTCGCGGGAGAAAGCCAGCCGACGCCGGGGAGCGGCGCACCCGCGTAGAGGCGGCACTTGGCGATCTCAGATCGTCGCGCACGCCTTTTTCGATGGGCGATGTTGCGGAGCGGGCAGGGATCAGTCGGGCGACATTGTACCGGGACGCCGCCCTGCGCGATCTAGTCGGCAGTGTTGGGGATGGCCCCGCCGACCGACCCGTTTCCTTTCGCGACTACGAGAAGCAACGTGCCGAGCGCGATAAACTGAGCGAAGAGCGAAAAACGTTACGCCGCCGGTTGCGGGAGCAGGACGAGATCAAGGCGGGCCTAGAGCGCGAGATAGAGAAACTAGAAACCCGAATCGCCAACTACGTCGCGCACTTCGCCAAAAACGCCGCGCAGGACGTGGACGGCATCCGTAAGGAAGCCTATGCGGAGGGTTTTTCGCAGGGCGCGCGCACCGCGATGGGTCAGCGCGGGGCGGGACCCGGCGGTGCCCGGCGTCCGGGCGTGCCGCCTTTGGGCGGCGGTGCCCCGGCGGGGCTGGCATCGGTCGCGGCGCAACTCCCAGTGCCCGCGCTTCAGACGGCGCGTAAGAATCTCGCCCGCGTCTTGCACCCGGATTTGTTCGTGGGCGAGGACCCGGCGACGGCAGCCCTCGCGACGGAACTGCTGAAGCAACTGAACGCGCTGATGTCTCAAAGCGAGAGGCGGGCCGGTGGTTTGTAAAATGAGGCAGTGGAATGTGAACTTGTCAGGCACCGATTGCGTAGAAAAGGTATAATCCGCCTGGAGCCGCGCTGGGGCGCGGGTATATTGGGGCAGGACGTAACACGAATATGTTCATAGGCATGGAAAAAATTATTCTGGTTCTGGTAGTCGCGCTCCTCCTGTTGGGGCCGCAACAGATGCCGGAGATAGGGAAGCAGATCGGCAAGTTGTTGCGCGACTTCCGCAACATGTCGGGGGATGTCCAGCGCGCCCTCGACCTCGAAGGGCACCACGACTACGACACGTCGTACAGCCACTCGACATCCTACAGCAACGGTTTTCACCCGAACACGCCCGGTGAGACACCCACGTTCGCCTATTCGGCACCGACTCAGGGCATTCCCGTCGCCGCTATCGGCGCGATGTCTGATGGCGCGACCGCCGGGGAAGCCGCGACTGCCGGCGATGACACATCGGAAACGAGAGTCGGCGCGCGGGTGTATAATGAACCGGCGAAAAGCAACGCGGAAGGGGGCGCGATGGCGTCCTACGAAATTTAAGGAACGAAATTAAATCATGTATCCGACAATGGCATACCTCACGGGCGGTTACGACTGGCTCATCATCGCGGGAATCGTCCTCGTCCTTTTCGGGGGCACGAAACTGCCGCAACTCGCCAAGGGCCTGGGCGAAGGAATCCGCGAGTTTAAAAAGAGCGTCAATGGGGAGGACGTTGGCCACAGAGACGACGTAACTCATAAAGACGACGATACACACAAACAAAGTTAGGAGCCAAACGTGCCGATTTTTATCAACATTTTCACCGGTATCGTGGTGTTCATCAGCGCGCTACTGATCGCTCTTGTGATGCTACAAACGCCGAAGAATGAAGGGTTCACGGGGGCCACATCGGTCGCGGGCGGAAACTTTCGTGGCAAAGCCGGTATGGACGAAATCCTCTCCAACTACACGCGCATAGTGGCATTCGGCTGGTTCGCGTCGGCGTTCATCCTCGCGATACTGAACGAATTCGTTAAGCGGTAGAGGTGCGGGCGATGAAAAGCGCGGCGCGGGCGATCGATATCGTCCGTGCCGCGCTTTTGCCATTCGTGATTCAACCAGGCGAAACGGTCACGACACCGGTCGCCGCTTGACGAAGCGTCGCGCTAATGTCAGTAGCGATTCGCTACTCGGATCCGGTTGCGCCGTCGCCCACAGGAAGCCGTAAAAAAGAGTAACCCCAATCAAATACCATATCGCCGTCATCGTCATCCTCCTCGTCCGTGAGAGGAGTGGGAAAACATTGCCCACTTACTTCTTCCGTTTGCGTTCCGCCATCGAAGCGGGTCCCCGAGACTGCCGCTCATTTGGGACTACCCAATCATACCGCAACTGAAACGATATCCGCAAAGGTATTTTTACATAGCGACTGATGATCTCAGTACCGTCTGAGTAAGCCGATCACCCGCCCCACGATGTCAGGCGCTTTCGCGGTCGGTTCATCGGCTCCCGTGCCGCCATGACGCTGGACCGACAAATCGCCTTGCGCGACATAGACGGCTAGTTCCCCCCGAAGCACCGAGCGTTGCGGACGCACCACCAGCAGGTCACCGGGCACTACCGGTTCGCCGTAGACGCCGCTGGCACCGATACGTAGCACGAAACCGTCCGCGGTCGCCGCGCTCGCCAGCTCCTCCGGCACCGGCACATACCGCTCGATCAGGGCGTCCGGAGTCTCGAACTTGCCGCCGCTGAGCAGGATGTCCGTACGGGGAACGCCGCGCAGGAGCGGCAGATTGAGAACAGTCTCCACGCGCAGGTGACTCGTCGCGGGGGCGGATGATGGCGCGGCAGGCGTGGCAACCGGGTTACGTGGGTCGGGGCCGATCACGCGCAGGGAGCGTGACGCGTGGTCGCGCGTGACGAAGCCTTTTCGCACCAGCGCGTCCAGATGAACCGTCACCCCGCGCAGACTACCGATCCCGAACGCGTCGCCGATCTCGCGGATCGTCGGCGGGAAACCGTTGGCCTTCTGATAATCAATTACGTATTCGAGAACTTTCTGTTGCTTCTCTGTCAAACCTTTTGCCATTTAGAGTATGCCTTTACCGTTCCACCGTCGTGGGAGAGAATCACCCAACCAGCATAGCAAAAAACGTTCCAGAACGCAGGGGTGGGTTACAAAAATACCGGGGAATGTCCCGCCGCCCGGAGTGGCGTGCCCGTGTCGCCTTACACGTCCCTCCTGCCGAGTATCACGGCACCGGCGGTGAAGACGAGGGCGATGTACAGCCCCAGGTACAGGAGGTCTTCGGGAACCGCCGGTATGTCCTTAAACGGGTTGCGGTCGCCGATGTTCGCGCCGCCGAACGTGGGGAGAGGCCCCAGCCCTCTAGAGACCCAGCGCGACATCCGCCCCAAAGGGAACAGATACCCGGATGCCTTCGACAGGGTGCCCAGGAGTCGCACGTCGAACGCCTGGTTTAACGAATAGAAGATGCCCTCCGACCAACCGACACCCGCCGTCAGGATGGCGAGTCCAGTAGCCAGCCCGAACCCGGCGAATGTCGAGTAGGTCAGGCCGAGCGACACGAAGATAGCGGGATATAAGAGCAGATAAGGGAGCGCGTGCCACAGGGTACCATGCGACTCGTCCGGTGAGCGGTACGTCGCCACTGCCCAGATGACCCCCAGCCAGATCACCAGGTTTAGCACGCAGAACCCGAACAGGCCGACCCACTTTCCAGCGTACACGGAGAAGCGGCTAATCGGCTTGGGCAGGATGGAGGAGAGTACGCCGCGTTCGAGTTCCGCCGAGATGGCACCCGCGGAGAGCGCGAGAGCAAGTGTAGACACGAAGAACTTGGCGACATCGGTCGCGAGGAACAGATACAAGGAGGAGACGATCCGGTTCGCCTCGCGCGGGGGCAACAGTTCCAGGCGCCCCGTGATCGGGATAAACGCGGGGATCACCAGCAGGACCGCGACCAGAAGCGTTATGAACGGGGAGCGGCGGCGAAGGGTCTCCTGTAAAGTTAGCGCGGCGATGGTAAGCATCGTCAGTATTGTACGCCACGCGCAATTTTTTTTCTACCTGAAGGGTGCCGGGCCTGAAAACCGCGTACACGCGACTCCCAGGCGGACGGCTTCGGCGACGCGGGCACGGGGAGGAGAATACCGGATGCGCGGCAAACCGATGCCGGGGCGGATATGCAAGCTTTCTGGCACGCTTTTTGCGAGGAAATATATCATGCAGATTAACCACGCCAATATTGTCACCGCGAACATGGACCGGAGCCTCGCCTTCTATGAGGAGTTACTCGGGTTGGAGCGCGTCTACGAACAGGAGTTATCCGGTGACTGGTTTCACGAGTTGACCGACATCGCACTGTCCACGGCGAAGTGCGTCTTTTTGCAAGGCGCGAAGGGCGGGACACGTCTGGAACTACTCCAGTACATCAAGCCAGTCGGGGGTATGGTGCCCAACAATGCCCTGGCGAACACCCTGGGTCTGCGCCACATCGCGTTCGAGGTAAAGAGTTTGGACGACCTGTTCGAGCGGCTGGTCGCGGCGGGCGTGCCGGTCAAGTCGAACCCGGTCGAAGTGCCGTTCCCGGTCGTCGGCACGAAGAAGCGGCTCTTTTACGCGCTGGACCCGGACGGGGTGATCGTCGAGTTCGCCGAGTATAAGAAGATCAAGGAATGACGGCTTGACGTCCGGGCGCGCCGGGTGTTAGAATCGCATCATCGGAATATCAAGCGGGGGCAGGAAACGCTCCTACGGGTGGCGAACGTATACACTCATACGACGTGCAATACCCTCTTCGAGACAAAAGGACGAAAGAAGCGTAGTGGCTAACAGACCGAGCGGCGGAACATTTGTAGGGCTTGACATCGGCACCGCCAGTATAAAGGTGGTGCAGGTCAAGGGCGCGGGCGCGACCCTGGAAGTCACGGCACTCGGCGTCGCCGACACACCGCCGGGCACCATCCAGCAGGGTCTGGTCGCGGATGCCAAGACGCTAGGGGCCGCGATCAAGTCCCTGCTGACCAGAAGTGGCATTCGCTCCGGTCGGTGCGTGTCGGCGGCGTCCGGCAACGCGAGTGTCGTGGTACGCGTGATCGAGGTACAGAAGATGACACCCAAGGAACTCGCGGAGACCATGAAGTGGGAGATCGAGCGGCATATCCCCTTCGCTGCGAACGACGTGGAGATGGGTTACCAGAAGATTGACGACCCCCAGTCCGACGCCGACCCGAACAATCCCAACATGGAAGTGCTACTCGCGGTCGCGCAACGCGACATGGTCGCCGGGCACCTTAAAACCCTAGAGGCCGCCGGTCTCCAACCTTTCTCGATCGACGTCGAGCCGCTCGCCATCGGCCGCGCCCTGCTCGACCTCGATAACACCGGGCTGGCGTCGCGCAACGTGGCGGTGATCAACATCGGCGCGGCGAACACGGACGTCGGTATTTACAAGAACGGAACGCTCCGCTTCCCGCGCGCCGTTCCCATTGCGGGCGATACGTTCACCCGAAACATCGCCGACCATCTCGGCATCAGCATGGATCAAGCCGAGGACGAGAAACGCCAGAACGCGTCGGTGATGATGGACGTGCTGGAATCGGCGCAAGCAACACCCGAGAATGGTCCCTTCGGAACGGAAAACTTCGGCGCGTCGCCCTTCGACGCGCCGGGCATCCCCCCGGCGAACCCGTTCGACACGGCACCGACTCCGCTCGCGAACCCGTTCGCCGCGCCCGTGCCGAGCCCATTCGGCGGCCCAGTCGCCGCGTTCGACGCGCCGCCCGCGAATCCGTTCGGCGTGCCCCCGCCCAACCCATTCGGTTCCGACCCGGCAAGCTCCCTCGGCACCGCCCCCGATGGCGGCGCGGCGGCGTACGAGGCACCCGCCTCAAGCCCATTCGATGCCCCGGTGGCGACGCCCGCGCCGGAGGACCCGAGAAGGCGGCGTCAGCGCGAGATATTCGACGCGTTGTTCCCCGTTCTCGGAGAACTCGCCGTCGAAGTGGGTCGTAGCGTAGACTTCTTCCGTTCGCGGTACCCGAGCGAGACGATTGATCAAGTGGTTTTATGCGGCGGTTCCGCGCAGATCCCGAACTTGGACAAGTTCTTCCAGCGCGAACTGGGAATCCCGACGCGGATCGCGAACCCGTTCCAATCGGTCCGCAACAGCAGTCGCCAAATAGACCCGATGGCACTCGAAAAGATGGCACCGATATTCGCCGTCGCGCTCGGCCTCGCCGCTCGAGACGCGGTGATCGGGTCGGACAAGTAAAATAGTTGAAGTCAAGTAGCCGATTCGCGGTCAAAACCGGTGAGCGGGTTTCGCGCATCCCCCTGTTCGCCACTGACGCTCGGCACTCACCCAAGGGAACTACACGGAAAAGTCTATGTCGGCACTAAGAATAAACCTACTACCGGCGTCCATCGCGGAAAGACGGCAGACGCAACAGGCACTCGTCGCGTGCGTCGCCCTCTCCGCGTTGCTGGTCGGCGCGTCGCTCGCCTATGCCGCGAGTCAACAAGTGAAAGCGAAGGCCGCGGAGACCGAAGCGGACGCGATGGAGACGCAGGCGACAGGGAAGGCGAAGGAAGTCTCCGATATCAAGGCCGAGGCCAGCAAGCTCAGGGCGCAGATTCAGCCCATCAGCGACCGGGTTGACTTCGTCAAACAGGTCAAGTTTTACAACACCTGGGTACAGAAGATCTACCGACGCGCCGCACTCTACACCGACAGCCGGGTCGAGTACTCCTCAATGGCAGTGAACGGCGGCACGCTCGCGATGACGGGATATGTGCAGAGCGTGGACGATCTGGCGCGCTACCTGATCACGTTCTATGGTAACCCGGACGTCACGGCGGTGTCGGTGTCAGGCCCTCCGGGTTGGCAACGGCCGTCGCAGGTGTCCATCAACCCCCTCCAGCAGAGCGCGACCGCGCCCAAAGGGTTTAGTTTTTCGGTGAACGCCACGTTATATAAGGCACTCCAGAGACCGGCTCTGCCGACCTCGCTGGGAGGCGACCCGGTGGCCACGGAAGCACCGCCTAAGGGAGCGCCCACGGCGACGACAACGACCGGGGGCAGTGGCAAAAAAGGGGCTGGCCCGACGACGCCCCCCACCGCCCCTAGCGTCACCGCAAGCCCTGGCGGCCCGAACGACGGCGGACAGTGATGCCCAAACGAGCGAAGGATCTATAGCGTGTTAGCAAAAATTAAATGGTTCCAGGTAGTGATCATCCTGGGTGTACTTACGGCACTCGCGGTCGCCGGCATATACATCTTCATGATCAAGCCGCTCAACGAGCGATTGGACGCGGCGAAAAGTAAACTGGATGTGCAGACTGCCGCGCTCGAGACGGCGAAAAAAGACAAGCCGAAGCAGGAACAGGATCGCGTCAAGGCGCGACAGGAAGTCGCCGACGCGCGACGAGACTGGGCCCGCTACGACCGCGCCCTGATGCCGAATATTGACTTGTCAAACCGCTTCGCGGCAACGAAGCAACTATGGAACGAGCAACTACGCGTCCTCGGACCCAAAGTGCTTAAGTTCCTTTACGACGACCGCTCCATACACGTGGTCACCGAGACTATTTCCATCCCGACCCCAGTCGGCGACCCGAACGCGGTGGTGAAAAAGGTGTTCGTCTACCCACTAGGCAACATTACTGTTGCGGGTAACTTCGAGCAGGTTTTACGGCACACGGAGCGTTGGAACAAGTTCAGCCGCCTCGCTCTCGTGGATGGTTTAACCCTTTCGGGCAACTCGCCGACGCTCACCGGCACCTACACCGTGACGTTGTACGAGATTACGCACTTCGACAAGGTCGGCACGGCGATCCCGCAAGCGGCCCCAGCAACCGGCGGTGGCGGGTTCCCCGGCGGTGGCGGGTTCCCCGGTGGCGGTCCCGGTGGCCCTCCGCAAGGGTTCCAGGGGGCACCCTTCATTCCGCCCGGCGCGAACGGGCCACCGCCAGGGATTAGCGGCGGCGGACAGGAGAGATAAAGCATGAGTACACCAACCATCGAAACGAAAAAACCGGGGGTGCCACGCGCGGCACTCCTAGGCGGGGCGTTACTGTTTCTGGCGGGACTCGCCTACGCCGGATTCTCGCTATCAGGTAAGCCGGCAACGGATACCACCGTGGCGGACGCGCCCCCGCTACCCCCAGTGTCGCGAAAGGCACCCGTGAGAGCCAAGGCAGGTAAACCTGCGGCGGTAGCGAAGCGCATCGTAGCGACCCCAGCCGACTCCGCGCTCGCGGCGGCGAAGGCACAGGCACTCCAGGCGGGCGGCACCCCGGGCGGGCGCATACTCTATGACACCTCGTTCGACAACGTGCCCAAGAGTCTGGGAGGCTCGGACGCTCGGGTATTCCCGGTGACGCCGAGTCCCGCGACAGATAACGGCGGCAAAGTACGTCCCATCGTTCTCGGTAGACTCCCCAACGGGTTACGGGGCGATCCATTCGTGTCGCGCCTGATCGTGCCCCTCCCACGCGAGTTCGCCTATACCCTCGCGGTGCCGATCCGGTTGGCACGCCAGCCGAGACCCATCGTGGTAAGAGGACCAGATATACCTGCCGACATCGCTCTCGGGCCGCTCCCATATATCCCGCGCCGCGTGGCGGGCTTTCTGGAGTTCGGCGGCGTGTCGGCGATCCTGGAGACGGGCAACTTCGGCTCCGGGGAGATCAACATCGTTCAGCCCGGTTCGAGGGTCGCGAGTGGCGATGCGGCTATCGGCCCACTCACCGTCGAGAGTATAAGTAGCACCGAGGTAGTGCTACGCTCGGATGACAAGCGCCGAACCAGGGTCGCGCTCTCAGGCGTGCCGGGCGGCATCGCGGTTCCCTCCCGTGGTTCGCAGGGAGCTCCCCGGGGCGGTCCGCCCCCGGGATTCAATGGTGGAGGTGGCAACGGCGGGGGCGGGGCGATGGGTGCCGACTAGGTGGGTTGCCCGTCCCCGATGTTAATATGATTCGGCGCAAGCCCTTGAGTAATGGCTTAGATGAACGAAAGCGAGAGTGAACGAACCGTGATGAATAAACGAAAAATACTGTGCGCGCTGTGCGCGATGAGCCTCCTGGGAGGCATCGTGCTGACGATCGGCACGCCGAAAGCGGCGTGGGCGCAGGCGACGACGCCCCCGAACGTGACTCTGGATTTGCAGGACGCACCCATCCGCGCTGCACTAGAGCAGATCTTCCGGAGTGCCAAGGTGGACTACTCCATTGACCCCACCGTACAAGGCTATGTGAACCTGAAGGTGACTGATATTCCGTTCGAGAACGCGCTGAAATTGATCCTGCGCTCCTCGACTTCCCCTCTCACCTACTCCCGCGAGGGCAACATATACCTTGTCAAGCCTCGCGCCGTGGACGCTGCCGGTATCGTTCAACCGGCTAACCCCGAAGGCCCGGACGGCGGCCCGAAACGTACCAACTATGAGCAGATCGAGCTAACCTACGTGGATCCAGCGGATCTGGCGCAGTTGCTCGGAATCACTATCCTTAAGGTCGGTGTTCGCCAGCCGCAAGGCGGTCAGGGCGGCGGCGGCGGACTGGGTGGCGGCGGCGGCTTAGGAGGTGGCGGCGGTATGGGCGGCGGAGGCGGATTAGGCGGTGGTGGCGGCTTAGGCGGTGGAGGTGGTAGCTTCGGCGGCGGAGGCGGAGGCGGATTAGGCGGTGGCGGCGGCGGCGGCGGCATTGTCAGCGGTGGCTTCGGCGGTGGGCGTGGTTTCTAGCGCGGGCGGCCAGTAACTTCAATGATGGTAAAGAAAACAGTGGAGGACGGAATGCGTCATTTAGTGCGGCGCGGCAAAAATGCCGCCAACAAACCAGTCTACGCGGCGGCTCTGTGCCTTGCCGCGCTCACCCTCGCGCCGATCACGGCGCGGGCGGAAACCCCGACCAGCGCGGTGACGCTGGATGTGCGCGAGGCGCGCCTTGAGGACGCGGTGCAACTACTCACCCGGCAGACCGGCGTGGACAACGTCGTTTTTGTCAACGTGAAGGGTAAGGAGTTCGGAGTGGTTACGGTCAAGATGACCGAGCAACCGTTCGAGAAGGTACTCCGCGCAATGGCGGCCTCCGCGGAAGCGACCGTGAGCCTCGAGGAGGGCGTCTACTACTTGCGCCCGCGCGGGTCGGAAACGGAAGCCCCGAAGGCGAAGACGCCTACCACGGTGCAACCGGCGCAGACCGCTAGAAAGCATAACTACCCGTGGATAATCATCCCGATGCAATACATGCTCCCGAGCACGCTGAAAAGTATCGCCGAGACGGGTATGACCGAGCTATTCGCCGATGACCCTTTACGCCCAAAGCTTGAAGCTGAGGTAAAGAAGCAACGCGATTCGCAGTCCGGCGGTCCCGGCTCGCAGATGATACAAACCAACGTGATCGGTAATGGCAATAATGTGGTGCCAACCCCGCAGAAGCCAGTAGAGAGCGAGGGTCTCTCCGCCGGGCGCGACGGGGGAGACTCCGCGGGTCAGCGCGGAGGATTCGGCGGTCAGGGTGGCGGCGGTGCCGGAATCGGAGGGCGGCCCGGTGGGCAGGGCGCGGGTGGTGCGGGAGGGGGATTCTTGCCAGAAGGCGTGGACCGCATCATCTCCTACGACGCGAACAACACGCTCCTCGTACAGGGTGATGCCGAAGGGATCGAGGAGCTACGCGCCCTCATCCGCTTCCTGGACGTTGCCCCGAAACAGGTATCCATTAAAGTTGAGTTCGTACAACTTAACATTACCGACTCCGATCAGTTCGGTATTGACTGGCAGTTCAAGTTTGCGAACAACATAGACACTGCCATCCCGTCACAGGGTGGTTCGACCCCGACCCTGACGCTGGCGTACGCGAGCGGCAACACAGTCGCGAACCTGAGGGCATCCTTGCTACGGAACACGGGGAATCTGATCCAGTCGCCGATCATCGCGACCACGAATAATACCGCCGCGAGCGTCGCGTTCCAGGACAGCCAACCGGTCTTCATCTCGCAAACTCTGTTCGTGCAGGGGGCGGGAGCACAGCAGACCACGCAACCCGTGAACGTCACGGCGAGCAACGGCCTGAGCGTGACGCCGCATATCAACGGCGACAACTCGATCAGCATGGCACTCGCGCCGCAACTGCAACGCAACAACGTCGTGAACGGCCCGAACAACTCGCAGGGTATCGCGCAGACCACCCAACGGCTGACAACGTATCGCACCGTGCAGAACGGCGAGACAATCGTTCTCGGCGGTTTCATCACCCGGCAGGAAGACCGACAGACCATCAAGGTGCCGTTCCTGTCGGATCTGCCGATCATCGGAAACCTGTTTACGCAGAAGAACCGACAGGTGATCGGGAACGAGGTGCTGGTGTTCGTGACACCGACGATCATCGAAACCCGCTCACAGGGCACGACGGGCGTGATCGGTAGCCCGTCCCCAACTCCGTAAAACGGCTGTTGGTCTTCGGTCGGGACAAAAAAGGCCCCGCGCTACTTGGCGCGGGGCTTTTCTTGTGCGCGGGGAGCGTCGTGACAGATTTTGAACTGCCGATCCGTCCGAAATATGATAGTATAAACCTGCTATGTTTCGCTTTTTAACCGGCGGCGAGTCGCACGGGCCCGCCCTTTCTGCTGTTATCGAAGGCCTCCCCGCAGGAATGCCGCTTCTCGCCGAACCCATCAACGAGCAACTGCGCCGACGTCAGGGCGGCTACGGTCGCGGCGCGCGTCAGAAGATCGAAACGGACTCCGCCGAGATCCTGACCGGGGTGCGGTTCGGGCGCACTCTCGGGTCGCCCGTGACGATGCTTGTGCGCAATCGCGACTGGGAGAACTGGCGCGGGCGGATGCGCATAGAGCCAAACGAGGACGGCGTGGACGAGCCGAGCGCGATCACGATCCCCCGCCCCGGCCACGCGGATTACGTCGGCATGGTCAAGTATGGCCACGACGACTTGCGTAACGTACTAGAGCGGTCGTCGGCTCGGAACACGGCCACCCTGGTCGCGGTCGGCGCGGTCGCGCGTCTCCTGCTGACCGAGTTTGGCGTGCGCATCGTCTCGCATGTCACGCGTATCGGCTCCGAGGCGGCACCCGCTGTCACGGGGCTAACGGCGTCCGAGATTTACGACGCTGCGGAAGCCTCCCCCGTCCGGTGCGTGGATGAGGGGGCGAGCGAGCGGATCGTATCTTTGATTGACGGATGCAAAAAGCGCGGTGATACGCTTGGCGGCATTTTCGAGGTGGTTGCGTTCGGACTGCCCGTTGGCCTCGGTTCGTATGTCCATTGGGACAAGCGCATTGACGGGCGACTCGCGATGGCGATGATGAGCATCAATGCGATCAAAGGGGTCGAGATCGGAATGGGTTTTGGGGTCGCCGAAGTACCCGGTTCACAGGTTCACGACGAGTTTACACCGGGCGGCGATACCGGGGTTCAGCGGCTGACGAATCGGGCAGGTGGCACGGAGGGTGGTATAACAAACGGCGAACCGCTGGTGATCCGCGCCGCGATGAAGCCTATCGCGACACTGATGCGCCAACTCGGGTCTGTAGACCTGTCAACCGGCGAGGCGAAGCCGGCGTTCGCGGAGCGGTCCGACGTTTGCGCGGTTCCGGCGGCGGCGGTGATCGGCGAAGCGATGGTGGGAATTACGCTGGCTCAGGCGTTGCTGGAAAAGTTCGGGGGTGACTCGCTCGCCGAAGTGCGGCGCAACTACGAATCGTTCGCCGCGACGTACCACCGGGAATAGCATGGTGATACGTCACTACGCTCGGGGTCACACCAACGCCCGTTCCGTGACCGCGTTCGCCTGACGCCCCGGCTCTTTCGTCAGCAGCTTGTTCAGCGCGTTCAGATAGGCTTTCGCGGCAGCGACGATGATGTCGGTGTGCGCGGCGTGTCCCGTAAAAATGTCATCCCCCGCCCGCACCCGGATCGTGATCGCGGCTTGCGCGTCCGTACCTTCGGTGACCGACTGGAGCGCGATCTCCGTCAGGTCATTCGGGACGCGCACGATGCGGTTAATCGCCCGGTACACCGCGTCCACCGGCCCATTTCCGGTGTCGGCGTCCATCAGAATCGCCCGGTTCTCATGGCGCAGTTTCACAGTTGCCGTCGGCATCGCCCCGTCACCGGACATCACTTGAAGCGCGACTAGTTCGTAGATCTGTGTCGCCGGGTGCCGCGCCTCGTCGGTCGCGAGTGCCTCCAGATCCTCGTCATAGACCACCTTCTTGCGATCCGCGACGCCTAAAAACCGCTGGTACACGCGCTCGAACTGCTCGTCGGCATCGAACGTGTATCCGAGTTCAGTTAAACGGTGCTTCACCCCGGCGCGTCCCGAACGCGGCGACAGAATGATCTTCGACTCGTTGATGCCGACCGTTTTCGGGTCCATGATCTCGTAGGTCGAACGCTCTTTAAGCACCCCATCCTGATGAATGCCCGACGAGTGCGCGAATGCGTTCGCCCCGATGATCGCCTTGTTCGGTTGGACGAAGATACCGGTCAGGTTCGAGACGAGGCGCGACGTCTTGAAGATTTCGGTGGTCGTGATGCCAGTGGAAAGGCCGACGAAGAAGTCGCGGCGCGTCTCGATCGCCATCACTATCTCTTCGAGTGCCGTATTTCCCGCGCGCTCCCCGATCCCATTGATAGTGCATTCCACCTGCCGCGCCCCGTTCTTTACGGCGGCGAGTGAGTTCGCGGTTGCCATCCCCAGGTCGTTGTGACAATGCGCTGAAATGATGGCACTATCTGTGTTCGGCACGTGCTCCAGAATGCCACGGATTAACGCCCCGTATTCATCCGGCGTCGTATAACCGGTGGTGTCAGGAACGTTTATCACGGTCGCGCCCGCGTTAATGACGGCTTCTATGACCCGGTACAGATAGTCGGATTCGGCGCGTCCGGCGTCCTCGGTAAAATACTCAATGTCCTCGCATCCCAGCGACTTGGCGTGCTTCACGGCAGCGACACCCATCTCCAGTGCCTCATCCGCCGTTTTGCGCAACTTATGGCGCAGGTGGCTTTCGCTCACGCCGAGGCCGGTGTGGATGCGCGGGCGTTTCGCGCCTTTGAGCGCGTCCCACGCCACGTCAATATCGCCCGCTTTCGCCCGCGTCAGACCACAGACCACCGCGTTTTGCACAAGCCCGGCGATACGGCGCACGGCTTCAAAATCGCCGGGTGACGAGATCGGGAACCCCGCCTCGATGACGTCTACGCCAAGCCGTTCGAGTTGTCGGGCGATCTCCAACTTCTCCTCAATGTTGAGCGAGGCACCCGGCGACTGCTCCCCGTCCCGCAGGGTAGTGTCGAAGATAAAAATTCGGTTTGTGGACATAATTAGCCTTACGTAACGGCGGGTACGAGTGCCCGCTATCGGTTCAACCGCCCCTTACGAGCGTCCTCACGCTCGCGCTGAATCTGCGAAGTAGGTGGGCCTTCGTGCGAACCGGACGGCTGGAACTCCTGCGCGTTCCGCAGGTAAACGATCAGCCAGAACACGATGGAAATAAGGAGCAACACCGAGCCGATGATCGCGGCGAAACACCCCTGATCCGGCGTGATCGGGGTAGGGGCGAGGAGCCGGACCAGGTCTTCCGGCCCGCGTTTTTTGTGTCCATTGTTGTTCATAGCATTGCCCCCGCTCCGAAGTCCCCAACCCGGCCTCACTCTCATCAGAGCGGGGCCGGGGTCAGGCACCCAACACTACAACTCGATCTGCCGCTGGCCGCTCGATACGGTCTGCACGGCACTTTTTTCTTCCGTCGCGCTCGTGGTCGCGGTGACAACATCCGACTTCTTGACCCAGGACATCATGCCGCGCAGTTCGCGACCGACTACCTCGATCTGATGGTTCTGATCCTTGCGGGTGAGCGCGTTGAACGTCGGGCGGTTCGCCTTGTTCTCCAGAATCCACTCTTTGGCGAACTCGCCGC
>JAYUUO010000087.1:0-14469 GCA_043754515.1 Armatimonadota bacterium
ATCAGATCTATCGCCAGCATGTGCGCGGTAGCCAGGCTACATACGGCGTCGGCGAACTCGTCATTCATGCCGGGGTAGGGGGCGAGCCGTCCGGGGTCGACGACCTCGAAAAGGGCGGTAGTCACTCGGATCGCGGCGGTGTTTGACTCGCAAGTGGTGCACACGAACCGACGCGGTTCTGTGGTGCAGGTTGCGGTGAGTCCCTCGCGGGTAAGTGGGCTGATCTGGTGAAACGTTTCGCTCATAGTTTGCCCCCCTCTAGCTTTGCGAGCATTGCGAGCATTGCTATAGTCGCATCGCGGTTGTATTCGTAAGTGTTCGCGAGGTGGTCAAGCGATAACATCACGTAGTCGGGGCGCAGTGCGTCGGGGTAGTCGCACACGTCGGAAATCCGGGCGACGATTGCCCTCCCGGTGAATCGCATCCAGCACTGTCTAGTTGGCGGGCAGAACTCCCGAAGAACCAGAATGTCACCGACCGCGAATCCCTGGTCATTTTTGCGTAGCTCGGCTGTCTTCTCGCAACGCCATATCAAGTCGAAATACGGATTCACGGTTTTGAGTTCGTGTGGTTCGCGTGTCATGCCGCTCCCTCCTGGACACTCGTATTTTCGCCGCGAAAAACGACATTCGCCGTGTAGGACCTGGTGGCCTCGCCGGACACCTTGATCCGCCGCGTCTCTCCCGCCTCGTCTTTAACAGTGACCGTCACGTCGTCGCCGCCAACGACGGTGTAATCGCCGGCGCCTTGGTCGTACCAATCGGCCCATTTTTCGGCTGCTTCCTCGAAGTCGCTCGCGAAAACCTTGTCGCCGTCTGCGCCCTCTCCGTGCCAGTCTTCGAGGTGTACTCGGAAAAACGGGTCGCACTTGTGGCGGGAGGCAAAATCGTAGCAACCGCACCGCTCGCATTTTTGGAAGTCGTTCATTATCCCCGCCCTCCCAGGTTGAAGCCGATCTCGAAAGCCACGCCGAGCGCGGCGATCAGGAGCAGGAGCAGGACCAGCCGGTTATGATCCCGGTCCATCCGGGCCCGATCGCGGCACTCGAAACAGGCGGTAGTCACTCGGATCGCGGCGGTGTTTGACTCGCAAGTGGTGCAGGTTGTATCGAACCCCTCGCGAGTGAGGGGACCGACCTGGCGGAAGGTTGTGTTCATTGTTTCGCCCCCTCGCCGCCGTACCAGCGGCATAGCGATAGCGGTAGAAGCCCGCGCCTGTACATTGATCGGTCCTGTTGCGTGTAGCGGTATACGTCCCACGCGTCTAACAGGCTGTCGGTTAGCATGGCTATATGCTTGCTATGCATTTCGGGGTTGTCGGGGACGGGAAAGTCGTGCGCGGCGGTGCGGTAGGCTCGCAGTACAAACAGATGACGCCGCACGACGTTTCGCCGGAACGTAAGGGATCGGGGCTTGTTCATAGTTCGCTTTTGGCCCCGTCGGCGCGGTTGATCGCGTCCCTCGCCGCCCGAAAAAGTCTCTCGTATTCGCCGGGATCTACGTCGTCCGCGCTGACCGGCCTTTCCAGCATCTCTAGGATGTCGCGCAGGGCGCGGTACATGACTTCCGCCGCGCCCATTCTGCGGCACAGGGTGAGTGCGTCGTCCCGCCCGAGCATGTCGTGGAACGCGAACTGCATCAGGGCCGTGCCGCATTCCAGGGCCTGGTTCGGGTCGGGGAACGCGAACCCGTTCCCCTCCGGCCCCGTGGCCGATATGTAGCCCTCTCTCGTGCGCCCGATTTTGCAGATACTTGGCTCTAGTGTCCGCGTCACTTTTATTTTTCTCATGGGACGGCGTACCAATTGCAGGCGGGCGGGCCGTCGGTTGTGTCCGGCATGAGCGCGGCCCAGCACTCATACCGAAACAGGTAGCCGCGCAAGCCGCCGCAGTCATATCGGTTGGATACGACTGGCCCACGGCACTTGGGGCAGGTGCCGCGCAGGTGTTGCTGGGCCGACGCCGGGATGCGCTCCCCAGCATGGGTGGGGAGGACGCCGGACGTAAGGGTGTGGTCGGGCCGGTCTATGACGCGGCGGGCTTGCCAGAGGTAGGGGCGGGGCGCGGGTGTAGTATCCAACTCCGGCTCGCGCTGTGTCGCTTCCGCCATACTCGCGTGGGTGGATAGGTGCGTCATGGTGCGAGGCCCTCCCCGCGTGATAAAATGTACTCGGTCGTGTTCATAGGTTCGCTTTCTGGCCGGGGCTGTGTATCAAGCACCGCCCCGGCCTTCCCTTTCGTCGGTGGGGGCCGGCGTGGCGTCCTCCCCCTCGGTTGATAACTAGCGTCCGTTCCGGTTCTTTTTCGGCCCGCCCCCCTTGTAGTTTTTCGCTAGTGCCGTGGAACTGGTGCCCAGCACTGTCGCGAGCCGCTCGGCATGCATAAACGGCACGCGCTTGCGGCCCGATTCGTAGCCGCAGTAAGTGCCCGCGCTCACGCGGATCAGGGCGGCGATTTCGGCGACCGTGGCCCCCACCGCGAGCCGCGACTCGCGGGCTGTTGGGTACCGGTCTCCAGGGCCGGGCGAATCTGCAAGTGCCGCATGGTCAAGCCGGGCAGTCATTCTTCGCCTCCGGAACAATCTCGAAACTCGTTTCGAGAGATGCCGCGTTTTTCCCCGCCTCTTCCTATCTTCGTGTTCTCGTACCAGTCCGGCTTGACCATGCACCAGCCGAGCGGGTCGGCCCGGAACCGGGCCGAATCGCCGAAGCGGATGATGTTCTCCGCGAGTCGGACGGCGTAGCTGTCGCCGTACAGGTACCGCCGCATGGCGAGGTAGTGTTCGACTGACTCGAACGGGCGGTCCATCACCAGGGCGAGTGTGTTCGCGACGCCGGCCCAGTCCACCGGGCCGGGCGCGGGCGAGGCGGTCGGGAAGGCGGGGTCGTGGAGCGGGGCGACCAGGACGCGCTTGTGGCCGAACTGGAGCAGTATGTGGCCGACTAGTCCGTGCGCGTTCTCGTCTTCGGTTCGGGGTGGTTCGGTTGTCGTCATGACTGTCGCTCCGGTGCCGTAGTCGCGAACTGTTCCGCGTTTTCGCGGATCGTGATCTGGAATCGCAAGCCTTTCGCGGCCATGCAACGCAGGAGAGTGTTGTAACTCATGCCCGCGACGGGCGCGAAATCGCGGCGGGAAGCTTCTGGGGTTTCTGCGGCGAACCGTTTGAGCCGCCGGATGTCGTCCCGCGTGAGTTTCTTCGTGTAGTCCTTTTTCATAGCCCCGGTGCCTCCGAATTCCGTTAATTAAAATGTATAACGAATTGTACTACTGTTATACAATTGGCGCAAGGGATGTTTTCCGTTTGTGCATTTTGTTTAACAGTTTGTTCAACGGGCGGCGTATAATGTGCCGTGGATACTCCATCGCCTGAAAAATCCGGCCCCGAGGGGAACCTGAACATGTTGCTACAACGCGAGGTCAGGCGCGTACTTGCGTCTAAGAAATGGTCGCTTATGGGCGCGGAAATACAGACCGGCATCTCGTCCGGCACGATCAACCGCATGAAGAAGGGTTTGAACGTGGCACCGCGATTCGTCGTGGAGTTCGGCGTCAAGGCCGGGGAACCGGCGGGCCGCTGGGAGCTCGTCGCGCTCGGGCGGGACCCCGACTCGGAACCGTACCGCTCCCCCGCTGCCGAGAATCAGCGGTGGCAGTCGGTGGCAGAATCTCGCCCCGACTTAACGCGCGAGTACGACCCGTCCGTCCCGCCGACGATCCACTTTTACGGCGGGCTGTCCGACGAAAGCAAGGCACAGTCCGACCAGTTCGTGAAACACCTGTACGAGCTGGAGAAACGCGGGGTCATCGGTGGCAAAGTCGCCGATTGATTCGCGCGGCCGGGTCTCGGATTCTGCTAAATCGGAAGTCGCCGCCCGGATCGCCGCCCGGCTCCGGCAGTGCGCGGACGGCCCCCTTGCCGACCCGGACACTTGGCGGCGGCATGCGGGGTGGCTCGGCGTGCATGTCGTGCATACCCACGTCGCGAACGGGCGTCCGGGGTTCAGCGTCCCGCGCCCGCACGACGATTCGGGCATCGTGGGGGGCGTGATCGGCGTCAACCTGGCGTACCCGGAGCGGGAGCAGTGCGCGGTCTGGGTGCATGAACTGGCGCACCTGTACGTCGCCGCGTGGCTCCCGCCGCAACTGCACGACTACGCGGATTATTACGGCTACGACGACGACGCGGGGAGCGTGTCGCACGACATAGCGCGGATGGTCGAGGCCGATGTCCTTTCCTAAGAAAAGGCGTCATCCGTGGCGGGGATTGTCCGGGAGTCGTACCACGACGGGTGGTACGAATAATCGCGGCGATTCTATCGCCGCGATTATCCGGGATACAAGGGGTTGCCATGCGTTTGCGTGACATGATTAGTCGGGATCGGATAGAACTGGGCCGCGCCTGTGAAACGGCTGGCCCACTCTCTTGCGCGTCGTCGTACTTCCGCGACGAAAGCCGGTACGGCGGTCGGGTGGCTACTAGGCGGCTGGAGTTTCATAAGCGAGTCGCTTCGGCGCGTGACGGCGAGCAGGTTTTCATAGATCGCGTGAAGATCGCTATCTTCGCCCTCGTGATGGCCGTGCTTGTCGTCGGGCTCGTTTACGCCGCGTCTCGCGGCCGCTGGCTCGGGCTTGCCCAGGTTGCGGGCTATGCCGTTGTTACGTCGCTGTTCGTGGGTCTCGCCTGTACCCGCGACTATCTCTGGGCGTTGTACGTGGTGCTCCGTTGCCGCTCGGAGTACCGCCGGTCGCTCACCGTCGTCCCGTCCGGCCCCGTCTGCGTGATCGTGCGTCGCGCGTCGGAACGGGAAAACACGCCGGATTTGTCGCCCGGAAATAACAATGACCCTACGTGAAAAAGGGGCGTGGAACTCGGGGGTAGTTGCTAGTCGTTGCCGGTCGTCGTTTGTCGTTGCGGGCGTGTCGCTCCGCGACCCTCTCACGGAGAAGGTCACGGGTTCGAATCCCGTACGCGCTACTTCCGTGCCAAATGCTGTGGCGGTAACTGTCACGGGTCAGTCAAAAGCCGCTTTTGACTATCAAAGACTAGCGTCTACTTTCGGTTCTCCCCCTCCTACTCAATACTCAGGAGAACAGAACCATGACCAAAAACCGGGATATAACCATCTCCCTACAATCGAATGTACGGACGCTCTTGCGGCGGGCGTTGCCGCGACGTGCCCCGGCGGGCTCGGTGTCCGTTTTGCCCGATTCGTTCCCCGCCGGGCGGCTCGCCGCCGCCGCCGAGGACTACGTGACCGAGGCCCGGATGCTCCGGCACTCCGCGCGTACGCTCGTCAAGAAGGCCGGCATTTTGGGCAAACTGTGCTGGTTCGCCGCCGACCGGTGCTTCGAGTCGGTCGGCGTGGACGAGTGCCGCGCCTTCCTCCTGTACCTCGCCGCCCCCGCGCCGGTCGGCGGGCGGTGGGGCCTGCCGAACGAGACGGCTCCGCTCTCCCCGGAAACGTCGAAGACCTATTTCGCGACGCTCCGCGCATTCTTCCGCTGGCTCGTCGGCGAGGGGCGAATGGGCGCGTCGCCCTTACAGCGCGTCAAGGCCCCCGTGAGTCGCCCGGACCAGATACAGCCCTTCACGGAGGTCCAGGTGCTCGCCCTCCTCCGGGAAGCGGGCAACTCCGCCTATCCGGTCCGGGATGTGGCGATACTCCTCGTACTACTCGATACCGGAATGCGCCTGGGCGAGCTGTGCGCCCTCACGAACGCCGACGTGAACGTGGATGGGCGGGAGATAGTCATCCGGCACGGCAAGGGGGACAAGCGGCGGGTCGTCTCGATCAGCCGCCGCACGGCGCGGGCGTTGTACGATCTCCAGGGCGAGATAGCCGGTTCGCTCCCCGGCGACGGCGTGTTCGTCTCCGGGCGCGGCGTGTCGGCGGGGGACGCCCTGAAGGAGAGCGGCGTCGCGTTCCTGTTCCGCCGCCTGAACGCCCGCGCGAAGCTCGTCGGGGTCCGCGTCTCCCCCCACACGTTCCGCCACACGTTCGCCGTCATGTTCCTCCGTAACGGCGGCAACGTGTTCACCCTGAAACAGATTCTAGGCCATGAGTCGCTCGCCATGACGAACCGGTATGTCGCGGTCGCGGAGGCCGACGTCGCGGCCCAGCACCGGCAGTTCTCGCCCGTGGAGGGCATGGGGAAGACGGCCCGCAAAAAATAGTTCGGGTAGGAGGGCGGGCGTATCCTTTGCGGGGTGCGCCCCCTTTTCTCTATTGAACGCGCATAACTGAAACGTTCATTGCACGCAAGCGCGATTCTCGCGTGCAATCGGAGAAGGCGATGGTATAGCCTTGTCTGCTAGAATCCGAGCCGCACGAACCCGCCCAGGCCGCCGACCGCGCCCCACTTGCGTTTCTTCTCGTACACGCCGTCGCCGTCCCGGTCTAGCCCCGCCGGGTCGCTCGTGTTGCCCTCCACCGTGGTCAGGCCCCCCGGATACGAGCCGGTCACGATGCCGATGTGCGCGAGCCGCCCCTTCGCCGGGAAATAGAAGCATATCAGGTCGCCTCTTTGCGCTGGTACTAAACCCTGCGCGGCCTGATCCGCCGTGATCCACGCGCCGTGAGCGCGCGCCCAAGCACCGTAATCCGGCACGTAGCCCGAATCCGGGAACCCCGGCGGGAGCTCGGTGCCGAGGAACCCCGCCGCCTTTTCGAGGCAACGGTGTGCGAAAGCGGCGCACCATGGGTCGCCGGGCGACCCATGTACGGACGCCTGGAACCGCTCGACTTGCGCCCCTCGGTTGTTCCCACCCGACTCCTGCGTGTGCGCCGCAGCGAATCCCAGCGCGACTTCCGCCCCTTTGACCGCGATCACCCCCGGTTTATTCTGCATGATGTTCCCTATCCTCTAGAAACGAGCTTCTAGATCTTTCCTACGTGTCCCGAAAAATCCGCAACCGCCGCGGTACAGGTGCAAACAAGTTTGCACCGAGTCAGAGAAATCTATCTATTTGCCGCCCGGCACCTTCGGCATGGCCGGCATCGCGGGCATCGTCGGCATGGCTGGCATGGCGAACGGGTTGTTTCGCGGCGAAATCAACGGGTTGCCGTTGCCGCCCTTCGCCCCCGGCTTGTAGATGTCCGGGTTTGCGGTTCCCGGCCCCGTCCGCGACTTGAACGGGTTCAGCGCGGACAGCGGCCCGCCGACCGGCTTCCCCTCGGTCTGCTTCTCCGGCAACCGGCTACGCAGGAACGGGATCCGCGCGAGCACGTGGTTGAAGTTAATGCCGGTCGCTTCCTTCGGTTGCTTCGTATCCCGTTCCCTGCCGCCGTCAATCGCTTGGGCCGCTGTCGCCATGGCCGCGCCGAACGGTACCGCTCCCTGCGCCGCGTCCGCCGCGAACTGCGCCGGGTTTTTCTCGGTCATGTTTTTCAGTGGCCCCTCTTCCATGAGCGGGAGATCCCCCGCCGTGTGCGCGAGGCCCGCCGCGTACCCCGCCGCGTCCGATCCGTACTTGCGCCCGTGCTCGTTCATCGTGGCCCCGAGCGCGAGCATCTGTCCGACCGGAGAGAGCGCGTCTATCTCGTGCCAGGTTCCGCCGATGTGTATGCTGTTCGCCGGTATGCCGGATTTCTCCCGCTTCTGGTAGTCGCCGGCCCCCATCGCCGCGCCCGTGAGCATTCCCTTGCTCGCGAGCTGGTAGCCGATAGCCATGAGTACCGCGCCGGTCGCGCCGCGCCCGATGGACTTCGCGAAGTTCGCCCGCTCCGCGTCGTTAAACGCGGGCGTGAGCAGTGCCTTCGCCGCGTCCGCCATGTCTTGCGCGTTCTCGGCGGTCGGGGAGAGGGCGAATCGTTGCCGGGCCTCTGCGTCCGCTTTCGAGGCCGCGACGTCGGAGAGGATCGCTCGGCCCGCGCCGACCGGGCCGGACAGCAAACCGCCGCCGGCGTATTCGAGGCCCCGCGCCGCGGCGTTGCTCGGGATCTTGACGATGGGCAGGGCGTAGTCGATGGCGGCGACGGCGAACGGGTTCCCGCGCTGGGCGTCTTTCGTGTTGCTCACGCCCTTGGCGAGCCGGTTCGGGTTCTGGAACGTGGCGACCGCCGCGTCCGCGAGTGCCTGTATCGCCATGGCCGGCGTGGGTGTCGTCGTGAGGTCCTTGATCCGCACCGGGTCTATTTTCGTGTTTGCCGCTTTCGCCTCGGCCATGGCGATTAGCCGCGCCTGGGCCGCTATCGAGGCGTTCGCCGCGTAGACTTTAGCCGGGTAGGTTGCGGCACTGTGCGAGTTGAAAACCGCGTTCACCGTGCCGTTAAAGACGGCATCCGCGACGGCGTTGAAAGCCTTGTTGCCGGTCTTGAAAACCGGGCCGGTGCTGGTATGGCCGAAAGCTCCGGGGCCGGACTGTAGCCCGAGCGGGTCGTTGGCGGCGTCCGGCTTCCCTGTCCGTAGGATCTGGCCCGCGCCCTTTACGCCCTGGGTCGCGGCGGTGAGCGACGCCCGCGCGAGCGTCGGCAGGTCCACGCCGACGGCGGCCCGCCCCGTGCCGATGATCCGGCCTATGTCCGTCTTGTCGCCGCCGAGCGCGCCCGCCGTGGCTACCCGCGCCATGTCCGCGACGGCGGCGACGTGGCTTGATACCGTCTCGCCGACCGCCATGGAGCCGTTCGCTAAGGCGATCTTTAGCACCGTGCGCGGGGAACTGACCAGGCCCGCCTTGTACAGCGTCATCAGGTCGTCTACCCAGGTGTTTTCCTTGGTAGGAGCGGCTTGCTTCTTTCTCTGGAACAGTGCCGCGCCGCCCTCGTCCTGGACCCTGCCCGCCCGTGCCGCCGCTCGCGCCGCCCGGATCTTCGCCATGTCGAGGTTCTGTTCGGAAACGAATTTGTACCCCGTGTTCGCGAGCTCCTGGCCGCGAGCGGTGGTCGGGGCGTCGCCCGCAAGGTATGCCCGCGCCGCGTCCGCCTTCGCCGCGACGTTCGGGGTACCGATGAACGCGTCGGGCTTGACTTCCACGACGTGCCGGGTCCCGTCCTGGTTCGTCACGAGGAAGTCGGGCCAGTAGTGCCGATCGGCGTTGTCTCTAGCTGGGTCTTTGTAGGGGATCGCGAGGTCGCGCCCGAGCCGGACCCAGTTCGAGACGTTCGGGTCGGCGTCCAGCATCTTCGCGTATAGTAGTTCGTACGCCGAGTCGAGCTTGACGGGTCCCCGAGAAAGAACGCCGTTTCGTTCCGTCTCCGGTGTTTTCGGGGAGTTCCAGTCTGATCGGGTCCCGGTTTGCCGGCGGCCCGATTGGAATAACGCGCCGGTCTCCCGGCTTTCCCGCGCCCTGTCGTTTTTCGCGGCGAAAATACGAGAGTCCAGGTTGTTCTCGGCTTGGGCAAGAACCTGCGCGGGCGTCGGCGCGGGTTCATCCCCGAACAATCCGCTCTGCTTCGGTGATCCCGCGTCCTGCGCGGCCTGGGCGTAGGACCGTAGCAAGTCGGCTATTCTCGCCGGGCTCCTCCTGAAAGCATCGAAATCCTTGAGCAGCTTCTCTCCCACCGAGGACAGGTCCGGGCCGAACATCTGCTCCTGCGCGAGGTATTCCGGCACGCCCTGCCCGCGCGCCCGCAGGTCGGAGAGTTTGTTCGCCGCCGCCGCTATGTCGCCCGTGATGTCGAGCGGGTGCGCGTCGCCGCTGGCTATCGTCTGCTTCAGTCTCGCCATTTCGGGCGCGGTCGCCGTCATGGCACGGCCGACGCCGGTTACGTTGTCGTCGGTTGACTCGGCGATCCTCGTTACCGCCGCGTGGTCGTCGTAGGCCGACGATAGTACGGCGTTTCGGACGCGCCGCAAACCCTGCGCGGACAGGGAGCCGTCGCCTTGCACGAGCGCGGCCCGCTCGCCTTCGGGAACCGACGCCATGAACTGTCGGACGAAATCCCGGTTCTCGCGCACGTTCAGGTCGCCGTTCGCGCCCGCCGCTACGCGGCTAATCAGGCCGGTGTCGCGTAGCCGTTTGCCGTCCTCGGCGGCGACTTCCGTCTCCGACCGGGCGGCGACGGGGGACGCGCCCATCTCGGAGGCGAGCGCGGCGCGGCCCTCGGGGGCTAGTTCCCCCTCCCGCACGCGGACCAGCACCGGCCTGTCATGCTTCGCTATGTCCTCCGGCTTCAACCCGTACTTCGCCGCGCCGTCTATGAGGCTCTGCTTGTAAGCCGCCGCCGATTCGGGGTATTGGTTGTAGGCCCGGCGGATGGCGAGGGCGCGCCCGTTGCCGCTCTCGACCTGTCCGTCCGCGCCGACGATGGGCGAGCCTTCCGCCGTGGACGATGACGCGCCTAACCGGTCGGCGTTGAGCTTGCGGGCTATGCCGTCTATCTGGGCGAGGGATGCGATCCGGGAGCGGTCGCGCGGCTGGAGGGTCTGGTCGTACTTCGGATGGGGCGCGAGCATGTCGGTCTGCGACGGCACCAGGCTGTCCGCGTTTACGGCGGCGTAGCGGGTTTGTACGGGGCGGTTGGCAGGGGTGTATACCGTGGCGGCGTCGCCCGGCGTGTGCTCCATCGGGGCGAGACGGACCCGGTTACCGCCCGGCGAGGGCGGGATACTGCGGGCAAGGGCGACGCCGCGACCGTCGCCCGTTTGTTCCGGCAGGACGTTGCCGAGCGGGGACGCCCCCGGCTGTCTCCCCTGTCCCTGTGCCGTCTTATCGGCGGCGCGTTGCTCTCTCTCCGTCAGGAGTCCGGTTATCTCCCGCTTCGTCGCGGCGTGTTGCCTCGCGGATGCCCGCTCGAGGCTCGCCTGGAACGCTCTGTCGCCGCCGCTCGCGAACCCGGATTTGATGCTCTTCTGCTCCGCCTTGTACCGCGCGAGTTCGGCGTCCCATTCGGCGGCCTTGTCCGGGGGCAGGTCGGCGTAGCGCGGGCGGTCGTCCACCACGAGCGCGACGCGCTTCGCCCCCGGCGATACCGGGTCGGAGAACTTTACCTCGGCGGGTCGCCCTCCTCCGGCGGCAGCGGCGATGCCACGCCCGCCGCTTCCTCCGTCTCCTGGGGTTGCTTCAGTTGCCCCCGCCGCCGGTTGGCTAACAACGGTTCTACCCCCGGTTGCCTGTAGTACGCTACGTCCTCCGCCGTCGTGTACGCCGGGTGTTTCTTGTACGATTCCGCCCAGTCTATCTCTTCCGGTTCCGCCGGTGCCCTGTCCGCCATTGCTGTTATCTACCCCCTCGCCTGTGATGTCCGATACGTCGCCATGATACCGCGCGAGCATCTCTTTTACTTCGGGCGTGAACGATTCGGCGGGGACGTGGTTTCTGAGGGCGTTGTAAATGTCGGTCAGCCAGACTTTGAACCGGCCGAACGTCGTTCGCAGGGAGGGGTTCGGGGCTTCGCCGTCCTGCAAGTATTTTTCGTAGGCGGTCGCGAACTTCTCCTGCGCTTCCGCGTCCCACCTCCCGTTTTTCGCGCCCGCCCAGTCGCCGAGCAGTTGCCCGTCCGCGCCGCCGAGTTGCCTCTGGAAGACGTGCGCGAACTCGTGGGGGAACGTCGAACCGTCGTGCGTGAGCGTCGAGGAGATGACCTGCCGCGCGTCGTCGGCGTTCATGGGGGCGAGCTTCCTCACATACTCCGCCGCCCCGTAGAACTCGCCCGGCTTCGCCGCCCCGTCCCTCTCCGTCTCTTCGGCGGTCATGTGGTCGTTCACGATGTCGGCGAATCGTTGCGCGGCGTCCTCGCCGCCGCGCGAGAGTCCGGCGAGGTTCTCTTTGTACCACTGGGCGGTCGTCTGTCCCTTGGCGGCGGCACTGCCACGCGCGAGGGATTCGCCGATCACGGCGGACTGGTGCGCTTGGTCGGGGGTGAGGTTCGGGAAGGCGTCCTTGACGGCGGCTTTGAGGCTGGCGAAGTCGCGGATGCCGGTGCGGGTCACCAGCGCGTCGGTGGGAATCGCCGACGGGTTTTGCTTCTGGTCGTCTGGAACCGCTGCGGTTCTCAGAGTGTCTGGAACCGTCTGTTCCCCGTCCAGCGTGAGGGCTGTCTGGGGCGAAGGGGCCGCCGCTTTCGTCTGTTCCGGCAAATCGCGGCGCGGCGCGAACGGGTCTTGTGGCGTGGTCACTACCACGCCCTTCTCGTCGGTGCCGACTAGCCAGCCGCCCGTCGCTAGTTTGACGGGCTGGCCGCCTTCGGGCGGCGTGATGCCGGCGTTCTCGGGTCTTTTGTAGTAATCAAGGGTCGGAGCGGTCGCCGTTTCGGCAGGGGCGGGGGCGTCGGGCTCCTTGCCCGGCGGCCTCCTGGACGCGGCGAAGCCCGGTATCTCGGGCCTCGCGATGACCGCCGGGGTTTCGTCCGGCAGTTCGAGGGCGCCGGGTCTCCTCGTCAGTTCGCCCGCCTCGCTCATTTCCACGAGCGGACTCGTCCCGCCCGCTCTCCCCTTCATGGCGGCTTGCATCTCCGGGTCGGGGGATTTGATTCGCGTTTCCTCCTCGCCGTGGTCGCCGGGGAACGCGAACCCGACCGCCGCGCCGCCGAGCGCGTCGTTGCCTATGGCGTTAAGGTCGAACGGGTTCTGCCCCGACGCCGCGCGGTTGATGCCGCCCGCGACGCCGGAGAATCCCGCGCCGATTCCCGCCCCGGCGAGCCGTGCGGTGATGGAGCTCGAGAACGGGTTGCCCATGACCGCCATGGGCGCGTTCGCTACCAGTCCCGCCGCCGCCGGGTTTCGGGCGCGGAAAGCTGCCTCGTCCTGTTCCAGGGCGGCGTACGAGCCGGGGCCGGTGTTTCCGTGGTCGGCGGCTTTCAGCGCGGCGTCCTGCCCGATCTGCGTGCCAAACATCGCTCCAACACCCGTGAGAGTGGCGGCGAGTGGGCCGAGGGCGGGGAACAGTGCGGGTACGGCGGCCCCGGCGGCGAGCGCGGGGAAGCCTAGCAGGGCTGTCCCCAGGCCGGCCTTCGCGTCGGCGTAGGTGGGCATGGTCGGGGAGAGGGGCGCGGTCGCCCCTATCGTGCGGGCGTTGCCGAAAAGCCCGGAAAACGGGTTGCCGTTCGGGTCGCCCGTGACTTGGATTCGCGGCGCGATCCCGGTGGTGCTGTTCGCGTCGGCGGCGATCCGGTAGTCGGCGTTGTCGTCGTAGCCGTCTCCGGGCCGGGCGGCGAGCTCCTCCGGTGTGGGGGGCTGGTAGGGCGCGATCGCGTCGGCGAGCGAAAATGCCGCATTTGTCGCGAGCCGTCCGGGGCGGGCGGGCGGAGCCCTGAGCGGGCCGCGTCCCGGAACATACGGTGGCACCCCTGCCGTTGCGAATGGGTTGGTTGGTTTCCCCTGTGCCGGTTTGGAGGCTTTCGCTTGGGCCGGGCCGTACTTCGCGCTGAACGCGTCGCCGATCTCTTTGTCGGTCGGCGGGCTACCGTCGTATGTGATCGTGGCTTTCCGGCCCTGCTCGTCTGTTACTGTTACTGTGTCTGGCATGTCGCTCGCCTATTCGACTTTCAATACTCGCCCGTTCGCGCCCGTGATCGTCCGCACTGACGTATTACTCGGAGTGGACGAAAAATCGCCGCGATTTTCGCGCAGTGCCGTCTTCTTCTGGTCTACTTGCCTCTGATACCACGCCGCTTGCTGTACCTTTTGGTCGCGCATCCCCTGATACTGTGCCCTCTCCGCGCCCGTGAGCGGTTGCATCGTGGTCGGGTTCGTGCCGCGCTGGAGCAGTCCGTCCAAACTGTTCGCGTCGTTGTTGGCGTCGTCGCGGGCCTTCGCCGCCTCGTTGATCCCGCCGGGGCCGAAGTAGGCGGCGTGTTTCGCCTGGTACATCTGCGCCGCCTTTACGCGTATGTCGGTTTTGTCGGCACGGTCCGTGGTCGCGGCCTGGCTCGCCGCTTGGGTCGCCGCCGTCTTGTCTTGCCCGCGCCTGGTCGCGTCTATCCCCGCCCGGCGCAGGGCGGCGTCGGTGGCGTCTCTTTTCTGCTGGCGGTACAGGTCTTGGGCTTTCACCTGGTCGGCGGGCGGCAGGGCGAACTGGGGTGTGTAGCCTGTCGAGCCGTCCGGGTTTTGCTTCGGCGTGCCCGGCACCGGCAGGAGTTGCGCGGGGTCGAGCGGGACGCCCGCGTCCGCCGCCGTCTGGTGTAGACTCTTGTTATAGGCGATGGCGTGGGCCGCCTGTACGGTCGTGGACAGGGCCGCGCGGCCTTTGCTTATGCCGGTTACGCTGGCCCCGGCGATGGCTTGCTGGGTGTCCGGCCCCGATGTGAGCAGTTTCGTGAGGGTCGCCTTCGCTGCCTGTGTTTTCTGCGCTAAGATCTGTTGCATCGTCGCGCTGGGCGGGAGTGCGGGGAGTTGCGTGGTCACGTTCGGCTCCCCGGTCACGTTGCCTTCCGCGTCCGTGGTCTTTGGGCCCAGCGTCGTGATGTTGACGCCGGGCGCGGGGAGGGTGACGTTCCTGTACCCGAGCCGCCCGACTGCTTCCGTGGTCGCGTCGCCGTACAGCTGGCCGTACATCTGGTCGTGATCCCGTAACCCGTCCAGCCTCTGGGGGT
>JAYUUO010000088.1:0-14413 GCA_043754515.1 Armatimonadota bacterium
CGGGTAATTTTTGGAAGGCACATGAGGAACTGTACCAGCATCGTGGTGATGTCAACTCCTCTACCATATCCGATGTGTCGAACCTTGCCAGAACAAAAAGTACTATAGCCACTCGATTTGTAGCCGGGAACATTGTCGAGTCTGACATTCGATTGGGCCGCGTAATGAATGTCACCCACACCCCGACGTTTTTCATCTGCCAGAAGGATGGGACAGTTTTCCAGCTGAACAGTTTGAATCAGGCAGAAGAATACTTGATGTGAAGTATGAAACCGATCCCTCATGCTTTGACTTGCTTCGTCAAGATGAATTATTTTATCGCTAGGTTTCGCTGTTTGATGACCTCATTTCTACCAGCCTACCAGCCTGCGTTCCGGAGGAACACCAAGCCAGCGTCTTCCACCGGAGGAACAACGTTCCCCGCAAGCGCGTCGCCCGCCCCCGCCCGATCTCCGCTATAATCGGCCATGACCTCAACACTCTCTCCGCGCTCTGAAAAACTGTTCGACTTCCTCGTGCTTGCCGACCGCATGAAGCATATCGAGCGGCGTAACTATGTCGGCGGGTCGGAGCGGCGCGAGAACGACGCCGAGCACTGCTTCCACATGGGGCTATGTCTGCTACTCCTGCACCGGGAAATGGGCAACGAAATTGACGTTGACCTGGGGCGCGCCCTCGCGCTCGTTCTCGCGCATGACCTGGTGGAGATTTACGCTGGGGACACGTTCGCCTATGACGCGGCGGCGGTCGCGGGGCAGACGGTGCGCGAGGAGGAGGCGGCGCGGCGGCTGTTCGGCGACGAACTGCCCGCCGATACAGGGACCTACTTCATGAAACTGTGGCGCGAGTTCGAGGAGAAGCGCACCCCTGAGTCGCGCCTCGCGAACGCCTGCGACCGTCTGCAAGCGTTCCTGCAAAACCTGATCGCGGACGGCCGCCCGTGGCGCGAGAACGGCGTGACGAAAGAGCGCACCTACTCACGCACCGACTTCGCCCGTGACACCGCCCCGATCTTCGGCGAACTTCTCGACGAGATCTACCGCCGCGCCGACGCGGGCGAGATGTGGGGGAGTGAACGGTGAAGTTGCCCGCGCAACTTTCCGCGCTTTTATGTGACAATACGGTATGCAAAAACGCTCCTGCGTCGCCGTGTCGCTGACGCTACTCACCCCCGCGCTACTCGCCGGTTGCGCACGCGACTGCGACCCCAAGCGCGACCCGGACTGCCGGTCTAACGGACACGGCGGTTACTCGCGCTCGTACTTCGGTAGCCACGGGTTCTGGGGAGGATCCAGCTCCTCTGGGCACGGCGCGTCGGGCGCGTCGGTGCGGGGCGGATTCGGCGCACACGGTGGCGGCGGGCACGGAGGTGGAGGCGAGTAGCCATGGAGCGCATTCCGAGTGACCCGCGACCCGACTGGCAACGTATCGTCACCGGACAGGGGTTGACGTATCACATGAGCGGCGACGTGCCGTACTGGGACGAGTCTGCCTTCTACTCGTTCACCGCCGCCGAGATTGACGCCCTCGAAACCGCGACCTACGCGCTGAACGAGATGTGTCTCAAGGCAGTCGAGTTCGCTATCGGGCAAAACATGTGGGAAACGTTCCAGATACCCCCGGCATTCGTGCCGCTCGTGCGCGAGAGTTGGGATCGCGACGAACACACTATCTATGGGCGGTTCGACTTCGCGTTCGACGGCGGGCGGATCAAGCTACTCGAATACAACGCCGACACGCCGACCGCCCTGATCGAAGCCGCGGTCGCGCAGTGGCACTGGTACCAGGATCTCGCCGGAAGCAACCCCGCGATTGACCAGTTCAACAGCATCCACGAGCGGCTGATTGAGGCGTGGCGGGCAGTGAAGTCGGACTACGTCGGCGACGCAACGATGTACTTCACATCAGTCCTTGACGACGACACGGGCGGCGAGGACTTCATGACGGCGAACTATTTGCGCGACACGGCGGCGCAGGCCGGGCTTAAGACTCAGTATTTGACCATCGCGCAGGTCGGCTACCACCCGGCGCGCGGCTTCACCGACCTTCAGGAAAAGCCGATCCGCCATATGTTCAAGCTGTACCCGTGGGAATGGCTCGTTCGCGAAGAGTTCGGGGCGCATCTCCTGACCACCGCGACGCGCTGGCTGGAAGCCCCCTGGAAAATGATGCTGTCCAACAAGGCGATCCTGCCGGTGTTATACCGCCTGTACCCGGATTCGCCCTACCTGCTCCGCGCCGACTATGCCCCGTTCGCTGGCGACTATGTGGCGAAACCCGTCCTCGGGCGCGAAGGCGCGAATACGCGCGTCGTGGTCGGCGGCGAGACAATTGCGGAGCGCGGCGGCGAGTACGAGGGGCCGTTCGTGTATCAGGAATACGTCCCGCTTAAGGACTACGGCAGGGGCTACCCGGTGATCGGCTCGTGGATGGTGAACGGCTGGGCGGCGGGCATCGGCATCCGCGAGGACGACCACCGCATCACCGGAAACGCCTGCCGCTTCGTACCGCACCTCTACCAGAAGTAGAAGGGCAACGGGCGGGTCATCCGGTCACCGCCCGCATTTATCATAGCGGCACATCGCTCCGCAACGTCTCGGCCCAACTCCCCGCGTCGAGGAGCGAAAGTAGCCAGACTTCCAGGCGCGGCAGTGACGTCTCCGTCTCGATCCGCTCGCGTTGCGCCCCGGAAAGCGCGCCGAAGCGACGAACCCCTAGTAAGAGGAGGTTCGCCCGTGCTTCCACGATCCGCCCTTCCTCACGCCCCTCGTCACGTCCCTCGCTCCGCCCTTCGCTCCGCCCTTCATTGTGTCCGATGATCCGGCCTTCTTCACGCCCTTCGCGCAGGATCATCTGGTAGGTGGAAGACTCTCTCATTTTCTGTATCCCTTTCGTCAGTGTCGCTATGAACGCGTCGCTATGGTTTAGCCCGAGCAAAATGAACGTCGCCGCCGATAGCTCACGCGCCTTTTCTATATCGGTCTCCGTGTCGAACCGGCTGTGTACCGCCCGCACCAACACCGCCGCCTCCTGCTCGACCGCCGAGGGCCGCTACAAGATGCCGACTAGGCTTACCCCCATCAGTGGTATACAATAGCAGGTGTCGGGATGCTCGTTTCCTGTGAAGGTTTCAGGAGCAGAAACAAACGCGAAGCCGAACTCATCCGCTCCATCTAACCAAAACAATCATGACTTTATAGATACCACTCGCTTCTACTTTAGTGAATCGAAATCATGCCAAAACTGTTAGCTTATATAGCATCCTGGGATTATTCCACCATCGGAATCCTCGCCGACGTGGGGGGATTCATCAGCATCAACGACTCGGATGATTTTCCGACCGGGTACATGCCGAGCGACATGACGTTGATCAGGGAGAACAATCTTCTCGTCATTTCCGACGCGGGGAATGCGATACTGACGTACTTCCGTGTGGGCGGGGCCGCCACAAACCTTTATGATCGTAAGCGGGTGGCAGTCGCGCTCGACAAGCCGGGTCCTCTCGTCAGGAAACGCGGCATGCCCCACTTATTCGTGTTGGATTTTCATGGGGGCCGGGCGACCCGTGTGACATACGCCGACGGGATTTTCGTACCGAGCGGGGACGCGTTCGACACGCCCTTGGATGCCGCCTGTGTCTGCAACGACACCGGACGCGGGCTGGTCTTCGCCGTGAACAATAGCGGTTCCGTCCTGAATGTGTTGGCGGTCTCGGGTGATTGTCTGTCCCTCGTGGCAACACACAAGGTGCCAGATGTATACCTGCCGAATTCCATCACCTATCTGCGTGACTACATTTTTATCTCGGGGGTAGGTGGCATCGGTTGCTACCGGTTCGATGACGCGGGTAATCAGCTGACGCACCTCTGCACGATCAACGACGAGAGATTTGTGGCCATGAAGATAGCCGCGGACAGGAAGCGCGACCTCGTTTATGCAACTTCATGCTTTAGTGTCATGAGGATGAATTTTATCGAGGGCGAGAAGAGATTCGTGATACAGAGCAAAGTGGTCACGGACAACTACGGGGATGATGAACTGTACTACGATGCCGACAGCCGGAAGATGTTCGTGCTGAGGACCAGCATAAACACGGTATCTGTTATTGACTTATCCCTCGTAGACGAGTGGGACGGCTTAGTCGCTACTGACATCAGAACTCGGTTCACGCCAACCATCGCTTGCTTCTGAACGTTATATCAACCCGCGACAAGCCTCTGACACAAGCAACACTACGCAAAAATATGATTGATTGCTACTTGACGTATAGAAATGGTCCATCCGCACACCATCGGCGGACTCATTCTGATCTACTCGAAGCCTCAGGCGATGTTGTATCGACGGATGCCTGAATCAAATATACTACATGCTCGACGTGGGACGATCTGCTCGCCGATATTCCGGAAGCGTCGTGAGCACCCGCAAGGGGATCGGGGAACCGCGCGTCAGATCGCGAGGCGAACCATGGTCACGCCCGCGCCGCCCTCGTCCGGGTGCGCGAGACTGTAGGCCGCGATGCGGCTGTCGCTCTTGAGCGAATCCCAGACCGCCTTTCGCATCTGGCCGGTGCCCTTGCCGTGTACGATGCGCACGTACTCCAGCCCGGCGGTGAACGCGTCATCAAGGTACTTCTCGAAGCGCGGCAGGGCGACATCGGTGCGCAGTCCGATCAGTTTTATCTCGGGTGAGATCGTGCTCGCCTTTTCCATCGCCATCGCCGCCGCGTTGCTTCCGTTCGCGACCGCCGCGCGGCGTTTCGTCACATCGTCGGCGAGCGCGGCACCCGTCTGCGTGCGGAGGGCCGAGACCGGTACCGTGACCCGGATCATCCCGACCTGCACCAGGGCTTCCTTGCCGTCCGAATCCTCGATCACTTCGCCCTGCGCCGAGCCGAGCGACAGTACCCGCACCTTGTCCCCTTTTTTCAGCACCTTCGGCACGTCGGCCTCGTCCATCACCACCGCGTCGTTCTCGTAGCCGATGCCGCCGATCAACTCCTCCGATGTCTCCTTCATCCGCTTGCGCGCCGACTGCGTTTTACGCCCTTCCTTGCCGATGCGCCTCAATTCGCCGATGATGTTCTCCATCTTCTCGGTATTGCGCCGGATCAGCACCTGCGCCTCCTGCGTCGCCCGCTCCTTCGCCTCGCGTCGCAAGACTTCCAGGTCCCGGAGCCGCGCCTCGTACTTCGCCTTCAGGTCGTCGAGCTCGCGCGACAGCCGCTCCGCCTTGCGCTTCTCGTCGTCGGCGATCCGCTTCGCTTTTTCGAGCCGTTGCATCACCTGGCCAGAGTCAATGTCGGTCTGCGATTGGTTGCTCGTCGCCTCCTCGACCACCGCGCGGGGCATCCCCAGGCGGCGGGCGATGTGGAACGCGTTCGAGGAACCGGGCACCCCTTGTAGCAGCCGGTACGTTGGGCGCAGGGATTGCGGGTCGAACTCCACGGCGGCGTTCTCGATCCCGTCCACGAGGTACGCGTACTCCTTCAGTTCGCCGTAGTGCGTGGTCGCGATCACGCGCGAATTGTGTTTCAGTAGGTAGGCGAGAATCGCCTTGGCGAGCGCGGCACCCTCGCCGGGGTCGGTGCCCGCGCCGATCTCGTCCATCAGCACCAACGCGTGCGTGCCGAGTTGCTTCAGGATGCGGACGATATTGGTTATGTGCGCGGAGAACGTTGAAAGGCTCTGCGCGATGCTCTGTTCGTCGCCGATGTCGGCGAACACCTGGTCGAAGTAGGCCAGTTCGGTGCCGAGTTCGGCGGGCACCTGCATCCCTGCCTGCGCCATCAATGTGAACAGCCCGACCGTTTTCAGCGTGACCGTCTTGCCGCCCGTGTTCGGACCGGTGATTAGGAGCGTCTTATACTTGTCGCCTAATGTGAGCGAAGTCGGGACGACCGTCTCGGGGTCCAGAAGCGGGTGGCGTCCCTCGCGCAACCGTATAAAGCCTTTGTTGTTGAACGTCGGTTCGGTGGCGCGCATCGCCTCCGCGAGCAGTGCCTTCGCGTGCGCGAGATCAATCCCGGCGACCACCTCGCACGTCCCGAATATCTTCGTCGCCTGCTTCGCGACCAGCGCGGTGAGTTTGGCGAGGATGCGCTGTATCTCCTGCCGCTCCTTCATCTCCAGCTGGCGCAGTTCGTTGTTGAGTTCCACGACCGGCATCGGCTCGATGAACAGCGTCGCGCCGGACGCCGACTGGTCGTGCACGATCCCTTTGATCGCCGACTTATACTCCGCCTTGACCGGGAGACAGCGGCGGTCGTCGCGGAGCACGATCAGCGGGTCCTGTAGCATCGCGCGGAAGTTGCCGGACAGGTACTGGTTTAAGCGGTCATCCACGCGCCGCGCGAGCACGCGCACCTGGGAGCGGAGCGAGCCGAGCGTGGTGGACGCGCCGTCCTGCACCGTGCCGTCGCGCCCGATGGCGTTCTCGATCTCGCCGAGCAGGGGCGGGAAGTCGGAGATGGCACGGGCGCGGTCGGCGAGGAGCGGGGCCTTTTCGACGTGGCGGACTAGAAATGCCTTGAGGCGCGAGCTGTTGAGCAACGTGGACGCGATCTGGAGCAGATCACCCGGCGCGAGTGCCTGCTCGACTTCGGCGCGGACGAGGTAGGGGCGCACGTCGTAGATGCCGCCGAGCGGGATCGCGCCGAACGCGCCGACCAGGGCGCGCGCCTCGCGGGTCTCCTGCTGACGCTCCTGCACGAAGGCGTGGACGGGGGACGGGAGCAGTTCGCGTGCGCGTTCCGCCCCGAGGGCGGACGCCGTGCGTTCGGCGAGCATGGCGACGATCGCGCCGTACTCTAAGACACGGAGCGTATGGGCGTCGAAATCGCTTGGGGGTAAGTTAATGGGGTCGTCGTTCATGCCGGGTACGGTATCGCCGCGTGTCGCCTCCTGCTAAACGTCCGGCGCGGAAACGGTGCTACTATCCCATTATACGGCAAACGCGGGGCAAACGGTGCGCGGCGGTACGGAAGGGTGTTGCCCGGCAAAAAATATAGACGCAAACCATTAACAACAACGGATGGCGAGAGCACACTGGCAATTATAACGCGACGCGCCATGGGAGAACAACCGAACCGGCTCTCGCGGGTGATGCGGTAACTCGCCGGATTAGTCACGTTCGTGTTCGCCTTCATGTCCGTGTCCGCGTCCCTGCACCACCACGGTGCCGGAAATACCGATGGTTGTCTCACCGTTTCCGCGGTGGTGTCGGTAGCCCTCGCGGCAACCACGACGCAACCGGCCCCCCGGCATTTGGCGGCGGCGACCCCGCGCGCCAACAATGACTGCGCCCTTATGCGACTGGCAGGCGACCGCCGTCACGCTCGCCGGTGTCGTTCTCTTCGCGCTCACCGTCACCCTGCCCGCGATCGCCGCGCTCGCGCTCTCCGTCCGCCTCGCCGCCCTGTGCGCCGCGCCCTTGCGGCGCCGTGGCTTGCGCGGCCCACCCGCCCTGCTCTTTGCTTAAGGCACGGGAGCGGGGCGCATCGTCATCCACACAACCATCAGGTCTGTCCGTCGGCATCCTCATGCCCCGGTAGCGATCTGACCCGCTAGCGTCTCTTGCCGCTCCCGCTCTCCCGTAGCCTTCAAGCCGTTTCGTCCCAACACCGTGCCGATTTTGGCACGCGGGCTAACCCGTCCGACCACCCGTCATCCCGACAAAACGAAAGGTTCGCTATGAATAACTACCTGTCCCAAAAGACGCCCGCCCGCCGACAGGCGAGCGGCGTTCTCAAACCCGCCGGAGCCGCGCCGCGCGGTTTCACACTGATAGAGCTACTCGTCGTCATCGCGATAATCGCGATAATCGCCGCGATCTTGTTCCCCGTGTTCGCCCAGGCTCGGGCGAAGGCCCGGCAGACAGCCGACCTGTCCAACATCCGACAACTGGGCATCGCGATGATGATGTGTACACAGGATTATGACGAGACGACCGTGCGGACACACCACGATCTGGACACTGGGGAGACAGTGAAGAATCTTTACACGTGGTTCGACCCGCTCCAGTCGTACATAAAAAGCAAGGATCTCCTGACCGATCCGGGCCTGAACGATGACATCTGCCCGTACTACCCGACCACCGACAACGCGGCCACGGACACATACACGTCGAGCCATACGTATGTAGGGGGCGAGGCTCCGAACTGCATACTGCCGTCGCTACAAACCCTGCGGATATGGAACTCGCACCACACGGATTACCCGGTTAACAGCCTCGCCTCACACGGGCTTCCGATCGCCGAGATATCCAGCCCGGCGCAACAGGTACTCTTCGGGGAGCGGCACGCGGGTCTGGCGATCTACGACTACCACCCCTGGCCGTCGGCCTCGAACGGCTCCTGGGAGCGCGGATACCTCGACGGGTCGCTCTTCCAACTCGACCCGGCCTCCTCGACCGGTGATCAGATCGCCGACTCGAAGAACCTGGGCCGTCATACAGGCGGCAACAACTACGGGTTTCTGGACGGCCACGCGAAGCGGTTCAAGTACGGCAACACGCTGGACGCGACCCGCCCGGTGAAGAAGCCGGTGGGTGATAACCCGGACGCGGTGGCGGATATCAACACGTACTGTAACGTCGGCAACCTGCCGCGCCCGGACGTTTGCAACTGGGGGATGCACAACCATGACGACAAGCCGTCCAACGAATAGCGGTAAAAAGGGAGGTCACGGGCCGCGTTGTCGCGGCCTGATCGGGGTATTCGCCGTGTGCCTTCTGGCGGGGTGCGCACCGGGAGAGAATGTCGCCCCGCCGCCCGCCGCGCCCAAACCAGTCGTCGCCCCTCCAACAAGCGCGACCGGGTCACCGCGCTTGCCGGTCGGGAGCAGGCGATCCCACAGGTGCGGATGACGAACGCGCCGCTGGGGGACACTGCCCCCGGCGGCGCGAAAACTGGAACACCGGCCGTCCCTCATCCGGCGACGGCGTCGGGCGCGGCTACACCCGTGCCCGCCGCCAACCGCCCTGCCGGAATAGAATCGCGGTCGCTACCCCCTGCACGATAGTCGAGAACGACATCGCCCACCATGCGCCCGTGGTCCCGTAGCCGTGCGATAGCGCGAAATAGGCGAGTGGGACGCGCAGACAGAGCATGGTGGCGATGGTGATAAAAGTCGGCGACACGGTTTCGCCCGCGCCCTGTAGCGCGCCGGTCAACACCATGCCGAGCGCGAGGAACGGCTCCGACCACGCCGCCGTTCGCAGGTACAGGATCGTCAGGGCCACCGTCTGCTCCACCTGCGCCGCGCGGGGTGCCGCTTCGTGCGGGAGGTGCGGGACGAAGAACCGCGCGAACGGCTCGGCGTACACCCAGAACAGCACGCCCATCGCGCTCATTACGGCGACCGCTTGCCACGTCGCGGCCCAACCGCCCGCGTTCGCGCGGTCGGGCTGTTTCGCGCCCAGGTTCTGCCCCACGAACGCCGATGCGGCGATGCTGTACCCGAAGCCGGGCATGAACGCCACGCTTTCCGAAACTAAGCCGACGCCAAGCGCCGCCACCGCCGCGTCCCCCGCGCCCAATTTGGCTAGAAGCATCTGGAACATCAGCATCGAGCCGACCCGCACCAGCTGCTGGCCCGACGCGGGTAGCCCGATCCGCGCGATACGTTTCGTCCAATCCCAATCAACGCGCGTGAAGAAATGAACGTGGGCCAGCCGGGAGCGGCGCAGGAAGATAACATAGAGGAGCGTTGACACGGCTTGCGAAATGGCGAGCGCAGTCGCGCCGCCCGGCAGACCGAGCTTCGGGAAGCCCCAGTTGCCGAAGATGAGCAGCCAGTTCAGCGACGCGTGAACGGCGTTCGCGCCCAGCGTCACGTAAAACGGGCGCACGGTGTCGCCCATGCCCCGGAACGCGCCGTTCATGGTCAGCATCGCGAACAGGGTCGGCAGGCCGAGTATCGTAATGCCCAGGTACTGCGCCGCCAGATCCCGCGCCGCCGCCTTCAGCCCGAACGCTTCCAGGAGCGGGACGCGCAACAGCCACATCGGGACCGCGATCAGGACGGCCAGCACAATGGCGAGCAGTAGCGACTGCTCGGTCGCTTTTTCCGCCCGCTTCACATCCCCCTCGCCGATGGCGCGGGCGACCAGCGCGGTGGTGCCGACCGAGATCGCCATGCCCGCCGCCATCAGCGCGAACATGAGCGAACTAGACACCGTCACCGCCGCCTGCGCTTCCGGTCCCGCCTCCAGGTGCCCGACGAAGAAGCGGTCCAGAAAGCCGTTAGTGGTCTGCAAGAGCATCGTCGCGACGGACGGATACGCGAGCATGAAGACGCTTTTGGCGAGCGGCCCGTTCAGAATATCGGCGCGGACTTTGCCCTCGCTTTTCTGTTCGGGAGTCTCGGGTTCGGTGTCAGGTGTCGCGAATTCGGTAGGGCATGTCGGGGTTCCCGTGGGCATATATAAACTTTCAAGGCGGGGAAAAGGCGCGGCATTCCCGCCGCCCTCGCACGCACCTTCTGACAGACAGCGGTCTACAGGACTACGTTCCCCCTACATCCCGACAACGGTGCTATTTCTCGCCGCGCAACGTCGGGCACTACTCCCCCGCCGTTTCGAGCGATTTCTTAAACGCCGCGTACCGCGCGGCGTACTTTTCGCACGTGGCTTTGTTCCTGTACCGGATGCCGAACACAGTGCGGAATCCGTATTTATCGGTGGAGTCCAGCCACGAGCGGGAGTAGGAGCCGTCCCTCGCAGACACGGTTCGCCAATGAAAGACGCCCTTCGCGCTCTTCTCGTTGCGCGAGTCGGTCAGCGATTCGGTGGCCGACTCGCGCGAAACACCGTCTGGATTTTCCTTCGCGTCGGGCGCGGCAAAGTAGAACGCGACGCTCTTGTCGGGTGCCATAAACTCCACGCTGTCTTTGATCCCCCGGTGCGGGAACTCGCGCACGCTGAACCGCGCCGGGTAGCGCACCGTGAACTACGATCCGCCGCTCATCACGCCGGTATACTCGTGCGTGGTCTGAGGCCGCGCGGACGCCGGAGCGGTCATCAGCGTCGTTAGCACGAGGAGTGATGCGAAGCGGGATGTGGTGAGCATTTTGTTTGAGGTTTCTGCATTGCTCGTACCCAGGATGGCTAGGGGTTCATGCGTTCGGGCTAGTGCCGCGCCCCCTGGATCTCGCGGGGCCGTATCAGGACGGCGGTCCTTGTTCATGCGTTCGGGCTAGTGCCGCGCCCCCCCCCCCGCGCCCGACCGTGATACACTGACAACCGCGTACGCACCGTCATGTCCGAGTCCTACCCTCCGCTCCACGTCGTGTTCGTCACCCCCAAAGGCTTCCAAACCGCGACCTCGCGCTACCGATGCCATCATCTCGCCGAGGCATTGACGCCTGGCGCGACGGTCAGCGTCCACTGCGTCACCGACACCCGCTTCCGCCTGTCCGCGCCCGACGTCGTGGTACTACACCGGCTCCGCTACCACGGCGAGGCGGACCGCGTACTCGCGGGTGCGCGGGCGGTCGGCGCGGTTACCGTGGCGAGCGTAGACGATCTGATTTTCTCGCCCGAATACGCTATACAGATCGGATTCAACTCCCCGCCGGGCGACTCGGCGTTCTATCACTACAACCGCGCCGAGGGCGAAGACCACCTGCGGACCCTGCGCGAGTGCGACGCCGTGATCACCTCCACCGAGTTTCTGGCAAATGAGGCCCGAATCGCGCTCGGCGGCGCGAAGCCAGTCCACTGCGTCCGCAACTTCCTGAACGCCGAGATGGTCGCGTTAGCGGACGACGCGCACACGCTACGCGCGCGACGCCTCGCTACTTCCCCGCACGCCCGAACCCTCGCATACCTTTCCGGCTCCCCGACGCACAACCTCGACTTCGCGGAGATAGCCACCGCGCTCGCCCGCGTGATGGCGGCACGTGACGAAACGCGCCTGTTGCTGGTTGGCACCGTGGCCCTGCCGAGAATATTGGAGCCATTCGCGGATGCCGGGCGGGTGCGCAGCCACCCGTTCGTCCCGTGGCGCGACCTGTTCGCGCTGACCGCGCAAGCCGATGTCACGCTGGCTCCGCTCGACGCGTCGCGCCTGTTCAACCACGCGAAGTCCGAGATCAAGGCGTTAGAGGCCGGTGCCGTCGGCATCCCTACGCTCGCGACGCATACCGGGGGCGCGGGCGAAGTGGACATCGGCATCGCGTGCCGCTCCCCCACCGACTGGGAGGCCGCCCTAAACCGTCTGCTCGATGACGACACCCGCGCGGAGGGCGGGATCGCCCGCGAATGGGTGCTCGCGAACGGCACGATTACGAGCCACGCGGAGGCGGTTGCCGCCATATTCGGGCAGATCACCGCGCACAAGGCAAGCACGACGGGACGGGTCGTCACTGTGTTCGCGCGGGTAAACTCGGGGGGGGTGGGTGTGACACGTCGCGGCACCGCGACCGTTACCCGCCCGCTACGGGAGCGGATGGCCGAGTCGCTACGCGGCGTCGAAGCGGCATGGTTCGCCCGGAAGATCCGCCTGGAACGGCACTGGCGATTGTTGCGGGACTCACTCGGTGGGTGAGAGGACGCTGCCCGCTCACATCGGGTATACTACCGCCATGAAATCAGCCACTCTTTTCGCCGTGTGCCTCGTCTGCGCGGCAACCGTAACCGCCTCCGCTCCCGCCTTCGCGCAGGGGAACGCGTTCCCCGATGTTCCCGCCGGACACTGGGCGGCACCGGGCGTGAACGCGCTCGCGAAAGCCGGGATCATCGTCGGCTACGGCTCCTCGCCGTTCGCGGTCGGCGCGCCCTCCAAAAAGAAGGTCGTATATGACGGTAAAAAGCCCGTCACCCGCTATGAGTTGGCGGTGACCCTGTACCGCTTCGTCAACTACATGGATCAGGTGAGCAAGATGCCGAAGAGCAAGACCGGCGCGTTCGCCGCGCCGAAGGGCGGCCCGGACGCGGTGAAGTCACTACTCGCGGGTGGCTACATCGCGCCCAACTCGCCGTTCGCGAAGAATGCCACTGCGGCGGGCGGTGGTAATAAGCCGGTGACGGCGAACGAGTTCACCAAAGCCCTTGGCGACGTTCTGACTAAAGTGCAGGAAACCCGCACGCCGGTCAGCAAGGATTCTGGACTCGACATCACGCGGCCCGGTAACGAGACGCGTACCGACTAAATAGCGCGTTCGGCGACGCCGCCGCGACTGCTCCGGTTAGCCGCTGGCGGTGCCGAACGTGGGCGGGTCTTTCTGCTCGGCAGGCGTCGCGCTGACGAACCGCGCCGGGTCGTTTCTTGGGTGCCGCGACGGACGCGGTGCCTCGCCATATTCTGCCCGGCGGCTTGCCATGTCGCACCCCGGTTTGGCATAATACGTCGGCGCAACGCCTTATCAAGAAAGTTATTCCCATGCGAAAGAAAGTTACCATCATCGGGGCCGGGTTTGTCGGCTCCACCTGTGCCCACTGGATCGCGAGCAAGGAACTCGCCGACGTCGTCCTGGTGGACATCGCCGAGGGCATCCCGCAGGGCAAGGGCCTCGACCTCCTGCAATCCGGCCCGCTCGAAGGCTTCGATGTGCACATCACCGGCACCAACGGCTACGACGAAACGGCGGACTCCGACGTGGTCGTGCTGACGTCCGGCGCGCCGCGCACACCGGGCATGACCCGCGAAGACCTGCTCGCGACCAACGCCGAGATTACCGCGAGCAACATCGAGAAGGTCGCCAAAACGTCACCGAATGCCTGCATCATCGTAGTCAACAACCCGATGGACACGATGGCGTACCTGGCGTACAAAGTGTCCGGCTTCCCGAAGAACCGCGTGATGGGCCAGGGGGGGATTTTGGACGCGGGCCGCTACCGGACGTTCATCGCGCAGGAAGCGGGCGTGTCGGTCGAGGACGTACAGGCGATGCTGATGGGCGGGCATGGTGACGAAATGGTGCCTCTGCCGTCGTTTACCACGATCTCAGGAATCCCGGTCACGCAGTTTATCGCCCCGGATCGCCTCGCGCAGATAGTAGAGCGTACCAAAAAAGGCGGCGGCGAGATCGTCGGGCTACTCAAAAAAGGCTCTGCCTACTACGCCCCGGCATCCGCGACGACCATCATGGTCGAGGCCATCCTCAAAGACAAGAAGCGCGTCGTGCCGGTGTCGGCTTATTTAGAAGGCGAGTACGGCGTGTCCGGGATCCACTTCGGCGTGCCGGTAGTGCTCGGCGCGGGCGGTGTGGAGAAGATCCTCCAGGTCCCGCTCACGGATGACGAAACGACGTTGATGCGCAAGTCGGTGGAACTCGTCACCGGGTCTATCGCCGCGTTGCCGGAGAAGTACCGGGGGCTGTAGTAAGTCGGCCCCTGGCTAGGGGTCGTGGGGTGCGGGCGGGTCGCGACGACCCGCCGCACGCTCCTCCCGCCGCGACTCGCCGCACGCACCCCA
>JAYUUO010000089.1:0-14385 GCA_043754515.1 Armatimonadota bacterium
GTTGAATAAACTCGCGAGCAACATCCCATGAAGTCCGAAGCGAAGGCAGGATCGAAATCGCGCCTCTGCCGCGTGTGCTCGTTGCGTAATAGTGCCGCCCAGAACAGTATACTATGGTAACTCTCGTCGCCGACTGGCGGGACAAGGGATCGCCCCCTTGCTCTAGCTGGGGGGAGCAGGTCGCGGATATTTGCCTCCAGAAGAGGGGCATCCCCCGTCGCGGCCAGAAGACGGAAATAGCCTACCTTCAAGATCATTTCGGCAACATAGCCGAGTAGATAAATGCCCGAATCCTGAGAGCCACTTCCAGACACTGCTACTATGACCAGTTCCATAGCCGCGTAATAGCGGTCTTCAATCGCCGACTCCACGGTGCGCGGCGTCTCCGCCTGACTCTCCAGCCGAGACCGCAATCCTAACATAGAATGATCTGTTCCTCCGCGCATGGCGGGGTAGAAAAGGACTACCCCGCCCGCAGTCGCAGAAAGCCTCCGTCGAGACTAGAGCCCCTTGTCGGCGAGGAACTTGAGCAGGTCGGCGACGCGGTTGCTGTAGCCCCATTCGTTATCGTACCAGGCGACGACCTTGACGAAGTTGCCCAGCCCGATGGTGTCCACCGCGCTGAAGATGGACGAGTGCGTATCGCCCTTCAGATCGGTCGAAACCAGTTCGTCGTCCGTATAGCGCAAGATGCCCTTCATCGGCCCCTCGGCGTACTCCTTCATCGCCGCGTTAATCTCCTTTGGCGAGGCGTCTTTCGACAACAACGCGGTGAAGTCCACGACGGAGACGGTCGGGACGGGCACGCGGAACGCCATGCCGGTGAACTTCCCTTGCAGTTCCGGGATCACGAGACCGACCGCGCGGGCGGCTCCGGTCGAGGACGGCACGATGTTCTGCGCGGCGGCGCGGGCGTCCCGCAAATCTTTCGCCGCGGTGTCCACGGTGCGTTGCGAATTGGTGTAGGCATGGATCGTGGTCAGCAAGCCTTTTTCGATTCCGAACCGGTCGTGGAGCACTTTGGCGACCGGCGCGAGGCCGTTCGTGGTACAGGACGCGTTCGATATCACGTGGTGCTTCGCGGGGTCGTACATGTCATCGTTCACGCCGAGCACGATGGTCAAGTCTTCGTTCTTCGCGGGCGCGGAGATCACGACCTTTTTCACCGAGTCGCGCTTGTGCGCGACCGCTTTCGTGGCGTCCGTGAAGAAGCCGGTGGACTCGACGACCACGTCTACGCCTTCGGAACCCCAGGCGATCGCGCCCGGATCCTTCTCGGCGAACACGGTGATCTTCTTACCATTGACGAGAATGTCTTTGTTCTGGTAAGAAACTTCACCTTTAAACGGGCCGTAGTTGCTGTCGTATTTCAGAAGGTGCGCGTTGGTGTGCGCGTCCGTGAGGTCGTTGAGCGCGACCACTTCCACTTCCCCCGACGCGCCATATTTCTCCTGGATGGCGCGGAAAGTGAGGCGACCGATACGTCCGAAACCGTTGATGCCGACGCGAACTGCCATAATGGGTTGCTCCTTGCGGGCGTCGTTTGCCACGTTTATCGCGGCGAAGCGACGATTTTAATCGTTTGAATAGCGAAAATCAGTGGACCTGCGCGGAAGCGCGTACGGTTCCGACCAGCCGATTCCCTTGTAATCATAGCCCGATAGGAGCGTCGCGTCAACTGCGGACGGCAACATTCGCGGCACCGGTGATCGAAGCATTGTCGGATCGTCCCCCATCGCCGAGGCCTGGGAGTGCTTACCAAGGCATCGGGTAATGACGGCTTCGTACGACTCCGCGATTCCGATCCTGCTTGCGCCCGGCGCGAGAGCGCGATATACTATTTTTTGCTCCTGCCGTCGAAACGCGAGTATCGTCGGCGCGGGGGGAATTAGCTCAGCTGGGAGAGCGCTTCAATGGCATTGAAGAGGTCAGCGGTTCGATCCCGCTATTCTCCACATTTCGGGGCAGGAACGGGCGGGACGTTTGGTGAATCATGGTTCCTGAAGCGGACCAAGAATTTACGGGACGGCCCGCCCGTTCCCTATTCCTGAGCCAGGAGACCCCGTGCTTTTTTTCCCATACAGCGCAAAGAACACCCCGGAGCGGTTCCCGTACGCGACGGCAATCTTGATTCTCGTTAACACACTCGTTTATCTAGCCACGGCGAATCTCAACTCCCACCTGTTTAATTCCGACAGTCCGTTCCTTTATATATTGCCCCGCGTCCTCGACCGGTTCGCTCTGTCATGGGCGACGATGGGCACGGAGCCGTGGCGGTTGATTACGAGCCAGTTTTTGCACGCCGAGGTCTTTCACTTGCTCGGCAACATGATCGTGCTGTGGGTATTCGGTCCCGCTGTCGAGGGGCGACTCGGTGCCCTCCGCTATCTGGGGGTTTATCTAATGACGGGGATTATCTCCGGTGCGTTCCAGTCGCTCGTGAGCGGCGTGTTGGCGCCCGAGTCATTCACCCTGGGTGCTTCCGGGGCGATCATGGGCCTCGCCGGGGCGTACCTCTGGCTGTTCCCGTTCGCGACGGTCAGCGTCGCCCTGATGCTGCCGTACGCTCGGATCACCTTCCGCGGCTGGTGGCCGGTGAAGGTCGCGCCGATTACGTTCGACTGGCACGCGCAGTGGGCGGTTTTATACCTTTTCGTCTGCGATCTATGGGCGGCCCTCTGGTCGGGCGGCTACGGCGGCGTCGCGAACTTTGCGCACATCGCCGGTCTCATGGCGGGCCTCGCCGCCGTCGCGCTCCTCAGGACGCCGCGTGACGGTCGGCGGATCTCGGAAACGCGTAAATTACAGGCGGAGGGCGTCAACCTCGGGGCGTTGTCGGTCGCGGAACTCGGCGGCTTGCTGAAACGGGAGCCGGACAGCGAGAAGATAGCCGCCGCATACGGGGAGCGCATCTGCGACCCGAGCCTGGAGGAGTGGGAGGCCATCTTCGTGGACGCGCTGAACCGGTATGGCGCGGTACTATCCACGCACGGGGATGCGCGGCGGCTGGCGACGATGGCACTCGCCGTCCCACAAGATAGGGCGCGTTTGCCGGTGTTACCGCTCCTCCGTATCGCGGCGCGGCTCGAGAAGGCAGGAAGTGTGGAAGACCTCCGCGTCGCCGGACAGGTGTACAAGCAACTTTTTCGGCAGGAGAAGACTGGTTCCGACGCCGAGACGAGCCTTATACGTTACGCGCAGGTGCTGGAGCGTTTTGTGGCAGAGAAGCACTCCGACAACAAGAACGAGGCGGTTCTCCTGTACCAGACGTTGATCCGCCGCTTCCCGGGGTCGCCTCACGTATTCAACGCCCAGGAGGCGTTGAAGCGTCTCGGCGCATCTTTACCGGACGGCTTTTAGAAAACGAGATTGGTGCTAGAATAACAACATGCAAACAGAAACCAGCGACTTTTTAGTGATCGGCGCGGGCGTCGCGGGGCTTGCCCTCGCGGGCGATCTGCAAAAGACCGGCGCGAAGGTGATCTGCGTGGACAAGGGGCGCGTCGTGGGTGGGCGGTGCGTCACCCGTACCCTCGCCACCGGCGCACTGTGCGACTACGGCGCGCAGTATTTTACGGCAAAGAGCGACCGGTTCGCGCGCTGGGCCGAGGCATGGCTCGCCGAGACAGGGAGCGATCTGCGCGTCTGGAACCGGGGATACCCGACCTGGGAGCGCGGCGCGATCACGGAGCGTGAGCCGGGACACCCGCGCTACGCGCCGACGACCGGCATGCAAATCGTCGCCGAGCGGCTCGCGCGCGGGGTGGACGTTCGCGTCAGCACCACGATCACCACGCTGACACGTCAGGGCGAGCAGTGGGTCGCCACCGGGCACGCGCACCCCGGCGAAACACCCGTTTCCTTCTCCGCGAGGAACCTGTGCCTGACTCTGCCCGCCGAGCAACTCCTACGGCTCGCCGGTTCGTTCCTGTCGGACGACACGCGCGCCCGGCTAGAAGGCGTCTCCTACGCCCCCGCGTGGACCGTGGTCGCGGTACTCGAAAACGACATCCCGATGACACAGACAGCGATGGAGTTTAAGAACCACCCGGTGCTCGGATGGCTGTCGCGCGACCACACGAAACGCGACTTCCGCTTCCCGGAGCCGGTCATCGTCGCGCACGGTTCGGGCCTGTGGAGCCGTGTCCACATTGAGGACTGGAAAGACTCTGTTCAGGCGGCTATCCTCACCGCCCTGGAGGAGGTTTTCGGGACGCGAATCGGGGTGCGGGAGGCGCACACACACCGATGGCGGTATGCTATGCCGCTACAAACGACCGGGGAGCCGTTCCTGGCCGACGCTGCGCAACGCCTGTATATATGCGGCGACGGGTGCGGCGGGATACGACTCGAGAACGCGCTCGGCACCGGCTGGCTACTCGCGGCGGGTATCAAAGGCTAGAGGATCGGGGGCGGCCGCCCCCGATCGGTTTCTCCATCACGAAATCGTGGTGTAGTTCGCCGCCGAGGTCGAAGGTCGTGTAGCCGGTGGTGACGAAGCCGTTCCGCTCGTAGAAGCGCACCGCGCCGGTGTTCCCTTTATTCACGGTAAGCCACAGCGTTTCGCCGCCGCGCTCCCCGGCGACGGTTACCGCGCGGGCGAGTAGCCACCCGCCGATGCCCCGGTTCTGTCGCTCCTTCTCCGTATACAGCCGCCATAATTTGACAGGGTTCGTACCCCGCACCTCGGGCAGGGGTGACCCGAAGTACAGTTTCGCATATCCCAGGAGTGCGTTGCCCTGATCGGTCGCCAGAATAAAGGCGGCGGCGTGGTCGGCGAGTTCGGCGCGGACCCGTTCCACGGCGAACGACTCGGCAAGGTAGCGCGCCATCGCGTCCGGCGGCACTTCAGACTCGAAGGCATCGCGGAAGGTGCGCGTCGCGAATAGGGAGAGCACGGCGGCATCGTCGGGAGTGCCGGATCGGAGAATCAAGTCGGGAATCATCGCGCGGTTATTCTACCGCGAACCGGCGGCGCGCGGGAAGCCGCGAAAATTGATCCGTTCGGATACAATACGCCTCATGGATACGAACATAGCCGACACCGTCTTCGCCCGAATCGCGCGGGGCGAGATCCCCGTATCCGCCGTGTACGAGGACGAGCACATCATCGCGTTCCCCGACATCAGCCCGCAGGCACCGGTTCATGTGCTGGTGATCCCGAAACCGGTGTTGCGCGACCTGCTCGGGCTTTCCCCAGATGACGTGACGCTCGCGGGGCGTTTGTTGCTGGCGTGCGCGGAGGTCGCGCGGCGTTCGGGCCTCACGGCGGGCGGATTCCGAGTGGTGCTGAACACAGGCGCGGATGGCGGACAGTCGGTTCCCTATCTACACGCGCACGTCCTGGGCGGGCGCGTCCTGGGATGGCCGCCGGGCTGACCGGCCCGGACCGAGGAAAAATGAGCATGAACGAGCACGAACCCGAAGAAGCGGAGCCGGTCGCGGACGCCGCCCCGAAGCCCACGCCTCCGCCCCCTCAGTCGCGGCGCGACTTCCTGCGCGGCGCGGGCAGGCATGCCGTTAAAGAGGCGGTGGATCTGGGAACGAAGGTGATCCCCGGCGGCGCGCTCGCGCGTCGTTTCCTTGACGGGGGCGCGGACGCCGGGGCCGATGCGCCTTCGGACGGGGGCGACAAGCCGGTGCCCCCGAAACCGTCACGCAACCCGCTGCGATGGATCGCGGAATGGCGCAAACGGGTGGCGGAAAAGCCGTGAGCGGCGCGATCAAGCCGCAGGCCGATTTCGAGATGTTTCTCGCGCTGGATGTTTGTTCGGTACGTCGTGGTCGCGTGGGTAGGGTGATTGCGTCACGAGATGGGTTGCTAATTTGACGCGTGTTCGTGAGCACGGACGGCGAACCGTCTATGATGCAATCGCCCTGTTGCGCGGAAGGAGTCCGGCGCAACAATAGCCGACATCCGGTACAATCGTCCCAATAGAAATTGGGAAAGAGCACGCCGTTAACTATGGAAACCGACGCCGCGAGTAAACAACGTTTACTGATGATGATCGCCCTGTTTTTTTGCCTTTTCGGCGGGTTCGCCGTTTGGGGCGTGATACAACGGGCGGCGGATCACGGCGGTGTTGGCGACCCGGTGCCGGTGACCCCGAGCCGCGCCGAGTCGCTCGCGAGGCACCGCCGCTCACTTCTAGCACGCAAGCAGATAGCGGCACTCGGAAAGACGGGCAAATGGCGCGAGGTGGTAAGTGCTACCGACCGTTTTATTTCCCAGGAGAATTGGAGTGGCATGCGCCTCCTGCGCGGCGAGGCATTGTTCCGCCTCGGCGACCCGCGCGGGGGTGACGCAATGGCGGACGTACTCCGAGGGAGTGGCGCAGAGGCGGCACTACTGCGCGGCGACGCGAGTATATATCGAAGCGAAACGGAGCGAGTCATTGCCAGTGTTGACGAAGCGACCGCGACCCCGCTCGCGGCCAACAACGCCGCTTGGCTTGCCGCCATCGCACCCACGTGCGACGCTATGACGCTCGCGAAAGCCATGCGACTGTCGGAAAAAGCGGTCGCCGCGGCGCGGATAGGCGGCGGGCGGGTGCGTGGTGATCTGCCTACCTACACCAACACGCTCGGTGCCGTATACTGCCGGGCGGGACGTGAATCCGATGCGGTGAAGGTGCTACTGGAGAGCGAGGGTCTGCAAGCCGATCCGTTCAACGCGGCGTTTCTGGCGCTTGCCTACGCCCGATCCGGCGACGCCGTATCCGCGCGACTCTGGCGGGATCGCCTCCGGCGTAAGTTAGACGAAACGTATGCGACCCACGACGCGCAACAGTATCGCCACCAACTTCTGCTCCTGTGGCGCGAGACCGAAGGAGGCGGGCAGGAATCTTTCGCCGCAAGGGTGAAATAGCCCCTATGGCGAACACTTCCTCAGTATCAGTCCACGCGAATCAGCCACCAACGGCTACGGTCGGCGTTTTCGGCGGTTCCGGCTTCTACTCGTTCCTGACTGGCGACACCCGCGATGTGAAGATAGACACGCCGTATGGCGCGCCGTCCGACTCCGTAACGCTAGCCGAGGTCGGCGGGAAGACCGTCGCGTTCCTGCCCCGGCACGGACGGAACCACACAATACCGCCGCATAAGATCAACTACCGGGCGAACCTCTGGGCGATGAAGTCGCTCGGCGTCACCGACATCATCGGGCCGAACGCGTGCGGGTCGCTCCAGCCGCATGTTAAGCCGGGCGAATTCGTGATCTGTGACCAGTTCGTAGATCGCACCGCCGGACGACACGACACGTTTTATGACGGGCCGATCGTGACGCATGTCTCCGCCGCCGACCCGTACTGTCCTATCCTGCGCCAGCACGCCGCCGAGTCGTGCCGCGCCGAAGGGATCACGGTACACGAGCGCGGCACGGTCGTGGTCATCAACGGGCCGCGCTTCTCCACCCGCTCCGAGTCACGCTGGTTTTCCGCGCAGGGCTGGGAAGTTATCAACATGACGCAGTATCCCGAGATGTATCTGGCACGGGAGATGGAGATGGCGTACGTCAATATCTCGCTGATAACCGACTTCGACGCCGGACTGATCGACGAGGACAGACCGCCGGTTACGAACGACGAAGTACTGGCGGTTTTCACGGCGAATCTCGACAACCTGCGGCGGGTGCTTCGCCGCATGATCGAGATAATGCCAGATACGTCGGAGAGTCCCGCACGTTCCGCGCTGTCCGTCTCCCGTTTCGAGAAAGGCGGTCTGCCCCTAAACCATGTCTTCTGAAGAAACGCCGGGGGGCACGGGAACGCGGTCGCCCTCGCCCCGAGACCGGGCCGAGTTCGAGCGTGAGATGGTCGTCCACCTCGACTCGCTGTACCGCGCCGCGATGGGGATGACGCGCGATAAGAGCAACGCCGAGGATCTGGTGCAGGACACGTTCGTCCGCGCCTTCCAGTTCTACGGCCAGTATCAGGGCGGGACGAACGGACGGGCTTGGCTCTTCCGCATTATGACGAACCTGTATATCAACTCGTATCGGCGCAAGCACCGCGAGCCGGAACGCGTTTCCTACGACGAACTCGAAGACTTTTACCTGTACAACCGGCTCTCCGACGCACAGGGCCGCGCTCCCGGCACCGACCCCGAAATCGAGGTCGTGCAACGCGTCGAGGCGGAGGCGATCAAGGAAGCCATCGAGAGGCTTCCGGAAGAGTATCGAGACACAGTAATCCTGGCCGACCTGAACGAATTCGCGTACCAGGAAATCAGCGAAATGTTGCAAATACCTATCGGCACGGTGCGCTCACGCCTGTCGCGCGGGCGGCGTTTGGTGCAAAAAGCGATATGGGCGTTTACCGAACAAAACATGCGTTAGTCGAGCGACATGCCTGGAAACGCGTCTACCCATAATGGCGGGGAACTAAACTCGCTGGAAAGCCGTTCACACCTGCGGGGAGATATAAGAAATGAACCACTCAACAGAAAAGAGCCACGTCACACCCACTATGATTTCTCCGGATGCCATCGCCACCGAGTTCAATCTTTGCCAGGACGCCGTGCGCCGCTTAAACGACTATCTGAGCCACGAGCTCGACGCCGAGGAGACGGAGGCGGTTCAAGCCCATCTTTCGCGGTGCCGGGGTTGCTTCGCCAAGTTCCACTTCGAGGTGGCTTTGTTGCGTACGATCCGGGAAAAGGCGGCGCAATCGGTCGCCCCACAAAACCTTCGCGATAAGATCCTGAGCTTGATCACACCGAAACTGGTCCCCGATAGCGGAATGGGCGTCGCGGACGCTGTCGCCGTGACACCCATGCACCCACCAGCGGTGGCCCCCGCTTCCTGAGCTGGATGTCCCGTCAGGGCGACCACGACGGCGCGGCCAGCCTGAAACCTGCCAAACAACTCTTACCCCTCGGCAACGTACTTTCGCGAAAAGCGATGTCCATCTAGGTTACAAGGGGTGCGCGGCGGCGACGACACCGAAATGGCGAATCGGGTCGCCCGCTCCTCAGGGCAAACGGGTCGCGATCCTAGTTGCATGGCTAGCGATAGGGACGGGGGGGATCGCGCGAGGAGGCGTAGCAACCCCAGCACTACTTCGTTTCTATCCCTATCGCCTCGTTAAGTTGGCGGGTGTCGTAGTAGCCCTGGAAATAGCGGATCTTGCCCTCGCCGTCGAAGTCGAGGAGCGTCGCGCCGTCGTACCGTGCCGCGCCCTCCCGGACTGTTGTCTTCCAGAATAGGCCCACGCTGTCGTCACCCGTCGTGATGTGGTGAAACTCCGACTTGCTGACGCCGATTGTCTTCTTGTACTGCATCCAAAACCGGGTCGCGCCCTCGGTGCCGGTTAGCGTCTCGCCCCCTAGTAGGAGGGCGGTATTAACAAGCCGAGCGTCCGCCGCGAACAGTTCTACTATGTCGCTTACGCCGGATTCGTCGGCTCCCTGCTCCAGCGCGTGTAGCGCGGATATGAACGAGTCCGCGAATGCTTTGCAATCCATCAGGTGTTTCGCCTTATCTAGTCCCGGCCTGCTTTCGTTGCCCCGCCGGATGATGTGTGTTGGCTTTGTTGTACCGGCGAACAGGGCGGACGAAACGTGATGTTTGTTTATCCGGGAAAAGCGCGCGCGAATTCGACCTCGAAGATCGCTACTGTCTCCTCGTCAATGATCGTGAAGCGGATCTCGCGCAACTCATCATCCGGGTGGGCGGCAGCCCATACGCGGACAGCTTCGAGCATCACCGTCGCGCACCTGTCTTTGGGGAACCCGAATATACCGCTAGAGATCGCGGGGAATGCCACGGAGCGCAAGCCACGTCTACGGGCGATCTCAAGAGCGGCCGTGGTCGCGGAAGCCAGAAGGCAGTCGCTCTCGTCGGGGGATTGTCCGCGCCAGACGGGGCCAACGGCATGGATGACGTGCTTCGCGCCAAGAGTACCCGCACCGGTGATAGCCGCCGAGCCGGCCGGGACACGCCCGACGCGGTCGGACTCCGTCTGGATCGTATACCCCCCTCGCCGGACGATCGCGCCCGCTACCCCGCCGCCGTGCGCTAGTCCTTCGTTGGCGGCGTTCACGATAGCATCAACGCTCTCGCCGGTGATGTCACCAATGCTGAGCGAAAGCCGGTGTCCAGAGGGGAGCGTCACGGCGCGTCGAATCACGGCGTCGGGCGGCACGGTCTCGCGGATCTTGCCCCGCAAAAGACTAATCCGTTCGTTCATAATGTTATTGTACCATAAACACCAAACTTACTTGCGCAAGGACGGCTTCTGGTAGGGCGATTGCGCCGTAGCTTTGCCCTACGGCTTCGAGGAGGTCGGCACGGGCTTCTGATTCGGCTTAAGGATCGGCGGTCCAACTCGGGGGGTTGGAATCGTCGGCACATCCGGTGCCTTAGTTGGAATAGGCGGCTCCTTGTCAAGGTCGGTCGCCGACGCGGGATTCGCGAGTGCTTCCGGTAGCGGAGGGATCGCATTCGCCGCGCCGGGTGTGATCACGGCGAGCGAGGCACCCTGACCCGCCTGATTCAAGCGTACGACGATCTGTTCAGCCGGCCTTATGGCGAAGAGTGGTACCGGTCGGTTCTGGTAACGTACCAATGCCAGCGGCAACATAGTGATCACCGTGCCGTCGGTGAGGGTGATCTGCCCACCGCCGTTCGTCGGCATTAGTTCGATACTCTTGACCTCGCCCCGACGCAGGTCGGTAGCGACGAGCACCAATAAACCTTCGCCGGAATCGTTCATCTCGACCTGCACCTGCTCGCCCAGTTTCAGGGCGTCGGCGGCGAATACGGGAGATGTCGCGGTGGTCGCGCCGACCGGCAGACCATTACCGAGGGTACGTCGCGTCGCGCTCACCTCGTACGTCAGTGGCACACGGACGTTATTCCCGCCCGCGAGCCGCACGGTAATCATTTTCGCCTCGGGATAGACACCGGTAAGCGAGCCGAAGACGGAATTGCCCGCCGGGGCGGTCGGGAGTTTCATCGCGTTCAGTGCCTCGGTGCGGACGGCAACTTCATAAGTGTCCGGGTTCCATTTGACCTGCGCCCCGAGTGCCTCGGAAACGAAGCGGAGCGGGACGACAGCGAAGCCATTTACTACCTGTGCCACCGACTCGAGCGGGCGCGTCTCGCCGTTCACGCGCGCGGTCTGATCGCCGGGCCGGATTGAGATCGTGGTCGCGCCGCGCACCGCGTTAATGGTCTGCGTCTTCACGTCGTACTTCACCTGTGCGCCGAGTGCCTCGAACACGCCGCGCATCGGAACCAGAATCCGACCGTCGGACTCTACTGGCTCGCCGGAGCCGAAGTTGACTAGCGCGCCGTTGACCGTTACGCGGATGGCGGCCTTCATCTGGTCGGAGGAAGCGGAGCGCACGAAGATCGGGATGCCACGCGGCTTTTTCGGCGGGCTACCGGGCTTGGTAGCAGAGGCAACCGTCTGACGCGGAGGAGTGGACGGGACGGGCGTCGCGGCTTGCGGCAAGGGGGACGCAAACGCGCCGGAGCCGAGAAGCGCGGCGCAGACCCCCGTTGCTAATTTTTTAAACATCGTCGCACGTTCCCTTCTGCCGCGTCACTACGGCGACGGCGAGCCATCACGAGCGGATGACCTCAAAACACCCACCTGCCAACTCTTGCCGCGCACGCCGATTGCTTGTCACGCCAATCATTCATCGTCGTCGGAGATGACCGCCCGGAGGGTGTACCCGTCGCTGCCCGGAGACGCTACCACTTTGTCGCCGGATCGCAGGTCATCGAAGCCTATATTTGACCCATTATAAAGCAGTTGCGTATCCTTGCGCAATACCAAGGTCTTGCCGTTCGTCATCGAGAGCGTGTAAGCGGAATCGGTCTCGCCAGCGAAATCAAGAAAGACGCCAGTAAATGTGCCTGCTACGGGCGACGCCGACCCCTTCGTTGTTCCCGAGCGGGTCGGGCCGGAGGCGATGACATTCGACTTGCCGTCGGTACGAATTGCCACGACACCTGACGCTGCGTCGAAGCGCACGTCCGCCCCGAGCGACTCCGCCACGAAGCGGAGCGGCACGAGCGTCACGCCAGCCGCCGCCCGCCCCGGCACATCAAGGGTCACCGGCTTACCATTCACAGTCGCCGTCCGCTCGCCGAGCACGAGCGATAGGCGCGTCTCCCCCTTCGTCGCGGTAACAGTTCTCGTCGGGCCGGAGTAGCGAACGCTGGCACCCATTTTTTCGAGCACCCCGCGCAGGGGCACGAGCAAACGCCCATTATCGCGCACGGGCGGCTGACCCGCGAACACGACACCCTTACCGTTGACCGTTACGATAACCATCCCCTTTGGTGCTACCACCTCTTGCGCCGGTGCTGGCGGCGCGAGTAGTGCCAGCGCGACAGCCATGACTAATGTACTCTTCATCGAAATCTCTTACGTTATGGTACCCGATATTCGCAGCCATGGTAATTGATAATCGAAATTATAGATTCACCAGTATCGGACAGAGGGGGCGGAAACAGGTGAAAAACGTCAAAAGCAGTACAATTATCACGAGAGATCACAAACGACATTCTCGAAAAACTAATGCAACCTAAGCGTATGAACAAACCTATTCATTACCTGATCACTCTCAACATCATTGTCGCCTCGGTTTGGAGTGAAAACCTCCTGTGACGCAATCACGAGAAAGGAATCGCCATTGAGAGGCAGTTAGGCAAATCGGCGGCGGACGATGAAGCCAACGGCTTCATGATCAAAAGCGACTTTACAATCGGGAAGCCTGGAGAGCCTTTAACCGATCAGCAGACAGAGTACTCGCGTGACCTTGTGGAAAAATATTACAACCAAGACTTATGAGCACCGTTCTATGGTTCGGTTGCGTGTTGTCTGGTCACTTGAGGATTACTACGGGAGAACTACGGACGTGCAACGGGCCAAACTGCACGAGCGTTGGGACCGGGAGCAACATGCTCCCGATCCTAGCACACAGGCAAGGAACCCGTGATTACTTGACGTCTAACAGTTCAATATCGAAAAGCAACGTCGCCTTCGGCGGGATCGCGGGCGGGTGTCCTCCCTCGCCGTACGCCAGTTGGTACGGGATCGTCAGCTTGCGCTTCCCACCGACCTTCATCCCGGCCACGCCCTCGTCCCAGCCCTTGATCACACTCCCCGCGCCGAGCGTGAACTCGAACGGTTGCCCACGATCACGCGACGAATCAAACTTCGTACCGTCCGTGAGCGTGCCGGTGTAATGCACAGTCACGGTCCGCCCCGCGACGGCGGTCTTCCCGGTTCCGACTTTGACGTCCTCATATTGAAGACCCGACTCGGTCGTCACTGGCTTGCTACCGCTGACCGAACCAGTGCCGGGTGTCACGCCGGTACCGGTTGGGTGCGCGGGAGTTGTAGTGCCAACTCCAGCCGGTGGGGTTGTGGTACTGGCACCCGCCGGTTTGCCGGACATCGGCTTGGATTTCGCCTCCTCGGAATCGGTTTCCTTCCCTACTTGCTGGGTAATAGCAACGCCCCACGCCTGCGTAATCTCCTGACTCCTACCCTGAAGTTGCGGCATCTCCCGAGCCAGTTTTATCCCAGCGGAAGTGCGATAGAACGTGACCATGCTATCAATCTCACCCTGCGAGAAGCGCTCGGCGTAAATGGGCGCGAGACGGTCTGTCAGAGCCGGAAGCGCATCCGTAAACTTCCTTGTCACTTTATCCCAATAAGAGTCAGGGAGTAACGGGTGTTGCTGACGGTACCGCGAGACGACGCCCGGGATGATCGCCTTCACCGCTTCCACGGGTCCCGCCAGCATAACCAACTCGCGGGCACTTTTCAGCTTCCGGTCGTCAGGCTTAGTAGCCGTCGAGATGCCGGGAGCGGCCGTGCCCGGAGCTGTTCCGGGCTTGGGCTTGCCCGCCTGCGCATGTGCGGCAAGCGGAAGGGCGGCGTTGCCGAGGACGAGAGCGAGCGCGGAAGTACCGAGCACGAGACAGGAAACCGAGAAAGGGCGCGCCGCGCCGAAGCGTTTCGTCATAAAATCTACTCCTGGTTAGAACAATAGGACATCGGTGGGTGTTCTCCCGCCGATAACCCGTTGTCCTACGTGGACTGTCCCCTATTTCGTTCCGAGTAATTCATGCCGCCCGAATACCACTCGACCAGTGTACGAGGGGGCGGCGCGCCCCACGCTAGCCGACGGTGCCACCGTCATCGTAGCCCGCCTCACCGTGAACCAATTTATCAAGCCCAGCCTCCTCCTCGGCGGCGGTGGCACGCAATCCGACTGTCGGCTTCAATATCTGGACGATTACCACGGTGCCGACCACGCTGACTAGAATCGTAACCACCGCCGCGTATAACTGCGACCCGAGCAGACCAAGCCCACCGCCGAAGAACAGACCGTGCCCAACCGGGTTTATGGCGGGGCTGGCGA
>JAYUUO010000090.1:0-4703 GCA_043754515.1 Armatimonadota bacterium
GACGCGCGAAATGGACGGGCTGAAAGGGCACCGCAACGTCGGCGGGGTCCGGGCGTCTGTGTACAACGCGTTCCCGCGCGCGGGGTGCGTCGCGCTCGCGGAGTTGATAGCCGACTTCGCGCGGCGGAAGGGTTAGGCGCGCGGAGAGTAGGAGGGTGATGACCATCGCGTCACCGCGAGAGGTCGCCGCGCATACTGCGCGGCGGCGATAACATTACGAGTGCATCCGTAGCCGCTACAGGGCAAGGCGCGAAAAGCAACGGACAGGTTGCCGCTCTCCACTACGCGAGTACCTCGCTCCGCGCCGCCGCGCTCGATGCCCCGCGCCGGATTAACGATGCGAAGGAGTGGCGCGGGTCGGTCATGTCACCGAAGTAGGGGTGGCAAACGGGCTTCCCCCGTATAGGAGCGGCGGTAACCGCCCGCAACGACCCGAGTGGCAATGCGGTACGCGGGTGGTTCACAATGCCGACGTGTTCGCTGTACGACCCGACGACCTCCCTGCGCTATTTGATCTGGGAGGTGTGCATTGAGTGATGAGTGACTCCCGCCCTTCCGCCGCGTGGTCGCACATGCGATTATTACTCGGACGTGGGTATGCTCGGACATGAGCATGAATATCACGGACAATGTAAACCCGACGAACGATGACGTCCGCGAATGGGGGTATGACGAGGATCTTTTCCTGATGGAGCAGGACGAAGACCTCCTCCTCTACGGGACAGAGTACGTGCCCGTCCTGCTCGAACTCGCGCGAGACCCGGCTTGCCCGAAGCGCGGGTATGCGATTGCCATTCTCGGGCAGTTCATCCGTGAGGCGGCACTGAGCGAACGGGTAGCGGACTTGATCGCGGTTGGGGAGGTAGTGGATGGCCTGCCGGAAAGTCTCGACACAATAGTAGGGGAGTGGCGCGACTACGTCCGGCGTTTGCTCTCCTACCGGGCGCGTCCGTTCCCGGTGAATGAGCCGAAGGGCTACGAAATGGCGCACGATCTGCTCCTCTGCATCGGTCGCCAGGGCAATCTGGTTAGGAACGCCCCGGTAGCACCAGACCTTTTATACTTCTCGCTCACTACCAGCTACCCGGAGCATCTGCTCATCAGCCGGCGAACCGGCGCGTTTACACACGGGCGTTGGAAGATGCCCGCGATCCCCTAACCCCTCGCCGCGCTTCAGAGTGCGAAGTCAGGGCGTAGAAGGGCGGCTCGGACGCCGATGGCACGGTTCGTACGGCGATGCGTCCCCGTAACCGTTGTTACCCCGTGAGGATGCGAAGAAACGCCGCGTTCACGAAATAGATCTCCCGCCCCCGTTGCACCGTGGTCAGGATGCCGAGCCGCGCCAGCTCGTTCAGGTACTTAGAAACCGTTTGTCTATGTCCTAATCCGGCGACTTCTAGCGTGCGTATCCGGGTATAGGGCTGTGAAAACAGCAACTCCACCAGGTTCTTCGAGTAGACTTTCGGTGCCCCGTTGCGGATGCGCGTCGCGGTCTCTTCCATCAACGACCGGATCGCCCGTAGCCGTTCGTGAGTTTGCACGGCAGTCTCTTCCACCGCGTGGAGCAGGAACAGTATCCACTGTTCCCAAGCTCCTTCCTCGGTGACGCGGCGCAAACCGGCGTAATAGTCCGTCTTGTGTTCGATGATATAACCGCTCAGGTACAGCATGGGCAGATCGAGTAGGCCCGCCTGAGCGAGATAGAGGATATTCAGGATGCGGCCCGTCCGTCCGTTACCGTCCGTGAACGGGTAGATCGCCTCGAACTGCTCGAACTGGTAGTGTAGTACCGCCATCTTGACGAGCGGATCAAGCGCGTCCTCCGTGTGGAGGAAACGCTCCTAATCGCCAAGTTTATCGCGGATGGTGCGTGCGCCCTCGGGCGGCGTGTAGATTACCGCACTGGTCGTGCCGCTCTATATTTGAGTGCCAGACGTTGCGCGGATATCAAGTTCTGCGCCTTTAACGATGCAGGCGATCTCGACGAACAGGCGGGTAGCAAGAGGCACTCCGTCCCGGAGCCGGTTGAACCCGTGCCAGAGAACATCATTGTACGAAAGTACCTCTTTGGTTTGCGGGTCCGTCCCGTTGCCGTTCTTCTCGGAGAAACCACGGTACAACTCGTCGTTCGTGGTGACGATGTTTTCGATTTCGGAGGAGAGTTTTGCCTCCCGAAGACCTATGACATGCACGAGAACGGAGGGGTTGGGAAGCAGATCGCTCGCGCCTTTCAGTTCCGCGAGGGCGCGATTCGCGGTGATAGCCTGCTTGAGGATGGCGCGGGTTTCGAGTTCAACGCCCGCCGGGGCGAGGGGTGGCAGGTCGTTGTAGGGAACATCGCGCCGGAATGTCATGACGAAATTGTACCGTTTTTTCGATACGTTTTTGCGACGTGTCGAAACCTTCGACATATCCGCGCCAAAAAAGCCCGCCCGCGATAACGCGGGCGGGCTGTTCGTGTCGTCGGTTGCTAGTTCGCGCCGCCCATCCCCGGCTTGATGTCGGCCATGTTCGGCGACGTCTTGCTGTTCGCGGTGCCGCCGCCGCCGTCGCGGGGCGCGCTTGACGGCGCGGTGCTCAGCGCGTCATTCTCGCCCATGCCCCCGGTTATGGTTTCCTCACCCGGTACCATGATCGGCACGGCACCATTCGTGTACGCGCCGTTCGTCCCGTTCGCGTGCTCATTGGTCCCGTTCGCGTAACCGTTCGTCCCGTTCTTGTGGCCGTTCAGCGAGATCGGCACCACCGCCGCCTTTTTCGCCGGGGCGTCGGTCGTATACTTGCGCTGGCGCGGCGTGACCTGCGAAATGTCCACGGCCTCATACCGGATCGTCGGCCCTTCGGGCGTATGCTCCGCGACCGTGGTCTTCAGGAAGTTGGCGTCGTCGCGATCCGGGAAGGCCGGCTTGTAGTGCGCCCCGCGCGACTCGTCGCGCAAGAGAGCACCCGCCGTCATCACCCGCGCCAGGGTTAGCATGTTCTTGAGTTGCCGGGTGAACGGGATCGTCTGGTTCGTCCATCCCGCCGCGTCGGTCACGCTGACCCGCTCGTACCGCTCGTCGAGTTCGTCGAGCTTCGCCAGCGTGTTTTCGAGGCGGTCGTTGTAGCGCACCACGGTCATATTCTCCGTCATCACGGTGCCAAGTTCGCGCCACACCTCGAACGGGTTCTCGGAGCCGTGCATGCTCTTGATCCGCTCGTAATCGGCGGTACGCGCGGCTTCCTCTTTCGCGAAGTCCGGCTCGCTACCGTCCGCGTGCGATTCGAGACCGTCCGCGTATTTGCACACTTCCGGTCCGACGAGTTGCCCAGTCGTCAGGCACGATAGGAGCGAGTTCGCGCCGAGCCGGTTCGCGCCGTGGTACTGGTAGTCACACTCGCCGACCGCGAATAGACCGGCGATATTGGTCATATGGCGGGGCAAGGACGAATCCAGCCCGTTGTTGACCCACAAGCCACCCATCGAGTAGTGAACCGCCGGGAAGATGCGCATCGGGACGTCGCGTGGGTCGTCGCCGACGAACTTCTCGTAGATTTCGAGCACGCCGCGCAGTTTGAGGTCGAGCTGTCGCCGGTCAATGTGTGTCACGTCGAGGTAGACCTGGTTCTGCCCGAACACGCCGCGCTTTTCGTCCACGCATTTGGCGAAGATCTCGCGCGTGGCGATGTCACGGGGTACGAGGTTGCCGTACTTCGGGTACTTCTCTTCCAGGAAATACTCGCGCTCGTTTTCGGGGATGTCCTGGCCCTGCCGGGGGTCGTTCACCTTCTTCGGCACCCAAACGCGCCCGCCCTCGCCGCGCACGGACTCCGAAATCAGGCGCAACTTGTCCTCGCCCGGCACCGCCGTCGGATGCACCTGGACGAACTCGCCGTTCGCATACCACGCGCCCTGCCGATGAACCGCGCCCGCCGCCGTGCCGGTATTGATGGTCGAGTTGGTGGACTTGCCGTAAACGATGCCTGGGCCGCCGGTCGCGAGCACAACGGCATCCGCCGCGAACGACTTGACTTCCATCGAGCGTAGGTTCTGCGCCACGATGCCGACGCATTTCCCGTCGCCGTCCTCGTCGCGCACGATGCCCAGGAACTCCCAGAACTCGAACTTGCGGATTTTGCCTTCTACTTCCCAACGACGCGCCTGCTCATCGAGCGCGTACAGGAGTTGCTGGCCGGTCGTCGCGCCCGCGTAGGCGGTGCGGTGCATCAGCGTCCCGCCGAACCGCCGGAAGTCGAGCAAGCCCTCGGGGGTGCGGTTGAACATGACGCCCATGCGGTCGAGCAGGTTAATGATCCCCGGCGCGGCGTCCGTCATGGACTTGACCAGGGTCTGGTTGGCGAGGAAGTCGCCGCCGTACACGGTGTCATCAAGGTGAATATTAGGCGAGTCGCCCTCGCCCTTCGTGTTAACCGCGCCGTTAATGCCGCCCTGCGCGCAGACCGAGTGCGACCGCTTCACCGGTACCAGCGAGAACAGGTCAACGGTCCCGCCCGCCTCGGCGACTTTGATGGATGTCATCAAGCCGGCGAGTCCGCCCCCGACCACGATCACGCGCACTTTTGTTGGTGCCGTCATTTGAGATACGATACCTTTCTACAGTCCAAAAAACAAAAAATAGACACGGAATGAGCCTGTCTACAGTGTACGTCGTGAACCGGTGCCTGTAAAGTGCGCTTTGTTCATAAAGGATATTAGAGGCGCG
>JAYUUO010000091.1:0-4700 GCA_043754515.1 Armatimonadota bacterium
GTGGGGTGTTCCGCTCGGACGATGACGGCGCGACGTGGGATATGATCAGCGATCCGGCAGTAGCAATGGGGACGAACCGACGGTGATGGAAGCGGACAAAACGCGCTTCGGCTTCGTGTTCGTCGGCACGAACGGGCGCGATATATATGTCGGCACGCCCCGATGAGTTTCGATCAACGGATAGTCCGGCAAAGAAAAGCCGGGCGGAAGGAAACAACAATGCAGTCCATAAACAGTAGTGCCCCGCGTCTCTGGCGGGGGGGGGGCAGTCGCCGGGTCATTGTGTACCCTGCTCTCAACGGGGTCCTTCGACGCGTTTGCTCAGGATAGCTATGCCGTGTCCGGGAATAAAATCTTGCAGAACGGGGTGCCGAAGTCGTACCGGGGAGCCAACACGATGAACGTGTTCGGCAGTAACAGCGGCGGAACCGATGCTGACAATATGGACATGGTTCGCGTTTTCGTCGGCAATCTGAAAGAACAACCGATAATCGGCAATACCATCCATGCTTCGACCGGGTCGTGGCTCCACCCGCTTCAATATGTGGTAAACGACAACCGGGCGCACGGCAAGGTCAGCATCATCTGCCCGTTCTCGTGGGACGGAACCGGTGCCACGAAGTTCACCGGCGTTTACCCCCCATGGCAGAGTTACTACAGCGACTACAAAGCGCAAATGCGCTCTATCGCGAGCCAGTTCAAAAACCAACCGGATGTGTGGATTGAGGTGTGGAACGAGCCATACCCGTAGGACAACGCGGGCGGCTACGCGTCCGATCACTCGTGGTGGCTCGCCGACATGAAAGACATGATCGCGAACATCCGCTCCACCGGGTTTGATGGCGTTGTCGTCATACCGGGCAATGAGCAGGGGCAGAGCGAGAAAGCGGTACTCGCGCAGGGCAAAGTGCTACTCGATTGGGATTCGCGGCACAATCTTCTTTTCGATGTCCACGCGTATGAAGGGTGGCTCATCGGAAACACGACAGAACAAATCGAAGCCCGTATCGCCGCCGTGAAGAGCAAGGGCGTTGCTTTGTACTTCGGGGAGGTAGGCCCGATAAATGCCGGTACGCTGATGGACACGGCGAGCTTTTTGACCGCCGCCCGGCGCCGCGATGTTTCCGTGACCGCGTGGCTTTGGAAACAGGACGCGAACGACAAGGATGCTTTGCAAGACGCTTCCGGAAACACCAATAAAAATAACTGGGGATCACTGTTCCACAACTTCGCGCTGGCACCGCGTAGCTTGCGTCCGTCGGTATCAGCCGCAAGCGAGTGCGCCGGTCGCGCCGCCAACAATGACTGGGACACGTATTGGAGTACGGGACCCCCACAACAGCCGGGACAGGCATTTGTCATTGGATTGGGTCTCGGCAAGAGTTTCAATTACATCACGCTCTGGCACGGCAACCGCCCGGACGACTACCCGCGCGGATGGAAGCTGTACACATCGAATGACGGCTCGAACTGGACGTACAAAACGGGCGGGTCGAGATCGCGGGGAACAACCAACATATGGCCCGGTCCGCAGTGGTCACGCTGGGTCAAAATCGAGCAGACTGGCTCGGCGGGCAACTACTGGAGCATCGCGGAGCTTGCGGTAACACAGGACTGACGGCTCGCGCGGAGGATGATGGGGGCGACCGTGGCCGCGGTCGCCTCTTTCGCCCACGAAAACCGGCGTACTGATCCTATCCGTTTCGTGATCCCGGTCGCGAACGCCGCGCGCTCAGCAATCGTAACGGGAATCACCTGACCGTCATCGAAAATAGGCGGGCGTCGGGTAGCATAACAGCACGTGACAACAACAGAAGGTTGGTTAATATGTCGGATTATTACGATGACGCGGATCTGGCGCGGTTCGCGGAGGTGCGGCGGGAGCGGCCCGATCTGGCGGACAAGTTCTTCGCCTACTACGCGGCGACCCTGGAACCGGGCGAATTGACCCGCCGCGAAAAAGCACTGATCGGACTCGCCGTGGCGCACGCGATCCCGTGCCCGTACTGCATTGACTCGTTCGCGCAGACCTGCCTCGAAAGCGGCGTCAGCACGGCGCAGATGATAGAAGCGATCCATGTCGCGAGTGGTATCCGCGGAGGCGCGACCCTGATTCACGGGTTGCAAGCTCTGAACGCGGTAGATAAAATCTCGATGTGAGCGCGATCACGACCCGTATCCTGCCGACGTTCGCGGAGAAACTCGGCGCGGCGAATCTGTTCCCGCTGACTGCGGTTACCGTCTCCACGCTTCAGGTCAATGTCGGGAAGCGGTGCAATCAGGCGTGCCAGCATTGCCACGTGGACGCGGGGCCGAACCGCACCGAGGAGATGAGCCGCGAAACCGCCGAATACGTCATAGACGCGTTGCGCCGCCACCCCGGCATCGGCACGCTCGACATCACCGGCGGCGCGCCCGAGCTGAACCCCCACTTCCGCTATCTCGCGACCGCCGCCCGCGCCCTCGGGCGGCACGTGATTGACCGGTGCAACCTGACCATCCTGTTCGAGCCGGGACAGGAGAATCTGGCGGAGTTTCTGGCGGGGGGCGGTATCGAAGTCATCGCGTCGCTCCCCTATTATCTGGCCGAGCGCACCGACCGCCAGCGCGGACTCGGTGTGTTCGACAAAAGCGTGGAGGGGATGCGCCAGCTGAACGCGCTCGGCTACGGCGTACACGGCTCGGCCCTGGTCCTGAACCTCGTGTACAACCCGAACGGCGCGTTCCTGCCGCCCGACCAGCTCGCAATGGAGGCGGAGTACCGGCACGAGCTGTGGACGCGCTACGAGATCGTGTTCGATCACCTGTTTACGCTCACGAACCTGCCCATCGCGCGGTTCCGTCACTTCCTGGAGCGGTCGGGCAACTACGAAAAATATATGGCCAAACTCGAAGGCGCGTTCAACCCCCAGGCCGCCGCGAACGTCATGTGCCGCTCGCTGGTCTCGGTCGGCTATGACGGCGTGCTGTACGACTGCGACTTCAACCAGATGCTGGAGCTACCGGTCGAGCCGGACATGCCGCGCCACATCCGCGACTTCGACGCGTTCCTGCTGGCGCGTAGGCGCGTCGTGGTCGGCTCGCATTGCTTCGGGTGTACGGCGGGCGCGGGTTCGTCGTGCGGCGGCGCGGTGGCGTGATAAGCGTGGTTCAATGACGATAACGATGGAACTACTGAAACAGGACGGGCATCTGCCCGCGTTCGCGCTCCCGGACGCGCAGACGGGTCATTCGGTCGTTTACGCCTCTTTCCTGCGTAAACACCGCCTCGTCGTGTTCGCGCTGGATTACGCGGGGGAGATGTGGCTCCAGAACGCGACGCGACACGCTCGCGAGTTCGCCGAACGAGATATGGTCGTGCTAGCAGTCACGAAACGCGCGGATAAACCGGGGGCGTTACCGGGCGGCTTCCACGTGTTGCGCGACGCGGACGGCGCGGTGTTGGCGCGGCTCGGCGGCCCGCCCGCTTTCTATCTCGTCGGTAAAGACAGCGGCATTAAGATAGCATCCCGCGCCTACCCATCCCTCGGAAAACTGTTCGGCACGATTGACGCGATGCCGATGCGGGCGGCGGAGAAGCGTGAGCGCGGCGGTTGACGCCCGAGGAAACAAAGGACGGAAGTTCCTCGCGTCGCCGTGTCAGACTTGGCGTGCTGTGCGCTCTGCTCCTCGGTTTGACTGCCCTCTTCGCGGACTACGTGTTCTACCCGTGGCACGCGCGGATGCCAGGCAACGTTCCCCGGCAGAGCGAGAACGGCGTCTGGCTACGCGACGACTGGTACTTCGGGCGGCACACCGACGCGGAAGTTCGTCAACTAGCGCATGACCTTTCCCGAAGACGGATGCGCTTCGCCTACTTCCACGCGCGCTACATCGGCAAGAGCGGCAAATTGCGCTACCGGCTCCCCGCGCAAGCGAGCCACTTGAACGTAACTTTGAAGCGTGAATCCCCCGGCATTAAGCGGATCGCCTGGGTGTACATCGGCAACACGCGAGGGGCCGGTTCCATCCGTGATTTCGGGGACGCGGATTACCGCCGTCGTGCCGTCGCCGAAGCCCAGTTCCTGGTCTCCGAGTGCGGCTTCGACGGCGTGCAGTGGGACTACGAGATTTGCCCCGACGGCGATGCTGGGTTCCTGTCGCTCCTCGCCGAGACCCGTGCCGCGCTCCCGCCGGGTGCCATCCTCTCGGTGGCGTCCGCGCTCTGGTCGCCCGGATTGCCCCGCGCGGCGGGACATGGCTGGGGCGACGCCTACTTCGCGTTGGTCGCCGCGCGGTCCGACCAGATTTGCGTGATGGGCTACGATTCGGGGCTATATCTGCCCCGTGCCTACGCATGGCTGATGCAGGAGCAAGTCACGCACGTCTGCCGCGCCGCAGGCGGGACGCGGTGCCGCGTGCTGATTGGCACCCCGACGTACGACGCGGGCGGGCTATCTCACCACGCAAAGGCAGAGAATCTATCGGTCGCCATGCGCGGAGTTTGCGCCGGGTACGCGGGGTTATCGTTGCGGGATAGGGAATCGTTCGGCGGGATCGCGCTGTTCGCTGACTACACGACAGATGACGGCGAATGGCGGATCTACCAGCGCGACTGGCTCGGCGAACGCTGAATCCAACGCCTCCCGTAGCGCGATTCGCGGCGGGTTCGGGTTCGGGTTCGGCCCGCTGGTGACGCGGGATGAGACGCCCGTAGGGCC
>JAYUUO010000092.1:0-14283 GCA_043754515.1 Armatimonadota bacterium
CAAACAACCGACGCCACCCTACTCGCCGACCGGGATCACGATGAACCCGCCCTCGCCGTTCTGCTTCACGATATACACAGCGACCGACTTGTTATCGCCCGTCTGGTTTTTGAGTAGGCTCTCCTTGGCGCGGTCTACTTCGGCGGGCGTGCCGACCAGCGTCCGGCCCACTCGCGTAATCACGTCGCCGGGAGTAATGCCCGCGCTCTGCGCGGGGCTACCCGATGCGACGGCGGTGACTACCACGCCGGTCTTAACCGAATCCGGGACACCGTACTGCTTGTGGTTCGCGACCGTTAGTGGCTCCAGAGCGACACCTAACTTGTTGCTCGTCGGCGCAACTGATGTCGAAGCAGGGTCGCGGCGCGTCGAGGAATCACCGTCCTGCCTCGGTTGCTCTTTCGGCGTCACCGAAAGGGTCACGGTCTGGTTGTTGCGGCGCACCGTCAGCGTCCCCGGCGTGCCTATAGGCGACGCGGTGACCTTGCGCTGTAGCTCGGAGTCTTTCGTTACCACCTCGCCGCTCCATGCCGTGATGACATCGCCGACCTGAACCCCGCCGAGTTGCGCGGGCGACCCGGGAATCACGTCCTGAACAATGACGCCTTTGGTATCCGCGGGCAGTCCGAATGCCGCTGAATTCTCGGCGGCGATGTTGCTCATCTTGACGCCGATCAGGGCGCGGCGTACTCTGCCTTCTTTAACCAGGGAGTCCGCGACGCGCTTGGCGATATTGATCGGGATCGCGAACCCGATGCCGACATTACCGCCGCTCCGACTGTAGATGGCGTTGTTGATGCCGACCACACGCCCGCGAATATCGAGAAGCGGGCCGCCGCTGTTGCCGGGGTTGATAGAAGCGTCGGTCTGAAAATAGTCCGTCAGCGAACCGTCCGCCGCGAGGCTTACCTCGCGCGCTTCCGCCGAAATCACGCCCACGGTCATCGTGTTGGACAGGCCGAACGGGTTGCCAACCGCGATCGCCCAGTCGCCGACATGCACGCTCGCTGAGTCGCCCAGCGTCACTGTCGGCGCGTCCGTTATCGGGATCTTGATCACGGCGACGTCAACGCGCGTGTCAACGCCGAGGACGTGGGCATCCTTAAACTCGCGCCCGTCTAGTAGCTTGACCGTCACCCGGTCCGCGCCCGCGACCACATGCGCGTTGGTCAGGATCAGCCCGGAGCGGTCGTAGATCATGCCCGAGCCTTCGCCGGTCTCGACGAAGGGGCCACCCGGTCGCGGCGCAAGTCGCGGGCGACGCGGGGTGACTGTCCCACCGCTCTGCCGCTGTCGCAACACACTGTTCTGCGCGAGGCGGAAGCCGTTCTTGCTGTCGGTAGCGGCATCGCCTTTCCAGGAGTTCGGCTGCATGCGGAAGCGGCGGAAGAACTCGTTGAAGTTGTCGCTATTGTTCGGGTCACCATCGGGGTCCGGGGTGAGTTGGGGGCCCGTCGAGGTGTTGCGCATTCCGGCACGTTTGGATGTGGTAATCGTAACCACCGCCGGCTCGGCGACGCGGGCGACTTGCGAGAACGCGGTCTGCATCTCGACCGCGCTTTGGACGGCGGCCGACTGTGGGACCGGCGCGGCGGGCGGCACGGGCGACTGCGCCCCCGCGTCGCGGAGGGCGTACCCGGTGACTAGCACCGCCGCAGCAATGGCCGCGCCACCGGCTATTTTTTGGGCGTTAGAAACGGTTTGTGTTTTCATGGTTATATCCTGCGGCAATTTAGGCGTCGCGCATGGTATCAAACTGACAAGACGATGGGCGCGACGTAGCGTTTTCTATAGTAACAAATATGAGTTTTAGCACGTCGTGGTTCCCGGCCCGTAGCTCATGCGGTATTCACACTCTCGGACAGTTGCGAAAAAATAGCCGCCGCGTCCGCCCGCGCCCAAAACCTGGCAATTAGTCGGTCTACAAGAAACTCGCCTAGCCGCCAAAGATATAAGAAGCGATAACGACACGCGGATAATTCCCGGCGGATGAACCGGACTCGATGTAGAGCGGACGAAAGTAAGGGGCGAACCGATATGACAGTTTGGAACCAGGGAGAGACGGACGGCGATGCGCATAGCACCTATCGGATGGACGCGGCGCGACCCGAAAAGGCTCGTAACGCGCCGATGTCAGCGTGGTGGCAGACGGTGGGCGCGGTGTTATGCGTAGCACTCGCGGGGCTAGCGGCGTACATCGCGCACCCTACGCCGTCGGCCGCGGCACCGATCCATATGGCGGCGCGGTAGCACACCCCACTGGCGCGTCGGACATAACGTACGTACGACAAACGATTGAATGAGAACGGGCGCGAGAGGCTACATGCCTCTCGCGCCCGTTCTTTGTGTATCCTATCCCTCTGTATTAGTGCGTGTGGAGCCGTACAATCGTTTGGAAGTCCATTATTAAAGACGACAAAAATGGCTGCAATGTTTCATATCTGGTAGAAAGTTTTCCACTGTTTTTCGGGAGCCGGGAACGCGGTACAATCGGGGGCAGGAGCAAGACGAGAAGACGTGTGCGGACGATTCACCCAACACCATAATACTGGCGAGATTGAGGAGCGGTTCGAGGCGCGGGAAGCCGTGATCCCGGTCATCGCGCGCTACAACATCGCGCCGCAACAGGACATCGCCGTCGTAGTCGCGCCCAACCCAACCGCCGTGCGGGTGCTGGATGGCTACCGCTGGGGCCTGGTCCCCGGCTGGGCGAAAGACCCCGCTATCGGGCAGAAGATGATCAACGCCCGCTCTGAGACGCTGACCGAAAAGCCTTCGTTCCGTAACGCGCTGACACGCCGTCGCTGTCTAATCCCGGCGGATGGGTTCTACGAGTGGGAGCGGCACACAGACGGAACGCGGCACCCGGTCCATTTCCGCCTCGCCTCCGGTGACTTGTTCGCGTTCGCGGGCCTGTGGGAAGAATGGCATGAGCCGGGCACGGACACGTTGCTCCGCACCTGCACGATCGTGACGACGAGCGCGAACGAGACGGTGGGTAAGGTACATGACCGGATGCCGGTAATGCTGTCGCGTGACGCCGAACCAATCTGGATGGATGCAACGGTGCGCGACACGGACGTTCTGCGAGCCTTGCTCATACCGTACCCTGATCGCGAGATGGAAACGTTCGCCGTTTCGCGCCGGGTGAACACGCCGGGTAACGAAGGCGCGGATCTTCTGGAACGGGTTGTTTGAGGGGGGGTGACAGGAGGGGGGCGTGATTGTGTCAGCGTTTTAACTGGTCACGCGGGTCACGGCCACACGCGGGTTTCGCCCCGCGCGTCGGCGCGTCCCGCCGTGGCCACGGACCGTCGCGACGATCTGCTTGCTATGCTATGCGTTACGCGGTTCGTCGGGCATGCGTTTTACCTTCTCGCCTTATCGGTTCCCCGCCGAGAAGCGCACGTTCTGCAGGACGCGTAGCTGATACATCGTCAGGCCGATCAGGAGCGCGCCCATGATCAGCGCGGCGGCGGTCGCGTAGCCGAATTTCAGGTAAATGAACGCGTTCTGCCAGATCTCCAGACCTACCGTGTGCGTCGCGTAGTCCGGCCCGCCGCCCGTCTGCACCAGTACCGGCTCCATGATCTTGAACGCGGCGACGGTGGCGCCGACCAGATTGATGATCAGGAGCGGCGAGAGTGTCGGGAGCGTAACGCGGAAAATCTTCGTCCAGAAGCCCGCGCCGTCTAAATCCGCCGCCTCGTACATCTCGTCCGGGATGGATTGAAGCGCGGCGAGGTAGATCACGCTTCCCGGCCCCGCGCTCGCCCAGATGATCGGCACCACGACGCTGAACATCGCCAGATTCGGGTCCTGTAGCCACGTCTGCGGCGGGGCGTGGAAGACGCCGAGCAGGGTGTTGGCGAGGCCGTTCGGGGACGGGTCGAAGAACTGCCGGAATAGCATCGCGGTCACGACTGACGTCGTAACGGCGGGCAGGTAATACAGCACCCGAAACAGTGTCTTGCCCTTCGGGATCTCGTTCAGCAACAGTGCGATCACGACCGGCAGGAAGAAGCCGAGCGTGAGCAGGTACGCGGTGAACAGGAACGCGTTCCGAAGCCCGATGCGGAACGTCTCCTGCCCGGCGGCTTCGATGAAGTTGTCCATCCCGACCCAGCGCGAGCCGCCCATTATGTGGACGTCCTGGAACGCCATGACCAGACCGCGCAGGAGCGGCAGGTACGCCCAAACCGCGATGGACAGAACGGCGGGAAGCATGAACGCCCAGGCGGAAAGGTGGACGCGGAGTGGGACGGCGGTCGGGCGCAGTGTATCAGTCGACGCGTTTGCCCCCTGCCGCAGTCGCGCGACTTGGAGCGCAGCGTGTACGGTCCGCCCGATAAGAACCGTGATGCCGAGCAAGATCGCGGAGAAGATGGCCCAGGCGATGATCCTTTTTCGAGCCAGTTCGGCGGGCGGCGTATAGTTGAGAAGTTTGGTGTTGATCTTCGCGACCGACGTGTCTAAAATCGCCCTCGCGTCGCGGTTCGGGTACAAAATCGCCTGATCCAGCGGCTCGTTCATCAACTTGTAGATAAACGCCATGTTCGGCCCGTTCGGCTCCGGCTTGCCCGCCGCGAACAGCGTCTTCGAGGCTTCCATCCACGGGCGTTGCATCGGCGTGATGTACTCCGAGTAGCCCCACTTCGCCAGTTCGTTCGGGTTGACCAGTTGCGCCATGTTGTTCTCGACGTAGGCGGTGCAACGGATGCGGGCGGCTTCCGCGCTCGCCATGTATCGTATAAATTGCCAGCAGGCAGCGAGTTTTTTGGGGTCGGTCACGGTCGCGTTGATCGCCCACATGCCCGCGTTGATCTCGTTCCCCGAAACTCCGGTCGGTCCCTTCGGCATCGCGGCGACGCCGAGGAGCGACATGTTCAGGTCGAACTGGTTCATGTTCGTCACATCGTCGGACTGGTACGCGAACCACATGCCGATCTTCCCGCCCGAAATATCGGCCTTGCGCGTCGAGGTACGGTTGGCGACCCCAGTGCGCGTCTTGCCGTCAGGACCAGTCCACTTGCCGTAGATCAGTTTGCGGTAATACTCCAGCGCGGCGACGCCTTCGGGGGTGTTGAACGCGGCGAGTTCGGCGGACGCGCCGGGTACTTTGCGCGTGATCTCGCCCCCGGCCTGCCACAGGAAGTTGATCCAGTAGTAGGACTCCTCGCCCTGCTCGAACGTGAACCCGTACTGGCCTTTGGCGGGATCGGTCAGTTTTTGCGCGTACGTATAGAACTCGTCCCAGTCGCGCGGCGGCTTGTTCGGGTTCAGCCCGGCGGCGCGGAACAGGTCTTTGCGGTAGTAGAGGGCTTGTACATACTGCGCGTACGGGATCGAGTAGATGTGCCCGTCAATCGGGAGCCGCTCTTTGATGCGCGCCTGTACGCGATCCAGAGTGTCCGGGTTTTGCGCCAGCAGATCGTCGAGCGGGCGTATGAAGCCCTGCGAGGCGTAGTTGCGCATCTGCCGCAGGTTGACGTACACCACATCGGGCGCGGAGCCGCCCGCGTACGCCATCAGGATGCCGGATTCGGCGGCGGGCCCCTGGATTTGGAGCGAGGCATAGCGTTGCAGGCGGATCTCCGGGTGCTGCTTGCGGAACGTATCAAACACGACGCGCCGTGCGCGTTCCCCCGGCGAGGTAGAGTTCGGGGACGGGATGCCCCACGCCGGGTTCGCGCCGCCCACGACCACCGTGATCGGCGTCGCCGCGTCAGGGGGGGACAATACCGCCGACGCGCCGGGTGACGCGGCGCCGGTCGTCTGCGCGCTGACGATGGGCGCGGCGAACAGGCTCAGGATCGCGGCGACGAGGCATACGAGGAGGGCGGCGGGTCTGGGGGGCAACATAGGCTCATTTTACGGGGTAAGGGGGTTTGTAACAAGGGCGAGGGATGGCGCGGGGCTTGTCGGTTGCCATGCCCTCTCTCCGTGCCGGAGAGGGGGGAGTAGTTTCGTCGGGGGCGTAGCATATTAGAAGACCCGACAGCCCCGGCAAGGGGGGCTGATTCAGCCATCTACTCCCCCCTCTCCGGCACGGAGAGGGGGGCCGGGGGGGTGAGGTTCCGGGTTCCCCCTCTCCCTCCGAAGGGAGAGGGGGTCAGGGGGAGAGGGGGCACGACAAACAACCAACCGGAGCGTGTACAATACCGCCGTGCTTTTCAGCGATTTCTCGTACCCGGACGTGGTGACCGACTTCGACCTGATTCTGGTCGAGGGCGCGATATTCCCCACGGAGCCTGCCCCTGTGACGCTTGAACCGGGGTTCGCGGCGCGGATCGCGAGTAGCGCGACGCTCGTGCAGGCAATCAGCAACGAGAAGGCGCGATCGGAGTTTATTATCGCGCCGGTGCTACTCGAACTGCGGCGCATCGCGACCAAGCCGTTCGGGCTGTTCTCCGGCGTGGAGCTTAAAGCGGACGCGAAAGCCGGATTAACCGGGATCTGCGACTTTCTGCTGACGCGGACGGCCCTGCAAACCGTGGTGCGAACCCCGCTACCCGCCATCGTGGAGGCGAAGAACGACAGTCTGCGCACGGGTTTGGGGCAGTGCATCGCGGAAATGCTCGCGGCGCGGATGGTCAACTGACACGCCCCGGACGCCTCCGAACACGTAAACCGGAATGTCTACGGTGTCGTCACCACGGGAACCCTCTGGCAGTTTCTGAAGCTGGCGGATTCCGAACTGACCGTCGAGCCGACCGAGTACACACTCACCGATCTCGCGGACGTGCTCGCCCTGCTACGCCATATCGTCGAGCACGGATGAGCACGTGCTGTCACGGGAGGAAGATTGCCGACTCATAAATTCATAGAAACAAGAACCATGAGAACTATTTCGACGGGCATCTGACTCCCGAGGCGTGATGCCCAACCCCCCCCCACCTGTCCCGCCCCCTGATGACGCGGGAGTAAGCGGGGCCACCCGCGCCCCGGTTCAGACCGCGCGGCTGTCCCGCGCCCACTCCTGCACCGACTTGATCCACGCGCCGAGCCGCCGCGTCTTCAGGCGCGAGGAAAGGAACCCGACCAGGATGTCGGGCGTGAGCGGGGCGAGTACCAAACTTACTCCCTGCTCCGTGTAAATACCGTCCCGGAGGATGTGAAACCGCGCCCGGATTGCGCCGTCGCCGTCTACCGAGAGACGCCACAACTCCGGCATACCGAACGCGGCGTAGACCGGCAGTTTGTTGATCGCGGAGTTTGTAAACTCAGCCTCGATAGCGAGCAATGGAATGGAGATGGTGCCGCCCTTCTCCTCGTCGGCGTAGAAGCACGTGTCCGGCTCGAACCCTTTATCCGTCGCCTCGCTCTCGTGCGTCATGCTCCCCAGATCGCGGGCTTCGACGTCCCACTCGCCGAAGATCAGGGTGACCATCAGAGCGGCAACACGGTTCAACTCCTCGTGTTCTTCGGACGGCATGCGTAACTCCAGCAGAGGATTGTCATAGCAGAGGCGCGGGCGCGACGAATCGCCCAGTTCCGCCGCGAGGCGCGCGAACGTGGTAAACGAAACGCCACGTAGGGTCAGTACTTCGCCGCCCGACGCCGACTTTCCGGGCGGTAATGTTCGTTTCGTAATCGGCTCCAAAACATCAGGCATTGTGTTCCCCCACCGCCATCCTCGAAAGCGGAAGCCCAGCCTGCGTAGCGATTCGCCGGCCGGATTCTATTATACCGCCGTGCTCCGATGCCGGGGTGCCGGGTTAGATGACGACGGAGAGGCGATTCGATCCTAGCGTCGTAATACCGTTGTGTAACGGGCGCGTCGCGGATCGGCTTCACGTTCACTACCAGTGAGAACCCCGCCGTCACGCTCTTCCGTTCCTGCTCGCCGTGCCAAAGCCTCCCGTGACTGACGAGCTGGCACCGCCCTAAGACACCATCGGTTCGCCGGTCGCCAGCAGGATCGGGACGCTTTCCTGTTCGGCGATAGCTTGCTCGACGTTGGCGAGCGATTCGTAGTAGTCGGTCATGCGGTCGGGCCAGCGCGACGGTCGCACCGGGACGCGCCACGAAAGTGCGCCGCGCCAGATACCCTCGGCATCCACGGTCAGGGTGATGTCGCCGATGAGAAACCCCTTCAGATAGGCGGCGACGAGCGAGGCTACTTGTTCTTTACTTTGATTCATCTGCTTTTACCCCCAACAGTCGTAACACGGTAGACGCGCGATGTATGCAGTCGAGCGTAGTGCCTTTGCTTACAGTCAAGCCGGGGCGGTAGTCCACGTCCTCCCGTATTGCCCGAAGAAAGCTTAAGCAGTCATTCAAACTATTCTATCATCCCTGCCCCCGGCAAAAGAGAAGCCCGGTTGCGATTCGTTCGCAACCGGGCTTCCCCCATTCCGCGACCGGGAACTAGATCACCCCGGTCGGAGCCTTCGCCGAACCCTGCCCGCGCGTCGCGTCGCGGATCGGCTTCACGTTCACCACGTTCTCCGGTGCCTGATCCAGGAGCAGGAGCCAGTCTTCCACCGCGTCCGATTTCGGGAAGATCTCGTTCTCCTTGAACTCCATTGTCACCGCCTTCTTCAGGTCGGCTTCGGTGATACCGGGGTTCTCGAAGTCCTTCGCCTCGATAGCCCGCTTGATCGCGAAGTCCTTCGCCCGCTCCACCAGCGATGACAATAACGCGCCTGACACCAGGTCCTTCCAGTACAGCCGCTCCGTGCCGCCGTTGCGCTGGAAGACGTCCAGGAACTCCGTATCGCCGTCCTTGCGCCATATATAGGCGATAGTCGCGTCCACGAGCGACTGCGCGGTGCGTGCCCGGTCGCCGTCATGCTTTGCCAGTTCCTCGCCCGCTAGCGGCAGATCCTCGTTCACGTAGATCGCCAGAATCTCGCGCGCCGCCTTGCGGTCGGGCCGCTTGACCCGCACGCGCCGGTCAATACGCTCCGGTCGCAGGATCGCCGGGTCAATGTAGTCCGGTCGGTTCGAGGTCAGCATGACCACGATGTTCTCGGACGACACCAGACCGTCCATCTCGGCGCAGAACTGCGGCACAACCGTGTTGGAAATGTTCGTGAACCGCCCGCTGTTTCGGGTGCGTAAGATGCTCTCCGCCTCATCAATGAAGATGAAAACGAGGTAGCCGTCCTTCGCCTTCTCCCGCGCCGTCGAGAAGATCTCGCGCACCTGCCGCTCGGACTCGCCCAGCCACATGTTCAGGATCTTCGGCCCGTTGATATACATGAAGTACTCCTTCACGTTCTCGCCGGTGCGCTCGTTGTACTCCTTGGTCAGGTTATACGCGGTCGCCTTGCCGATAAGAGTCTTGCCGCATCCCGGTGGGCCGTACAGCAGGATGCCCTTGAGCGGCCGCTTACCGAACTTCTCGTACAACTCGGGGTACACCAGTGGCAGTTCGATGGCGTCCCGAATTACCGAGATAACCTCTTCCTGCCCGCCGATCTTGCTCCACGGGATCGGCTTGATCTCTTCCAGGAAGTACTCACGGTTCTCCTTCGCGCCGAAATGCTCCAGGGCGAGTTTGAACGACGGGTCCATTCGCACTTCGTCGCCGGTCTTGAGCGGCGACGTTTCCAGCTTCTTGGCCCGCGAAACGATGCGCGAGTTCATGCCTTGCGAGTCCATCGAAACGCGCAATCGGCCGTTGTCGAGGACTTCGGCGATCTTGACCAGCGGCCCGGCGGGGTGCGGCCCCATGCCCTTGACCACGGCGTACGCCTCGTTCACGCGGACGCGGTCGCCCGGCTCGATCGGGTTGTTCGCGCGGTCGTACTTCGGGTCAACATTCGAGATGAACTCGGTGTCGCCCAGCGCGATTTGCACCACATCCTCGCCGTCAATATCGCCCATGAACGTTGCGATCCGGTTCGCGGGGGCGGTCAGTTTGTTGTACGCTTCGTCGTACTCCGCGATCACCTTCTGCGCTTCCTGCATCTGTCGTTCGTCCACCTCTATCTGGTGGCGCAGGAGTAGCAGGTACTGGTATTTCTGGTCGCTCGGCGGCGTCATGGTCAGCAGTTCGTCCACAACGGCGACGGAGCGGATGGACGTCTCGTACAGGGGACGGTCTTCGTCCTCCAAGCTACGCGGCGTTTCCGCCTCGGCGGCGGTACGGGTGCGTGTCGCTCGTGTGTTCTCTCGGTCGTTATCTCGTCGTGCCATAATAGGTTTGGATACTCGTTTCTATATGTGTCTCTAACGTAACAGGTCGGAAAGAAAGCCGGTTCCCGCCGTGCGCGGGGGCGGGCGTCGGCATACGAACGTTTTACACGGATAGGGGGTCGTCGGTTCCCAGTGACGGTATTATATCGCCGGGGGCGGTGACTGACGCCTGGTAAGGAGAGCAGATCGGGTATGAGTTTCAACACAGACGCGGCGCGAACGGCGGTGGCACTAGCGCGGGTCGCCGAGATCTGGCGGGCGCGTCTCGATGACGGATGGATGCCGCCGGACGGGTCAGCGTTCCCATGGGCGCAGGTTCGGCTGTCGCTCGCCGCGCTGTTACCGGGGATGGCGGGGGCCGGGGGGTGGGGGCATGACGCGACCGACGCACGCCTTGCTGTAACCCTAATCCTGGCAGGAAACACCCCGCTGCTCGCCTGGTCGCCGCTCGTTGCCTGTCTCCTCGCGGGCGCGTCCCCCATCCGCGTCAAGCTGTCGCGCGACGAGAGCGTCTGGACGCGGCTGTTCGTGGAGTCCCTGCGCGACGCCGATCCCGGACTCGCCGCTCGCATCTCTCTTCACGACTTCCCCGGCGAGGACGAACGCACCTATGCCCTGCTCGCGGACGCGGACGCGGTGATCGTGTATGGCTCCGACGTCGCCATCGCCGCGCTACGGGTGCGGACGCCGCCTGGCGTTCCGTTCTTCGGCTACGGACACGCGGTGAGTCTGGGCCTGCTTACCGATTTCGGGCGGCATGGCACGGCGGCGCGTGGCTTCGCGCGGGACGTACTGATGTATAACCAGCAAGGCTGTCTATCGCCGCACATCATCTACGGGCTTGATGTCGAGCACTTCGGCACGGCGACGCTACCCGCTGCTCTTGCAAAGCAGGCGAAGGCGTGGGATCTTTCGCCCGTAACGGACGCGGCGAGCGCGCGGGCCGTGCGCGAGGCGCGTGATACCGCGCTGTTCGCGGGGCATCACGTCGAGGGGGACTCCACCCTGCGCTGGACAGTGATCACGACCACGAACGCGGTTCCCTTTCCCGCGCCCGTTGGCGGTTGTGTGATTTACGTGTCGCCGTTAACCGACCATCGCGACGCGTCCGAGCGCGAAACGATGCCGCTACTTCAATCGCTACTGGAGCCAGTCAAAGGAATTGTCTCGTGCGTGGGGGTGAGCGGGCGCATGTCCGACGTATCCCCGTTCTGCTGGCGGTCGTCGCTCCTCGCGGCAGGGATGTCGCGCTTCTGCAAGCCGGGCGAGATGCAGACGCCGCCGCTCGACTGGCAAAACGGCGGGCGCGACCTGCTCGCGGAACTGCGGTCGGTTCAGCGGCGGCGACGGAGTTGAGCGGGTTGCCTTCAGTCGAATTCATCTAGCGATGACGACGATTCGCATGCTCATCGGGCGAACGGCAAGCCATCCGCCCCGTACCAGATCAGCGGGGTGCGTTCACCACTCGGAACAAGTAAAACCGCAAGCCATTTAGCGGCGTTCGGTACGCCAGCGATAAAGGGACGGGTAGCCAACGTTGCCTGACTACAATCTCGAAACGCCTCCTGGCTCAAGCGCGGAAATAAAAACGGAGTCGCCCGGGTCAGGCCAACGATCGAGATCAACACCGACGGCAAGCGTTACATCGGGAACGCAAACACACAAACGAACTATGACCTTTACCGAGCCGAGACGGCTGGCGGCGTTCCGACGCCACGCCGGGGCCCCCGACATTCACTTTACCAGCACTGCGTTTAGCCCCGACGGCGGGCGGATCGCGTTCGCGTTCGACAGCCGTCGGGGTTCCGCCATCGGAATCATGAACAGCGATGGCGGTCATTTGACGCGCCTCACACTCCCGGGTCTTACGAAGTCAAGGAGACCGCGCGACGACGCGTATTACGACCTGTGGTTTACGCCTGATGGGGCACATATTGTTTATGCCCTCTCCGAAAGCGACGGGGAGAAGTCAAGTATCTGCCGCGTTGACGTTGCCACCGCGGAACAAACACGGGTGACAGACGCCGCCCTGCACCACATGATGCGCCCCACACTCAGTCCAGACGGTCAGCAGATCGTGTGCGAATTGTGTCGGAAGGGCGGCACGAACCTCTGCCGGATCGCCGCTAACGGCGGAGAGATGACGCATCTGACGCACACTTATCACGAACAAACCGGCGACCCGGAATCTCACATCCGGGTGGGGAATCAATCGCCCTGTTACAGCCCTGACGGGACACAGATCGCGTTCGTCTCGTCCGACTACGACGGGCAGGCACAGCATCCGTTTCAGGTTTGTGTGATGCGCGCCGATGGGACAGGGATAACACGCCTGACCGATTTGCCGGATGACTGTGCCGCCCCCGTCTGGCACCCCGACGGGAAACGGATCGCCTTCACAGCGCACGCGGAACTAGACGCCTGCGTCAAGCGGTCGAAGTGGCGGTACCGGCTTAACCTCCACCTCGTGGATACAGACGGCTCGGGCTCTCGCCGCCTAGAGGACAGCAACAGTGTCAACCGCATCGGCAGCTTTAGCCCCGACGGACGACATATCGTCTACTGTTCCTCGTGTGATGAGCGGTTCGAGGAGGGCAGGAGGAATTGGGACATCCGCGTTTTAGAGGTGGCAACGGGTGTCATCCATAAAGTCACTGACGACGATCTTTATGACCACGATCCCAGGTTCAGCCCCGATGGGCTTTCCATCGTGTTCGTCTCCGAGCGCGATGGCTTCGTGGGTCTGTTTCGGTCGGATGTCAGTGACGACGCGGGCGGCTGAGCGAAAAACGTGACCAGCGACCATGAAACTCGTGAGGCATATATGAAGAATCGCGGCGACCGGTTGCTCAAGAAGGCGCGAATAAATCAGGACCTCGTGGATGCCGCTATCCGGAATTATAACCGCAATCAGTCAGGACTTCGCGAGGGCGGCACTTACATCCCGCGTATCCACGACCGGGCTGATCTGCCGAAGAGGGGATACTACCGGATCGGGCGCATCCTGCGTGGGGAGGGGCGGGAACACGCCCGCGTTTACAAATGCGGCGAGTCCGAGTGCGAGTGGTGTGTCGAAAATCTGATATACAAAAATAACCGGCTAATAGAAGCGGCGTACGCGGACGAATCGGCTTGGGCGGCGGGCGAGCACAACGCGACAACTATGGATGTGCTTTGGGAGGACGAAAAACGGCGACGAATCGTGTTCGCCGAAGTGCTTACACTGCTTTCCGGGTTGTCCCAAGTCGTCGAATGAGAACGCTACGCGGAGTGCGTCCTGCCCACGCGGTATTTCTGTAGGAGCAAGTGGTCGGATGCGAGCCAACAGAAATCAAACCGTCGCGGTTGCGGCATGGTTAGCGCGGGCGGTGGCACATAACGAGAATAGGTCAGCCCCCCGCGTCAAGCCGACGCCGCGCCTGCCGCTTGTAACGGGTTTCCGGCATCCAACTCCATACTTCCTCAGCCAGAGCGGGATCCCCCCCGGCGATGGTCTGGACGATCTCCCGCATCGCGCGTCCTGCCCGCCACGAGTTCGCCGTTTCGCACGCCCGGAGTAGCAGTGCGAAAACCGGCTGGCGAAGCGAAGACACTACGCGAATCGCGTTCCAGAGCGAGAAAAGAGCCTCCACCTGGCTCGGCGGCGGCGTGATGTTGGGGACGTTCGCGAGAACGGTCAACAGGTGCGGCTTCAGCAACTCGGTCGCGCCGCGCTCGATCAACGCGCGGGCGATCCACGCGACGACGCTAACCTGGCGGTAGGCGTCCTTGCACTCCCGCGCCGCCGCGAATGCTTCCTTGCATAAGGTCGGTAGCGCGCCCTCGGGCGCGTGCCGCGCGACGGCGGTGAGAGCCTGAGATCGGTACCATGGGTTCTGAATGCGACGCGCCCCGGAAAGGGCTTCCGAATAGTCAATCGCCGCCCGTGAAGCCCGCCCCCGGTCGTTCGCGTTACTCATACTGCTGTATCGCTTCTGGTGATGATGACAAACGAAAAGACCGCGTGGAGTACAACGTACTCCGCGCGGCGCTTTTACATAAACAAGCTCCCCGTGGTGGATTCGAACCACCGACACCTCAGTTAACAGCCGAGTGCTCTGCCGCTGAGCTAACAGGGAACGGCTTTTGTGTCGCTAA
>JAYUUO010000093.1:0-4629 GCA_043754515.1 Armatimonadota bacterium
GGCGGGGCTACACGTTCAAAAAAAGACAATTATTGCCAGTGAATGCGACGCCGTGAAACGCGAGGCATTCCGGCGGGAAATCCGCGCGGTTCCGGCATCAAAGTTCACGTTTTTGGATGAATCAGGACGTCATCGAGCTTTCACACGCTTGTACGGGTGGGCAAAGCGCGGTGACCGGTGCGTAGAAGCCGTGCCGTGCAATCGCGGTAAAAACCAGAGTGTTATCGGCGTTTGTAGCCTCAGAAAAATGCTCTGCTGGCGAATCCAAGAAGGTTCGGTCAAAGCCGACACGGTGACCGATTTTGTTTTCGATAGTGTTCTTTCGTGTTTAGAGGCGGGGGATGTTTTGATCAGGGACAACGCGGCGGTGCATTCCCGAGGGTTGTCGCGGGCACTGGTCAGAACCAGAGGAGCGTGGTTACTGTTTCTGCCGCTGTATTCGCCAGATTTTTCGCCGATTGAGTTTGCTTGGAAAGAAATGAAAGCGCATTTACGTCGGGAAGAGTATCGGTACTACGCGACGTTGCGTCCGGGAATGGAGCAAGCCTTGACGGGAGTGACAGCCGAGCAAATGCGAGCGTTTTACGAACATTGTGGATACTCGCGCGATGAACAATTTTAATTGGATTTGCTATATTGGTGCTGTTTTTTTCGGGCGTTCCACAAACTATGATTAAGAAAAGGGACCGGTGCCTTACTGTCCGCCGCCCTCCGGCGGCTTATTGTCCAGGCTCGGCACCGACACCCTGTTTGTCAGTAGCCCGCGCATCCCGCCGCTCGGGAGTACGCCTATCTCACTGTACACTGACAGCTTCTCGCGCGAGTCCAAGATGTCCAGGTTCCGCATGGCGAGTTGCCCAATCCGGTCTAGCGGCGAGAACGGCTCCTCTTCCACCCGCTCCATCGAAAGCCGTTCGGGCACGTAAGTCATGTGCGGCCCCGCCGTGTCCAGTAGGGAGTAGTCGTCCCCGCGGCGGAGTTCTATCGTCACGGTGCCGGTGACGGCACGACCGACCCATTTCTGCAGGGCGTCTCGGAGCATCAGCGATTGCGGGTCGAACCAGCGCCCTTCGTATAACAGACGTCCGAGTTTCCGCCCCATTGAGCGGTAGTTGTCCATCGTCCCCTCGTTGTGGATCGCGGCCAGTAGCCGTTCATAAGCGACGAACAGCAACGCCATGCCAGGAGCCTCATAAATACCGCGGCTCTTCGCTTCGATGATCCGGTTTTCGATCTGGTCCGACATGCCGAGGCCGTGTCGCCCCCCGATGGCATTCGCCTCCATCACCAGATCCACCGCTGACGCGAACAACGTACCATTCAATGACACCGGCACCCCCTGATCGAACTCGACCGAAACCTCTTCCGGCGCGATAACCACGGCATCGTCCCAGAATCGGACGCCCATGATCGGCTCCACGATCCGCAGACCGTTGTGCAAGAACTCCAGGTCTTTCGCCTCGTGCGTCGCGCCCCAAATATTACTATCGGTACTGTACGCTTTCTCCGCCTTCATCTTGTAATCGAATTCGTGCTCGGTCAGCCACTGGCTCATCTCCTTGCGCCCGCCCATCTCGCGCACGAAATCCTGATCGAGCCACGGCTTGTAGATGCGCAGATCAGGGTTCGTCATCAAGCCATACCGGTAGAAACGCTCGATGTCGTTGCCTTTATATGTCGAGCCGTCGCCCCAGATACTCACGCCGTCCTCCCGCATGGTTTGCACCAGCACGGTTCCGGTGACACAGCGACCCAGTGGGGTGGTGTTGAAGTAGCGTTTCCCCGCCGACTCGATGTGGAACGCGCCGCACTGGAGCGCGACAAGCCCTTCCTGGACCAGCATTTCGCGGCAGTCTACCAGCCGCGCGGCTTCCGCACCGTACTCCATAGCGCGGCGCGTGATCGCGTCGTAGTCGGCTTCGTCGGGCTGACCGAGATTCGCGGTGTACGTGTACGGGACCGCGCCGTGGTGCCGCATCCAGGCGATAGCGGCGGACGTGTCGAGGCCGCCGGAAAAGGCGATGCCAACGTTCTCGTTTTTCGGGAGGGAAAGGAGTATCTTGTTCATAAATGTTTGGGCGTGGTCATCTGCTTCTTGAACCTGGCGACGGAGACCGCGAGTACCGCCCCCATACACAGGAATAACATCCCTTCCACGAAGGGCGGGATCAACAACTGCGGCTTGCGTGAACCAAAAAAGTCGAGCAGTTCCTCGGCATCAGTCCAGAATGGATGTAGCGCGACGGCTAAGAAGAACAGGCCGATGCCGACAAGTACCAGCGCGAAAGTGTCTATCGTCTTAAGATTTTTGGTCGAGTACATTTTCAGGCGCCATAGTGCCTACTGGCACGAACAAAAAGTCTGGATATTCCGTGTCCACAATGTCTATCCCCACTTCGGCGAGCGCGTCAATGTAGTGATATTGCTTTGGAACGGTCCCTATGAGGCGTACCGGTACATACCGAGAGTCGCCCTCGTGACTTACTCTTTGTCTACGGCAACCTGAATAGGAACACCGTCCGGCTTCCACTCACCGAGGTGACATTGCGACAACTCGATTATGTTTTCCTCGCTCATTCGACTACTCATGAAATCTCAAATACACGATTGATGTCTCGTATCGCTTCCAGAGCGGTCGTTCCGCCTAAGTCGCTCGTCGGCACGTAATCCGCGAGTGCCCGGAACCCGCGAAGGCACCGCACTGCCTTGCGCACCTCGTATGGTACCTCTTTCTCCTCACAGAACCATCCCGTGACTCAACTTGCGCTCGTGACACAGATCGTAGTAGTCCCTCTACCTTTTCAACTCGAAACCATATGAGATCAGTCACCATCGGCCATTGATTTGTAGAGGCCACAAGCGAAGATGACCAATCCTGACGCGCAAAGCAGAAGCACTATTCCTAGCTCCTTTTTGATTGGCGACGCCTCGGTATAACCACTCCGGTTATATTGGATCTGCATGGTGCCGTTTATCCCGGAGGAGGATAAGGCGGGAACAACCTCGAACGCTTTGATTCCCCCATCAGTACCAGAAATAGCCCCACCATTATCACTGTCTCGCCGAACGTGTATTGTCTTCTCATGCCTCTAGAGACCCGCCGCTGTCGGAGATGTTGCGAGATGCTGTCAGATCGCAACAAATAGAATTTACGCGCTACATCTATGGCACTCAGTCGAAATCTGCGTCCCGCGCCGAGTTGAACGCCTCGCTTGACCCGAACCCCCGCTCGGTCGTGATCACCGGAGCGGGCTTCGGCGCGTTCTCAATATCGTCCGCCGCCGTCTTCGTCCAACGCGGGTTTGCGACGCAGAAGTCGCGAAAACTGGTGAACATCTGCACGAACAGAGGCATCCCTGTGAACGAGAGCGGAGACGCGGGCCCGGTAAACATGAACGGGAACTGGCGGCGCGACTGCGGATCCACAAACGACTTGTAGAGCGACAGTACCTCCTTATCACCGACCAGCTCTTCCAGCGACGCCAGATCCGCGCCGGCCGTTAAGCCATAGCCGAACGCGTTCAGGCGCAACTGCCCGATAATCTCGCGGTGCAGACTCGCCAGACTTTGCGTGATGAACATGTAGCCAAGTCCGTACTTGCGCGTGGTGCGCACCGCGTCCACGAACGATTTCGTCAAGCCCGCCATTTCGGACTCGTCGCCGCTACGCGTGTAGTTCTTGACGAACCGGTGCGCCTCATCCAGCGCGACCAGGACGTTTAACTGCCGGTTCTGTTTGAACGCCTTGTCGCCTTCGATATTCAGGGCGTTCGCGATCTCGCGCAGGATTAACGCCTTGATCTCTTCATCATCCTTAAACGCCGACTCGCCCGTGCCAACGTTGATGTCGAGGAACACGATCGGCTGCGCGGAACCCGCCCCGCCCTCCGGCGCGTTGATGACAGATGCCACGATCCCCCAGAGCGGCGTCCGCTCGCGCCCCTTGCTGTCAACCTTCTGAAACAGGTCGAGCACCGCCGTGAAGCCGGTTTGTAATTCGGCGAGTTCGGCCTCGTCGGCCAAGATGACACGGATCCGGTCGGCTAGCTGCTCGCGCCGCTCCTTGCCCGAGTAGACGCGTTCCAGCGATTTCGGCTCGGAAACGAATAGTTCCAGGGCACGCTTCATCAGATCGGCGGGCGCGGCGTCGAGCGACGTTTTCGGAGATTCGAGTGTCTTGCGCACGCAGTTCGCCATTACCTCCTCGGCGATCTCGACGTTTTCGGGGTTGCGAACGCCGATGAAGCGGTAGAAGTTCGCCTTCTTCAGCAGGTTGCAGAACTGCGGCACCGACTCGCGGAGACGTACTTGCGTCGCCATCTGGAACGTCTGCACCTCACGCCCGATAGCCCGGAGCGCATTGTGGAGCGGGAACGGCAAGCCCTTATCGGTCGAGAACTGCGACTGAGGATCAATGAACAGGATGCCCATTTTGCGGTGCCGCGCGTACGCGAACAGCATGTACGCCGCAAGTCCCGACTTGCCCGACCCGGTTTTGCCGAACACGCCGATGTGGTATGCCTCGCCCGCACCGCCCTCGCCCTTGCCGAAGTGCCGGAGCGTGAACGGCATCTTGACGCCCGTGCCGTAGACATTGCCGAGGCAGACGAGTTCGTGGGCGTATTTCGC
>JAYUUO010000094.1:0-4572 GCA_043754515.1 Armatimonadota bacterium
TGCCGCTCGGTGCCGTGCCGTTCTTGACCTGGGGCTTGTCCGTGCCGCAGTGCGGGCAGAGGAGAATCTGAGACAGGATGGCAATTTCTTATCACTCGAATTTCGTCACTCCCCGACCGTTCGGCGCGGGACGAAGTTTTAGATATGCCGTATAATAGGCTGAACTTCTTGGGGGCGATGTCGCCACGGGGTGTGACCGATCACAATTTCTGAGACCAAAGGCTGACTTTTTATTGGCTTCCATTATCGAACGATTTCCTTACGGCGGGGCAGCATTCGCTTTGCTCGCCCTCGCGCTCGGCTCCGGGGCGTTTCTTGCCGCGCAACCAATCCCCAAAAAAAACGCGACCATCACCTTCTGGACGTTCGCCAAACCGCACTTCGAGTCGTACAAAAAGGCGATACCGGAGTTCGAGCGCACCCACCCCGGCGTTACCGTTGATCTGCAACTGGTGTCCGGGGAGGCGACGGGCCAGCGGCTACGCGCCGCGTTCTGGTCGAACCTTGATGTCCCCGACATGGTGGAAACGGAGATCGGCACGGCGGGAACGTTCTTCCGTGGTTCGCTCACCAATATAGGCTTCATCGATCTTACCGACCGGATCAACCGCGAAGGCTGGAAGGAAAAGATGGTCGCGTCACGCTTCTCCTCGTATACGACGCGGGGGCGCATCTTCGGACTTCCCCACGACGTCCACCCCGTACAAATCGCGTACCGCAAGGACCTGTTCGATGCGGAAGGCATTGATCTCGCTAAGGTGACGTCATGGGACGAGTTTATCGCCATCGGTCGCCGGTTGACGCGCACCACGGGAGCCAACAAGCGATATATGATCGAGATGGGGGAGACGGCTAACATCCCGTTTGACACCATTTTGTTCCAAAAGGGGGGCGGCTACTTCGACGAGTCCGGTCAGTGCGTTTTTGATAACGAGACCGCCGTCGAGACCGTGAAGTGGTACATCCCGCTCGTCGCCGGTGACAAGCGGATCGGGAACGCCCTTGGCTATTTCGGCTCGGAATCGAACCAGGCTATCGAGTCCGGCTACCTGATGTCGCTCTTCGTCCCCGACTGGCGCACCAAGATATTGGAGAATGAAGTCGGCAAAGCGCGGGGCAAGATGGCACTGATGCCGATCCCGTCGTTCACGCCGGGGGGGCGACACACTTCGACGGGTGGCGGAACGATGATGGGCATCACGAAAGCCTGCAAGCATCAGGAACTAGCCTGGGAGCTTGCCAAGTTCCTTTACACCAAAGACGAGGATCTCGCGACGCGGTTCGCCAACACGAACATCATACCGCCGGTGAAATCCGCCTGGAATCTACCGGCGTTCAAAAAACCTAACTCGTATTTCAGCAATCAACCGCTCGGCACGACATTCGCCGATCTCGCGCCGCAGGTTCCGCCTCAGTTCGGTTCCCCGTTTCTGGGAACCGCGAAGGGCAAGATGGGTGAGGCGGTCATCTCCTGCGTGACGTATTACAAGGCGAACGGTGACAAGGGATTTGATGCCTATGTTCGCAAGACGCTGAAGCAGAAGGCGGACTACGTGCGACTGGTAATGACACGCAATCCTGACTACGACAAGGCACATGCGGGAACAGACACGAAATGACAACGACAAGCATCGAAGCCGCCGCGCCCACAACCCGCCCGGTGGCGAAAACATACCGCAACGGAGGTTGGCAACGCTTCCAGCAGAAGGCCGCGCCGTACCTATTCGTCGCGCCCTTTCTGATTTTGTTCGCGGTGTTCGGCATCTACCCGCTCGTTAAATCTCTGACGCTGGCGTTTTACGCTACGGCAGGCCCTAAAGACTCCGCATTTGTAGGCGGCGCGAACTTCGCGTTTCTCCTGCGCGACGCGGACTTTTATAAGGCGGTCGGCAATACCGTGACCTACGCGCTCTGGGGGATCTTCCTGCAACTGCCACTCGCGCTCGGCCTCGCCATTTTAATGACCCAACCCTGGCTGAAGGGGCGGGAGTTCTACAGGTGGGCCATCTTTTCGCCGAACCTGATGGGCCAGGTTTTCGTCGGCGTGCTGTTCAGCAAAATCTTCCAGCCCCAGTTCGGGATTCTGAACCGGTTTTTAGAATGGATAACACGCGGCGGGTTCAACGCCGACACGAAGTGGCTCGACGACCCGGCTCGCGTGATGCCCGCCCTGGTGATCACGTCGCTCTGGCTGTATGTCGGCTATAACATGATCTATTTCCTCGCCGCCTTGCAAGGGGTGGACAAAGAGTTGTACGAGGCGGCGAGGGTTGACGGCGCGGGCGCGTGGGATCAGTTCATTAATGTCACGATCCCGGGTATCAAGCCGGTGCTGATTTTCGTTCTGGTGACGGCGACGATGGGTTCGTTCCAACTCTTCGAGTTACCCCAACTGCTTCTGGGCGGCGCGGGTCCCGACAACTCCGGGTTGACGGTAATGATGTATATGTACAACAACGGCTTCGTAAACGGCGATCTGGGCTTCGCCGCGGCGGTCGGCTGGACGCTCTCCCTCGGCATCCTGTTCATCACCCTGTTGCAGGTTACGTTGTCCGGCGGTTTTAAGAAAGCGAGTGATTAGAACTCATGGCGGTACTTCCCATAAAACAGGGGGGTGAGAGCGTGTCGGCGGTGGGCACGCTGTCGCGTGTGACGATCTACACATTACTCACATTGGTTTGCCTGGTAACCCTGGTGCCGATCGTATGGCTTATCGCGGCGACCACGAAGCGGACCGACGAGATGTTCTCGTTTCCGTTTTTTTCGCCGCATCCGACGACGCAAAACTACTTCGACCTTTTTGCCAAGGTGCCGTTCCTGCGCTACTTTATGAACAGTGCCTTCGTGACATGCGCGACGGTGATGGTGCAACTCTTCTTCTCATCGCTCGGCGGGTTCGCCCTGGCGAAGCATGAGTTTAAAGGGAAGGGGTTCATCACCGGGTTGATGGTGGCAACGCTTCTGATACCGGGGACTATCACACTCGCGCCGTCCTACGAACTGTACTTCCGGCTGGGACTTATTGACACATATACGGGCCTGATTATCCCCGGAGCGGTGTCTGTTTTCGGGATGTTTCTGTTCCGCCAGGCGATACAAGCGGTGCCCGACGAGTTAATACATGCGGCGCGCATAGATGGCTGTACGGAGTTCGGCATCTACTGGAGTGTAGTGATGCCGGTTGTGCGGCCCATGATCGGCGCGTTCTGTCTCATGACGTTCATGGGAACATGGAACAGTTTCCTGTGGCCGCAGATCCTCCTTCATTCGCCGGAGCGATTCACGTTGCCCATCGCGCTAAACCAGATGACGGGTCTGTATAACAACGAATACGGGATGCTGATGGCCGGAACCCTGCTGTCGGTGCTACCGGTGGTGGTACTGTTCTTCGCCCTGCAGAAGGAGTTCGTCGCCGGCCTAACCACGGGCGCGGTCAAGGGATAGTCAAGGAAAACAATAAGGAAGAACCACCCCCCGCTATATCAGCGGGGGGCGGTTCTTCCTTATTGTTGGGCGGGGCACTACTTCACTACGCCGTTGATGTCCGTGAAGACCGGTAGGTAGTCTTTCCACACATCGTGCCGGGTGCCCGCGACGTACTTGTTGAGCGAGATGTACGGCGTGTAGCGCGGGCGGCGCGGTGCCCGCGCCAGCCGCATCCCGACCTTCTCCATCGGCTTGTCGCCTTTTTTCGTATTGCACTTGCGGCAACAAGTGACCAGGTTCTCCCACGTCATCGGCCCGCCGTAGCGTTTGGGCAGGACGTGGTCAATGGTCAGGTCTTTGCCCGCGAGGCCGCAGTACTGGCACGTGTAGTTGTCCCGCGCGAAGACCGAGCGCCGGGACAGCTTGAGTTCCGGGAGCGGGCGGCGCACGTGATAGCGTAGGAGCACGACGGACGGGGCGGCGAAACGTTCCCCGCTAACGGTTCGTAACTCCATGACACGCCCTTCGGCGTCTTCACGCGCGTGCAGAATATCTGCCTTGCCAGAATAGACCAGCAGGAGCGCGCGCCGCAGGTTACAAACGTTAAGCGGCTCGTAGTCGCTGTTTAAAACAAGAACTTCCTGGCTCATTCGTTGCCCAACCCTCTTTCCTATACGTATTACCGCTATCGCGCCGGGGAAGGTTTCCGCTAAAGGGTCGCATCTTCCCCAACAAAAAAGCCCGCTTACCGAGGCTGTCGGCAGGCGGGCTTTAACGAAACGAGGTCGTTCTCAGGCGTAGGCTCGGCTGATGCCGTAGATGATGTATCCTCGCCGCGAACAGGCCCCTATCGGATAGACCCGCGAGCGGAAGTAGCCTCTCTCTCCGACTCGTTTCCGGTCGGGAGGGGAGGTCACGCTCCATCATGCGGGATAAGGTGTTCATTGCGTAGAGTATTATAGCGCGTTCAGTGGCCCGCTGTCAATCGGATGCGCGCCGGTGCGACAAAATGAATCTTTCCTCAACTGGTAAAGCGTCGGGTTAAATAATAGTAACTATTCAGCCCCATTTTACACAATATATGGGGTCTGCAACTGCAGAAACACAATATGTAGATCGCCGAATCGCATTTTTGCAGTCTACCAT
>JAYUUO010000095.1:0-4547 GCA_043754515.1 Armatimonadota bacterium
ATCGGCGCGCTGGTGAAGCCGGTCTCGCTCTCCATCCGGCTCTTCGGGAACGTGTTCGGCGAGGAGACGGTTATCGCGGTGCTGGCGTCGCTGTCGGTGACGGCGGTCTACGGCCTGATCCCGTTCCAGTTCCCAATGCTTGTTTTCGGCGTGTTCGGCGGGCTGGTGCAGGCGGCGGTGTATTCCATCCTGACCTGCGCCTACATCGCCCTCTCGCTCGGTGACCACGATGATCACGGACACGGCCGGGAAGACGACGATATTCAAGACGAGTTCGGGGCGCATGTTCCGGCTCACTAAGACTTACACCGCTTTCAATCGGTGAAGAAAATAACCAGTCAATGCGCCGGTACCAAACCGGCGACAATCGAAACGAGGAAACCTTATGTTCTATCTGGGTATGTTAGCACTCGCAACCGGTATCGGGTTGCCTATCGCGGTTATCGGCGCGGGTATCGGTCAGGGGAACGCGGCGGCGGCGGCTCTCGAGGGTATCGCACGACAGCCGGAAGCGGCGGGTAAGATTCAGACCGCTATGATTATCGCCCTCGCGCTGATCGAGTCGCTCGTTATCTACGCGCTACTGATGTTCTTTATCCTTTCAGGGCGGTTCCCGGCGATCACAGCCGACCAGGCCGTGCAGATGGCCACCGCCTCCGCGCCGGCTCGCTAAAACGACAAATAACCGTCGCGCGGCGGGGTTTAAACCGCCGCGCGTCGGGTGGCTCTACTAATCGGGGTTTGCGCAATATGGCGCGAAACCCGGTTCCGTCGGTTCGCTGTTCTGACGATGCACGATGCGACTTCCAAGCATCGCGGACGAATATATGCAAGAGATTTTTCAAAACCTCAATATCAGTTTCCCGGTCGTACTGGTCAACTTTCTGGGCTTTGTGCTACTCCTCTTTACCGCCAACGCGATGGTGTTCAAGCCGATCGGCAAGGTGATCCAGGAGCGGCAGGGCGACATCCAGAAGACGTACGACCAGCTCGACGCGGACAAGTTGCAGATGCAATCCCTGAAGTCGGACTACGAGGCGCGGCTCGACGCGGTCGAAGCCGAAGGGCGCGAGCGCATCAACAACATGATCAAGGAAGCGCAAGCGACCCGCGACTCGGTGCTGTCTGAGGCGAACGGTCGAGCGCATGAACTGATCGCCCGCGCCGAAGCCGAAGTGGTCCGCGAAAAAGAGCAGGCGATGATCACCATCCGCCAGCAGGTCGCAGACCTCGCCATCGGTGCCGCCGAACGCGTCATTGGGGACAACCTGGATCAGGCACGCTCGCGCAAACTGGTGGACGAGTTCATCACGTCGGGCGGCGGTCCCGCCCCCGACTACGCGAAGCGCGTCGCTTCATCGTCCGTGCCGGTCACCGCTACGGCTACGACAACCGCCACGGCGGTCGCGCCTACTCTCGTAGCGGTGCCGACGCCGGTGGTTGAATCCAAGCCGACATCCGCCGGGGCGGGTCTTCTGGCCGGGGCGGTCGCGGCGGGCATGGCCGCGGTCGCCGCCGTCGCGTCCGCGGTGATGCACGCGGGGGACGAGGCACGCGACAAGGCATCCGACATCGCCCACGCGGTTTCGGACAAGGCGGCTGATGTCGTGGACGACGCCCGCGTTCAGGCATCCGAGTTCGCCGGGGCGGTCGCGGAAAAGGCGGACGACGTCGCGGACGCAATAGCGACCACGCGCAAGCCGCGCGCCCCGCGCAAAAAGGCCGACGCCGGGGAAGTGGGAGCGTAACCATGCGCGAAGAATCCGTAGCGCGGCGTTACGCCGCCGCTTACCTCGCGGTCGCCCTGAACAGCGGCGATGTCCTGGCGGCGCGGGATAACATGCGCCGCGTGGCAGACACGATCGGCACGCACCCGATGCTGGCGTCGCTCCTGCATCGGCCGCAGGTGACCGCCGCGCGCAAGAAGTCGGTGCTGGCCGAAGTTTTGAAAACGGAGGCGACGCCCGCGACGCTGGCCTTCCTGAACCTGCTCACGGACAAGCGGCGCATTGATCTGGTCGGCGAAATCGCGACCGAGCTGGAGCGGCTGGTGCGCGAGCGGCAGAACATCGCCCGCGCCACCGCCGTCACCGCCGAAGCGTTGCACCCGGCGCAGGTCGAGGCACTGCGAGTGTCGCTCGAGAAGCGCACCGGAAAAACCATCGAACTTTCCACCGAAATTGACCCGGCTCTGCTGGGCGGCGTCCTGGTGCGCATCGGCGACACCGTGATTGACGGCTCGGTACGCGGCAAACTGGATCGTTTGCACGAACAAATGCTGGCGAGGAACTAACACTTATGGCATCAACCAGACCTGACGAAATCACCGCGATTCTGGAGCGGCAGATAGTCAACTTTTCAAACGGCGTCGAGGAAGTCGGCGTCGGCACCGTGCTACAGGTCGGAGACGGCGTGGCCCGTGTCTACGGCCTGCGCGACGTCGCGGTGGCGGAACTACTCGAGTTCCCCGGCGGCGTGATGGGCATGGCCCTCAACCTGGAGGAAGACAACGTCGGCGTGATCATCCTCGGTGACGACAAGAAGATCAAGGAAGGCGACGTCGTGAAGCGCACCGGGCGCATTATCGAGGTGCCGGTCGGCGAGGGCCTGATCGGCCGCGTCGTTGACCCGCTCGGCCTGCCGGTTGACGGACTCGGGCCGATCACGTCGAGCGGCAACCGCCTTTTAGAAACGATGGCACCCGGCGTGGTAGACCGCAAGCCGGTCAAGGAGCCGCTCTACACCGGCATCAAGTCCATTGACGCGATGCTCGCCATCGGGCGCGGCCAGCGCGAGCTGATCATCGGCGACCGTGGCACCGGAAAAACCGCCGTCGCCCTGGACGCGATCATCAACCAGAAGGGCAAAGACGTTTTCTGCTTCTACGTCGCCATCGGTCAGAAAGGCTCCACCGTGGTCAACGTCGTGGAGACGCTGAAAGCCAAGGGCGCGATGGAGTACACCACGATCATCGCGGCGAACGCCGACGCGCCCGCGTCGCTCCAGTACCTCGCGCCGTATTCGGGGTGCGCGATGGCGGAGTATTTCCGCGACTCGGGTCGGCACGCGCTGATCGTGTACGATGACCTGTCAAAGCAAGCGGTCGCATACCGCCAGGTGTCGCTACTCCTGCGCCGCCCGCCGGGGCGCGAGGCGTATCCCGGCGACGTGTTCTATCTGCACTCGCGCCTTTTAGAGCGGGCGTCGAAACTGTCGGACGCGAAGGGCGGCGGCTCGCTGACCGCGCTCCCGATCATCGAGACGCAGGCGGGCGACGTTTCGGCGTATATCCCGACCAACGTTATCTCGATCACGGACGGCCAGATCTTCCTGGAGGCCGACCTTTTCAACGCGGGCGTGCGTCCGGCGATCAACATCGGCATCTCGGTGTCGCGCGTCGGCGGCTCGGCGCAGATCAAGGCGATGAAACAGGTCGCAGGTAAGATCAAGCTTGAACTGGCCCAGTACCGCGAAGTGCAGGCGTTCGCCCAGTTCGCCTCCGACCTTGACAAGGCGACGCAGGCGCAGCTCAACCGCGGCCAGCGTCTGGTGGAGCTACTCAAACAGGCGCAGTACGCGCCGTTCGAGGTCGAAGACCAGGTCATCTCGATCTTCGCCGCGACCAACGGCTACCTGGACGATCTGCCGGTAGACCGCGTGCGCGCCTTCGAGACGGGGCTGCTGGCTTATGTCCACGAGAGCTACCCGGATCTGCCGCTCGGCATCGCGAACACGAAGGCACTATCCGACGACGCGACCACGACGCTGAAGCAGGCCATCGAAACGTTCAAGGCGGGCTTCCTGCGCCCGAGCAGTGGGGCGGCGTATGGGGCGGCTCGGGCTAGCGACCGGTAGTTATCGGCGGGCAGTTTGTCAAACGGGAGTGCCGCCCGCGTCGAAGTTAATTCGACGCGGGCGGCTTTTTTTGTTTTTTGCTGGGGCGGGGCGTGGCGTGGTTGTCGGGGGGCTTGCGTGTTGTCGTGGGGCGGTCTGTCGTGGGGCGTGGCGCGGGCGTGTTGTCGTGGGGCTTGTGTGTCGAGCGTGTTGTCGTGGGGCTTGTGTGTTGTCGTGGGGCTTGTGTGTTGTCGTGGGGCTTGTGTGTTGTCGTGCCCCCACCCCCTAACCCCCTCCCCCGCTACGCAGGAGAGGGGGGACAGGACGCGCAGGTGTTTTTACTTTTATTGGTTCTTGGCTTGTTTGATTCCGAGATAGGCCGACGAGTCGTTCCGGAGTGTTCGATTAACATTAGGTTTGCCGCTCGGCCCGGTGAGGAAGCGTTGAATAAAATAAAGAACACCTGCGCGTCCTGTCCCCCCTCTCCTGCGTAGCGGGGGAGGGGGTTAGGGGGTGGGGGCACGACAACACGCAAGCCCCACGACAACACGCTCGACACGCAAGCCCCACGACAACACGCCCGCGCTACGCCCCACGACGACACGCCCGCGCCCTATTAACTAAACCCGAATCTTGAGTTGAAACAAGTCGGTCATCCCGATGTAGAATGAAGTCGCCAAACTTTAGCCCTACAAAAGGATGACATCCCATGC
>JAYUUO010000096.1:0-4516 GCA_043754515.1 Armatimonadota bacterium
GCAAGGGAACCCCAACCGATTGGGGACGCGTAGTTAAGCCGGATACCTATGAATATACCCTCCCCCGTTCTTACCACCTCTCGCCTCTTGCTTTACGCTCTCTGTGCCGTATTACCCGGCCTCGCTGTCTCCCCACCCACTTTTGCGGCTCCTGCCCGCGCGGATGCCGCCCCGACGACCGTCTCTCACACCTTCACCTTCGCGCCCGCCGACGGCGGAGCCGACGTCAAGACGGTGAGTGTGGCGGGGACCTTCAATAACTGGGACAAGAACGCCCTGCCGATGACGAAAAGCAGTGACGGCGTGACGTGGCTCGTGACCACCACGCTCCCGTTCGGGCGGCAACAGTACAAGTTCGTCGTGAACGGCGATAAGTGGCTCCCCGATCCCCACGCGCAAAAGAGCGAGGATGACGGCGGGGGCAATTTGAACTCGGTGCTCACGATCCTGCCGCCCGATTACGACCGCCCCGCGAGCGGCGACGATGGCGTGATCGCGGTCAGCGCGCTCCTGCACGATCAGCTCCCGCCGTCGCTCAACTACGACCGGGGCCAACTCATGCTATCGCTCCGCGCGCGGCCTGGAGACGCGCGGAGCATCATAGCCTTGGTAAACGGCAAGACGTTCCCGCTCCAGAAGCAGTCCGCTGATGAACTGTACGCCCGCTATGTCACCCGCGTGCCGTGGGATCGAAGACGCGATTTGTCCTATCGGTTCGACCTGATGGACGGCCCGACGACATTCCACTACGGCGCGAACGGGCTGACGAGCGGCGTGGATGTTGCCAAGCCATTCACGCTTAAGGCGGCGGAATACAAGCCGTTCCTCGTGCCCGGCTGGGTCGAGCAGACCGTGTTCTACCAGATATTCCCCGACCGGTTCGAGAACGGCGACAAGACGAACGACCCCAAAGACGTTCAGCCGTGGGACGCCAAGCCGCAGTGGTTCAATTGGTTCGGCGGCGACATCGCGGGCGTGGAGAAGCATGCGGCGTATCTTTCGTCGCTCGGCGTGAACGCGGTCTATTTCAACCCGGTGTTTCAGTCGCCGTCGAACCACCGCTACGACGCGAGCGACTACAAGCGCATTGACCCGCGATTCGGCACGAATGACGAGTTCGTTCGCATGACGAACGGGCTACAAAAGCGCGGCATCCGCACCGTGATGGACTTCGTGTTCAACCATTCCGCGACCTCGTTCTTCGCGTTCCAGGACATCCAGGACAAAGGCGCGGCGTCCGTGTACAAGGACTGGTATTTCATCCAGTCGTACCCGGTGCGCATCTCCGACAAGCCCAACTACACGGCGTGGTTCGGGTTCTCATCCATGCCGAAGTTCAACGTCATGAACCCGCCGACGCACGATTACTTGCTGTCCGTGGTGGACTACTGGAAGACGAAGGTGCCGCTGTCCGGTATCCGCCTCGACGTCGCGAACGAGGTAGACCCGCGCTTCTGGCGTGATCTGCGGGTTAAGGCGAAATCACTCGACCCGAACCTCTGGATCGTGGGCGAGGTGTGGGGCGACGGTTCCCCCTGGCTGAAGGGCGACGAGTGGGACTCGGTAATGAACTATCAGTTCCGCGACGCTTGCGTGCGCTTCTTCGCCGAGGAGAAAACGACGCCGACGCAGTTCTTGAACCGCTTAACGACTTTGAACGCGAGTTACGCCCCGCAGGTTTCGCGCAATATGATGAACATGCTGTCGAGTCACGACACGCCGCGATTCCTGACACTGTGCAAAGGCAATGCGCAAATGGATCGGCTCGCGGCGACCCTGCAATTCACCTGGGTCGGCGCGCCGAGCATCTACTACGGCGAGGAACTGGGCATGGAGGGCGGGCCGGACCCGGACAACCGGCGCGGGATGGAGTGGCGCAAGGAGACACCGGGCAACGCGATTTTACAGCATTATAAGAAGTTGATCGCGCTCCGCAAGGCGAACCCGGCCCTTCAATCCGGCGACGCGACGATGCTAATGACCGACGACGCGCACGGCACGCTGGCGTTCGCGCGGACGCTGGGCAAGGACTTCGCGCTGGTGGCGGTGAACCGGAGCCGCGAGCCACGGACGGTGACGATTCCACTCGGCGCGATCTCGGACGCGGCGCGAACCCGACTGCGTAGCGGAAAGGGACTTGCGGACGCGCTGACGGGAACACGGACTACCGTGGGCGCGGACGACACGCTGACGGTGACTCTTGCGCCGCTGACGGGCGCGGTGCTGGTGCCGTAGTTAGGGAGTGGGGGGCGGCGCGGACGACGGGCGTTCGCGCTACCCGGTTTTCTCTCCTGGCGCAAAAAGCGAAACCAGATCGCCCACCCGAAGCGACGTCATAGGACTCCCCGCGCGCATCTCGATCACGAGCGACGCCCCCGGTACGTATCGGCTGACACGCCACGGGGGGAGCGTTTCGACATGGACGACGCGCGGGCGGTGACGTTGAGTGTCGTCGCAAAACGCGACGTCAATGGGATGGCGCAGGAACGCGGTGTGTACCTGGCGGCACCCGTGGATGATCAGTGCCTCGTCCGGCTTTAGCGTTTCCCCGATCAGCCCGCGCATCTCGTCGAGCCAGTTATGCGTTTCGTAAACCCGCGCGGCGAGGATGCCGCCGGGGAACCGTGTCAGGCGACGCGTTTCCCCGGTACGCTGGTTAATAGACACATGCAACATCAGGCTACGCCTTTGTCGCGCCGCTAACTAGCACCGCCAGTTCCTTCCCCGTGACCTCGCCCGGCGCGCGTACGGTGCGCACCGTTTTAACGCGCCCTTTTTCCATTTTGTCCACGATAAATTGGATCCCATCGTGCAGAACGGACTCACCCTCGGTCGGCTCGTGCCCGAGCAAGCCGAATACCAGGCCGCCGATGGTTGTATACTCGTCATCCGACAACTCCAGCCCGAGCCGGTCATTGACGTCGCCGAGGTTCATTCGGCCGTCCACCAGCGATTCCCGCGCGTTCAGAACGCGCATCTCCGGTTCGTCAATGTCGTACTCGTCGCGGATGTCGCCTACGATCTCCTCCAGCAGGTCTTCAAGCGAGACGATCCCAGCGGTGCCGCCGTACTCGTCCTGTACCACGGCGATCTGGTTCTTGGAGCGGCGCATTTCGGCGAGCAGATCGGCGACGCGGCGCGATTCCGGTACGAACACTGGCGGGCGCATCACGCTCCGCAGACTGAAGCCGAGTGGCGTGTTGCCGTCCGCGAACAATGGCAACAAGTCCTTGGCGTGGACGATGCCGACGATGGTGTCCGATGTGTTCTCGTAGACAGGCAAGCGTGAGTGCCCGGATGCGATCACTGTCTGCAACGTTTCCGGCAAGCCCGCCGCGACCGGCACCGCCGTCATGTCAATGCGCGGCGTCATTACGGAGCGTACCAGGGTCTCGGAGAAGTCAATCACGTTCTCTACGATGGTTTGCTCCTCGCGGTCGAACTCGCCCTTTTCGGTTCCGGTCTCGATGATGGAGCGGAACTCCTCGCGGCTGATCATCGGGGTCTCGAACCGCGCCCGCGCCCCGAAAGGGCGCACGACGACATTCGCGAGTCCCAGCACGATGGCGTTCAGGGGCGAGAACAGCACCGCGCAGATGTTCACGAACGGCGCGAGCCGTAGTGCCCAGACGTCGGCGGACTGCATCGCAATCGCTTTCGGGGCGATTTCACCGAACACGAGCGTTAATATAGCGACCAGTATCACGACCGCGGTTACCGCGCCGTTATGCGCGAGCCGGGCGGACCAACCGAGCGAGGCGAACAGCGGTTGCACGGCGGGCGCGATGGCGATAGACGCGGACGCCGCCGCCGCGAACCCGAGTAGCGTGATGCCCGCCTGTACCGTGGCGATGTAGCGCGGCGGGTCATCGTGGAGGCTTTTCACCGCCTCCGCGCCGCTTCGCTTCTCTTCGACGAGTTGCTCGACGCGCGAACGGCGCACCGAAGTCAGCGCGGTCTCCGCCATTGAGAATATCGCGTTGAAGAAGGTAAGGACGCAGATGATCAGGAGGCTGGAGCCGACGACGTTCCAATCAACAGGTATGGGCGCGGGTGGGGCGGGGATCAGCCCCCGCGCGATAGAGTCTTGCGCACCCGCGTGGGGGGACAGCGCGAGCGTATAGGTGAGTAATGCCGCGAGAAACAGCGAGCCGCAAACAACGGCGATCCGCCTCTCCGCTCGCGGGCACGGCGGCTCCTCGGGCGTGACGACAACCGCTTCGGGGCGGCGACCGCGCGGGCGACGGGCTTTGCCGAACGCCAGCGCGGATTGACTATAAGGGTCCAAGTATCAGGGTACTCCCGCCGAAAACGAGACCGGGTGAGACGGCGCGGGGGGATACCCCGCGGCCGACGCCGGGGACGCCGCGAACGGCACCCCATCTCGGCACGTGCCGCTCGCCGCGAAGGCGATCAGCACGACCCCGATACTCATTTTCCGCGATAAATCAGATGACGGGTCGGGCACGCGCGAACGCGCCGCGCGTTTCGACCGCGAGGCGGCGAAAACGAGCAC
>JAYUUO010000097.1:0-13715 GCA_043754515.1 Armatimonadota bacterium
CGGAATAACCGCCCCGACTTGTCGTCTAGTCATCCCCCACCCGCATCAGAGTCATTACCGGCTCGCCGTTGTCACCGCCGTGGTAGCGCATCCACGCCGCGACCCGCCCGCCGTCCGCGCCGGGCACCCCGAAAAACACCCGGTCGGTATTTTGATCGGGCATGCGGATCACCGCCGCGTTCGCCGTGCGCAGTAGCCGCGCGAGTTTCGACAGGTCGGTGGTGTCGGTAATTGCCGTATCCCCTGTCACTTCGGCGAGGAGGCGGTCCGAGACAGCCACAGGCAGGCGGAACCCGGCGTACCGCGCGTACTCGCTCACGTCCACCAGCACCCCGTCCTCAATCGCCATAGCCCGCGTATAGGCAATAACAGTCGCGCCGAAAGTGTCATTGATAGTGTTGTCCATGTTGTTCCCCACACCTATAAACTAAATGCTCTCACGATAAAGCGGAAAGCGGGGCGGGAATGATTCCCGCCCCGGAACAATCTCGAAACGAGTTTCGAGAGATGCGGCGATTTTCCCCGCCCGCCATCCCCCTACCGCACCGTGAAGGTCACGCCGATCTTGCCGACCCCTCTACATAGGCGCGTCCCCTTTGTCCCTGCCCCGGCGCGGTTCGAGCACCGGACAGGCGATCCTTCCCGCACGAATCGCGCGGCTTCGGCGAAGCATTCGCCATAGTCGGGGCTGGTCCTACGCCGGTCGGAACTGTCGTACTCGAAAGTAAGCACTTTTCCGACTTCCGTCACTATGGGGAGTGGCAGTTCCCCCCCTGCTACATAGATACGTAGCGCGTAGCCAATGGCCGCGTTCGCCTCTACCTGTTCGGCGGCGGAAAGCGGGCGGTCAAAGGTAGCGCGGATCTCGGCGAAATCGTCCGCGTCCGGTTCATTCCACGCTTGATTCATGGCAGGTGGCACCGGGCTAGCATCCGGGGTCGCGGCGATAGCGAGAACACTTGTCAAACCGACAGCGACAGCGTTCAGGATGAGCAAAGTATCCGCGTTCGGCGACGCGGCGAACGCGCGGGCGGCGGCGTCGAAAGCCTCTCTCGGGTCGAAATTAAATGGTCGCATATCAACGGCTCCCCTTCTTCACGGTAACGAGGTAGACAGCGATCGCGCCCACTTCGTGCGAGAACAGCGCGGCGGCTTGCGCTTCGGCGGCGGTCGCGTCAGCGGCGGACAGTTCGATTTCGGCGTTGATGCCGGCACCGGATACGACGGTGCGAGTAATGGTGAATCGTTTCATGCCTAGAAACTACGCGCGGTGTAGCAATACCGGAACTATTCCGGTATAACTTTAGTAATGTTTCCATTCTTAGGTTCCGGTATGGTACCGGGGTCGGTAGTAAGCAGGGGACGAATCTAAACGAACGTAATGGGGGCAGAAGTAGACGAATGAGCAGGAAGATTAGCGAGCGGGCCGCGACACATCCGGGACCGACGCGGATACTGGTTGACCCGGAGCGGCTGGAGGTGCAGGTGGAAGCGGAGCAGTCTCGGCGTCTCGAAGCCGTCTGCGCCAGGCGTCGGATCAGGAAATCTGAGGCGGTGCGGGAGGCACTCGGGATGTGGCTAGATTCTAATGACGATAAACGGGAGTCTGATATGGGTGAAGTGGAGGAGATGAATGAGCATCTTACAGGGAGGCCACTGGGGAGCGTCGCTTGGGGAACGCTCCCCCTTTCCACTCCGGACGTGTGAAATAAATCGCCGTTTTCTTTAGAACCTGTTATGAACTTAGGCGGTAAGATTGTGGTTGATGACTCGCAACATTTGACGGGCGGAAGTTCATAACAAGTTCTAAGGCAAACAATATGAAAACAATAATTTTGGTGCATGGCGCGGGCGGTGGTGGATGGGAGTATGACTTGTGGAAGCCGGTGCTTTTGCGCGGCGGCTACCAGATTATCGCGCGGAACTTGGAACCGGCTTTGGGTGGACTCTCGAAAACCACGCTCGCGGACTACGTGGCGCAGGTTCGAGATTGGATTCCCGCAGGCGAAACACCAGTGCTGGTCGGGGCGAGCATGGGCGGCGTGATCGCGCTCAAAGTCGCGGAAAACCTGCGAGCGGCGGCGATAGTGCTAGTCAATAGTGTTCCGCCGGCGGGCGTCCCGTCCGCGCGAAAATCCTCGGAGTCGTATCCTGGAGTCGTGAAGTGGGCGAACGGGCCGCTTTCCGATACGCGCGTTGCGATGCCTGACAGCGACGAAGCCATGATTCAAAAAGCGTGGAAAAGCTGGCGCGACGAATCTGGCACAGTGATGAACGAACTGCGCGGGCGCGTAGCCGTGCGCAAGCCGACTTGCCCAACGCTTGTGGTGATCGGCACGAACGACACCGATGTTGCGCCGGAAACGAGCCGAAGCGTTGCGCAGTGGGCGAACGCAGACATTCACCAGTACACGAACATGAGTCATGTGGGCCCGCTACTTGGCAAACGAGCCGGGGAAGTCGCGGCGTCGGTGCTTGCGTGGCTTGAGGTGCGTCGTGGGACAAACCGAACTTAGAACCTGTTATGAACTTCCGCCCGTCAAATATTGCGAGTCATCAACCACAATCTTACCGCCTAAGTTCATAACAGGTTCTAAAGAAAACAGCGATTTATTTCACACGTCCGGAGCGGAGAATCGCTTCATCAGGTCGGCGTGAGTACCCCGGAACACGTCCACATCAACCGACGCCGCGATTCCCGGCACGATATGCCCCCCCTCCTCCCCCGGCGAGCGTTGCCACAGCACCCAGTCCGCCCACGGAGCGACGGAGCCGGGGCCCGACAATACCGCCCCAGGCCGCGCATATCGGGCGACCCACAAGGGACATGCGGTGAAGGAATCGTCGAGCCACTCGGAGATAAAACCGGGCGAGCTATAGATGATCGGGGCACGCCCGTATCTGCCCGTCAGCAGGACGATTGTCTTTCTGAGGTTAGTGATCAGCGACTCCCGCGACCCGTGCCACCCCTTAAGCGAATCGTATTCCACGTCCACGACCGCAGGGAGGTCGCCGCCCCGAAGCCCGCCGACCGCGCTCAGCGTGTCGGTGAAGTGTTTAGCCTGTTGCGCACCGTCCACTCTCGCCTCGAAGAAGTGGTACGCACCGCGCGTGAGCCCGCACAGGTTGCAGGATTTCCAGGTGCGGCTGAACTGCGGGTCCACGAACGAGACACCTTGCGTCGCCTTGGCGATCAAGAATCCGATCCCGGACGAGGCCACCTTCGCCGCATCCACGTATCCCACATAATGATCCGTATCTACGCCCTTCAGTAGGTCAGAGGAATCGCCCGTAGCAATTTTCTTGGGCGGGGCCGTCACCGGGTCAGTTTGTTGCGTCATATGTTGTGCCCCCCGAAATACTCGTGTTCTCGCCGCGCGTGGTGGTAGTTGACGGCGCACTCGTGGCGACCACGTCGGTCACCGTCGGCATGACAGCGACCCTGCCCGCGCTGTTTTGCGCCGACGCCGCGAGCCGCGCCGCGCGCGCGGCGAGTTCCTCGTCGATTTCCCTCGCCATCCTCGCCTTCGCCTGCTCTACGAGCGCGGCCTTAGCTCGCGCGAGTTTGTCGGCCCGGTCGCGGGCTTCCTGCTCGGCGATCAACCGGCTGTCCTCCGCGTCCCGCGCACGCCGCTCGAAGTACGCGTTAATCGCGCCCGACAGCGAGGGCAGGTTCGTCGCGCCTTCCAGGGAATCAGCCCCCACAAACTTCCAGAGCGCGTTGTAGAACACGTAGCACGCGACGAACACGATCAGGAACCGGTGGAGCACGGTGCCTGTATCGAGCAAACCCTGCGCGTAGGACAGGGCGAGCGCGATCGCGACGCAGAGCGCGAACCGCATCCAGGCCCGCAGCAGCCGCGACCACTGCGGTTGCTGGATCACCGCGACCGCGAGCGGCACGAACACCCCCACGACCGCCGTCAATAGGTCGCCGTCCTTCACCGAGCGCAAATCAATACCCGGAATCTCGATTTTTGGTAGCATAACGTTCACCTAACACCCTTTCCGTTTTTCGTAGTCAATCAGTTCGCGGATCTGCGCGATCGCGGTGCTCGATACCGCGTCCGGCATCCGCCCTTCCGCCATGCCCGCGACCAGCTCTAGCGCGCCCGCATGCGCGTGCTGGAGTGTGCGTTTGTCCTCCATCAGGGTCGTGATCGTCGCGGCCTGCTCTTTGATCGTCGCGTCGCGCGCCTCCACCTGGTGCTCAAGGCTCGCGCACTTCTCCTCCGACCGGCGTCGGAACTCGCGCTCCTGGCCGATCTCGTATTCCAGCGTTGAAACTTTGGATTTAAGGCCCGCGATCTCCGCTTGCATTTCGGAGAGGGTATGCACGATTCCCGCATACCGATCGGCCCACTGGGAGGCATTCGTATTGGCGGCATTGTACGAGGATGTAAGCGCGGTGATGGATCCGACCAGGGATTCGCCCCACTTTGCCTCGCTCGTGGCCTCCGCGATCCGCGCGTCCGTGTCGGCGCGCCGGGAGAGCGTGTCCGCCGTCAGCATCTGCGCGTCGGACGTTTTTTTGTCCGCCTGACCCTTGTTGTGGTTGTATATCAGTGCCGCGACCCCGGTCACGACCACGCCGAGGGAAGACAGCACCGCCGCGTCAAGCGACATCGCCATGTCTAAGCCCTCTCTTTTCGTTTGTTACGTTGCGGGAGCATGAGAGCGGCGAACAGCGACGCCTCCCAGAGGGCGCACGTCGCGAACCCGTAACCGGCGTCGGATATGAATGTTTTCTCGAACGTACAGACGGCGCAAAACACATGCAGGGCGCAGATCGGCAAACAACTAGCCGCGAGCCGTACCCGGTGGAGCGACGCGTAGCCGTGGAGTTGCCACAACTGACATAGCCCCGAAAGGGCGGCGAACGTGCCCCACACGCCCTCCGAAAAATACTCGGCGTAGTGCGAGTATATAGGCGAGGTGGCGAACATGGACGTCCAGGGGTTGGCGCAGACGACCCCCCAGCGCAAGGCGGACAAGGCGACGAACACCGCCCCGCCCCACAGGAGGAGCAAGAAGCGGCTACGCGTTTCGGTCACGGGCGGCTCCTTTTCTGCATGGTCACACCATGCGTGGACTCGATCAGGGCGCGCGCGTTCAGGTCCGCCGCCGTGAGCGTGCCGCCAGTCGCGGGGACGTATACCACCACCGAAACTGACCGGGCCGGGTCGAACACGCTCGTCGCGGTCACGGTGATCGGCTGGATCAGCGCGGTCGCCGCCGGGGGGGTGAGGTTACCGGCCGCGTCTATGGTCCCGGCGGAGGCGGCGTACGTCACGCCGCCGGGCGGGTTCCCGGATCCTGCGACGAGGGCGGTCAGCGGGACGGCGACACCGCCCGCGACGAACAGAGGCGGATTCACGAAACTCACCCCCGACACTGAGACGGCGGGCGTCGTGATCACCACGGTCGCCGACTGCGTGCCGTCCGTCGTGGTGAACCGAAGCACGGCGTTCTGTTCGAGGGTCGAGGCGGGCGGGGCGGTATAGGCCCCGCCCGACGTCACCGTGCCCGGCCCGGCGATGAGCGACCAGGTGCCGGTTTGGGGCGCGGTGATGGGCAAGACCGACGCGGAGAGCTGTGTCACCGAACCGGGCGCGACCGACGCGGGCGGCTGTGCGTCGGCACGCGCGGCGGACGACGGCGGCGCCAGCGCGGTGAGTATCGGCCCTGTCACCGCGTACCATTTCGCGCCCATGATGTCGTGTCCGCCTTGGATAGGGTGCTGGCTCGACATGAGTGCCGGGTTCGCCTGCATGAAGGCGAAAAATGTGGTGTCGCCCATCACGACGCCTGGCGTCGCTGCCGTTACCTCGGCATCGGCCTGCTGATACAGTTGCAGATTCGCGTTCGCCTGAGACAGCGTAACCGTGCCGGAACCATTCACACTGTAGGTACAGGGTTCCTGGTTCAGAATCACCCGCTCGATGCCGGTCCCGCCCGCGAGGAGCGCGGAAACGATAGACTGTAAACTCGCTTTGTACGCCGCTTTCGAGACGCCGGACGCGCCGCTATAGCAGTCGTTCATGCCGAGCATGACCTGAGCGACGTTCACCCCCGCCGCCTGAAACGCCGCGAGCATGTTCGTAAACTGTGCGCTACCAGGCGCGTACCCTGCTGTAGTGATGCCGGGGATGCCCGCGTTCACCCGCCCCACGCTATAACCCGCCCCCTTCAGCGCGAATATCTCCGTGTCAAATCCGTTCCTAGTCGTACTGTTGAATCCAAACGTGATCGAGTCGCCTATCGCGCCGATCACCAGCCCGCCGTTCGCGCGGGATCTAACCGTCGTAACGGCTACCTCGTTGCCGTCCGTGACCTGCGCCCCGCCCGCTTTTTGATCCGTCGTGCGCAGTTTGTAATAATACGTCGCGCCGGGAGTCAGTCCCGAATCGGCGAGCGTAAGACCTGTCGCGCCCGTGACCGCCGTACCCGCGCCGGGAACAAAGCCGGACGCTGTACCTCGGTGCCACTGAACAGAGAGCGCGCCGAAGCCGCCCGAGGGTGGGGAACTCGTCACTGCCGCCGCCGTGCGCGTGACGTTGATCGTGTCAACGCTCGCCGCCCCCGCGACGATAGGCCCGCCCGCGCTGTAGGAGTAAGTTGCCATTCGATCGATTTCCGCGCCATAGCCGGGAAACCCGCCCCCGCCGAACGTGCCCGCGTAACCTTGAAGCCCCGCGTTCGTATCCACTTGCGAGACTGACAATAAAACCGTGTTGAGGTCGCCGGGGGCGTAGAACGTCGCGGTCAGCGTGGTGGTGGTCGCGTTCGTCTGTGTGACGATAAAATCGAACACGTAGCTCGCGGGCAGTTGTACGCCCGTCGCGGTCCAGTTCTGATATTCCGCCGCGACGCCACCAAGGGCGTAACCAAATTTGTAAAGATTTCCGTCCGCAAGCACGATGCTGAAGCCCCGCCCGCCGCTAGTCGCGTCATACCTGCCGACCGCGCCGACCCGCGCGAACGTGATTGGCGAGACGAACACGCGCACTTTCCCCTCGACGCTCGCCTCTGATGCGGGGCGCGTACACCCGTTTAGAGGTAGAGTGCCGGCTAGCGTCCCCTGAGCCTCTAGCGTTCCGGCCTTAATGTGCCAGGCGGGGTCTTGCGCGACCCACCCATTCCCCACCGATGGGCCATCCGCGCGTGAGGAGAATGTGTCGTCAATAACTAGTGTGTAGGGCATGAATGATGTTTTCTTTCCTGTTATTCGGTCGGAATCAGTGAATCGAGGGGCGGCGGCGAGATGCCCCGCCCGTAGTCGTGAGAATCGCGACGGACTGCCCAGTGCGGTTCTTTGAGTCGCGTTCTTACTAAGCCGCCGAGGTGTTGGCGTTGAGCGAGTTGCGTCCGGCGTCGGTGTAGGTTTTGGAGATGACGTGCCACTCGTAGCCGGTCGTGCTACCGCCCCGCGCGGAGCGAAGCGTCACGCTCTGCCAGTCGCCGGAAAGTTGCCGCAGGGCAAGGGTGCCCCGGATCGTCTGGGGCGTCGCTGTCGGCCCGCCCCCGACCACCGTGATGATCTTGCCGCTGTTCGCGCCGAACGAATCCTGGCGCACCACGGTGACCGTTTTGCCGACATCTCCCGCGCCGGTAATCACCGGAAGAGTGACGTTGATGTTGCCGCCGTAGCAATCCGCGACGACATGGCTGTTGAGGTTCGCGACCTGGTAGAAGGCCGACGCATCCTCCTCCGTCGTCTGGAACGTGCCCGCGCCGCCGGAAGGCGGCACCCAGGCGCGGACGCCGAGGTGCGACGAACTCAGAACGTAGCCGTCCGCCGCCGGGACGCCGAGCGCGGGTTCCGCGCCGATGGCTACCGGCATCACGGGGTCGCTCCCGCCCGTAGCGTGAGTCGGCGCGTGCGCGGGGAGCGACGTCGTGCCCGTCGTCCCCCCGAACGTGAGCGACCCCGCCGAAGTACCGCCCCCGCCGCTACCGCCGCTATTGCCCCCGTCCCTTACGAGTGCCTTTCGGACGATCTCGCGCGTGACGCGCGTCTCGCTCGGCCGCTCCGTGTTCGTGATGGGCCGCAGTTTCAGCAGGCCGCGCCCGTCCCACTCCCCCTCCACTTCCACGATTGGCAGTGGCACAGGCAGGATGGCCAGGCCGTCCGCGCCGATCCCGTGCAGGTAAACCCCTGGGTAGAAATCGTACGCGTAGCCGATTGTCTGGACCTGCGGCCGGTCGAACGGCAGCGAGGTGCGGGCAAGCCGCGCCGCCGCGAACGCGTTGCCGTCCCGCTCCGTCGCCACCGACTTTTCGTCCACGAGGTCCGTGATCCGGCTGTACGTCGCCTCGCTCCCCGCGACCGGCGAGGCGGGGTCGAACGCGTCCACCGCCGCCGTAAATTGCGTGTAGGTGTCGCCTTCGATAAACACCGAGTTCTTCCCCGCCGCCGAGGATGCGACCAACGCGCCCGAATCCCGTAGCTCCAGCGCGTCGAGCTGGGTGGTGCCGGTGCCGCGCAGAACGAGCGACACGCGCACCGTGCGGCAGTCGCCAGGGATCACGCACGAGACGGACAGTTGCTTCCAGACGATGCCGGGGTCGGCGGGACAGTCCGCCTTGACGACGCGCAGGTACTCGTTCTGCGCGTTAAACTGGAAGATCTGCATCTGGATCTTGGGGCGCGTTCCCCCGCCCGCCGCCGTCGCCTGCGTGGTCTTCGCCCACGCCGAGAACACGACCTGCTGGCCGACGGTGACGCCGATGGCCGGGTTGTCGTGGGGGCGGACGGCGATGTCCTGCTCGTCCACGTCCGTTGACGTCGCCGCGATCCGCAGCGAGTACGCCCCGTGGTAGGCACTGTCTATCCCGGCACCCTCGTACGCCCAATCTATTTCCTGCACCGACGCCGATCCGCGCGGGAAGATCTCCCAACCGCTCTGCACCACCGCCCGCGCCCCCGAGAAACTCAGGCTGTCCACCAGGATGCCGCCCGGAGCCGCCGCCGGTTTGAAGTCAAATACCACCGAGCAGCGGCCTTTAACTGCGCCCGCCGGGCATACCGAATCGAGCGTGAAGCTCTGGAAACTGTCCGCGCTGTCGAGCCCGCTCGTGTTGTCGAAGCTCGCCGTCTGGGGGGTTCCGATCGCCGCGCCGGTGCTGTTCAGCCACACGATCTGGAGTCTCGCCCGGTTCCCGACGCCCGCGCCGGACGTGCCGACCCGCAGGCGCATCCGCGCCCGGAACCTGTAGGGCTGGCCGGGGATCACCCGCGACGCGTCCGCCGCGAACGGCTTCATCACCGCGTCCCCCTGGCCCGGCAGCTCGATCATGTAATCGCCGCCGTCCGTCTCGCCCCACACGTCGCCGCGCGGGCGCACCGCCGCGCCCCCCGTAAGCGTCCACGCGTCGAGCGCGGACAGGGTGCCCGTGCCGCCCGTAGAACCGAGCGTGCCACACTTCCCGGCGAGCATCAGGATCAGGCCGAGGGCCTTCGCCCCGGCGTTCACGTTCTGCAAAATCCTGTAGTCGCCGGGGACGAAGCCGGTACCGCCCGTGATCGTGAGCGTGCCGAGCACGTACTGCACGCTGAAGCCGGGGCTCGCCGGGGTGCTCGGCGTGAACACCCCCGAGTTGCCGGAAAACTCGTTCGAGATCGTGATATTCGACACAGCGACCGGGGCGATGGGCACGCCGGGGGGGTAGCCGATCCCGTCGAAGCCGCCGTCAACGAGCAGATTGCCGATGGTGTCGGCGGTGACGTAGGAAGGGTACTCGAAGCTCGTGTTGCCGCCGCACGCCTGCGCGAGGAGGTTCGGGAACCGGTGCTTGCCGCCCACGATGTCCACGGCGTTCGCGATCTGGGTGGAGTCTTGCTCGGTGTTGTAGTCGAGCACCGACTTGCCGGGGTCGGGGAGCGTGATGCTCACCGCGTTTTGGGGGTCGCCGAACGGGCGCAGGTAAATGCGGTCGCGGCCCGTCACCGGGTCCACGTCGCCGCCCGACACAGCAAAGCCCCCGGTCGCGTCCACAAGTTCCGTCGCCACGTCGCCGAGCGTCTTGCGCCAGGCGTCGAGATACGTCATCGCCTGTCCGACTGTTCGCCCGTCTATCACGATTTTTGGCGCGACGTTCTTCGTCCACCGGCCCGCGACACGCGCGAACAGCGCGCCGACGTCCGTGCCGTCGCCGAGCGCGTAGCGTTGCATGACCCGGTCGCGCTTGCGCCGGAGCCAGGCCCCGTGAATGGTAACCACCGTCTGCCGAATGCTCTTCGCGGCGGTGGTACCCATCTCCCTGTGCTGCTCAGCGATGTACGTGATGTAGCCCCGGTAAAGCCGGGTTTTAACCCCGCTCCGGTTCATGCCCCAGAACTCGACGCACCGGCCCGAAACGATACCGGGGAGAACCGAGAGCGCGCCGTTCAGGGTAATCTCCGCGTCCGCGTAGCCGTCGAGCCGCGTGATGCGCCACCGGGCCGGTCCGACCGTTTTCGCCGGCAAGACCCGGTAGGGCGTGGAATTGTCCACCGGGAGGCCGAACGCGGGCGCGGCGAACAGGCGCACCTCGAAGAGTGGTGTTGGCATGAGGAGAACTTTCTAGGAAAAACCGCATCAGACAAAAGCCGCTTTTGTCTGATGCGGTTTGTTCCCTATGCGCCTGCGAACCGCTGGCGGTAGATGGCACTCGCCGAGGAGAGCGTCGCGCCCCCCGCGAGGGTGAGGGAAATCGAACCGGGGCCTGGGCCGATCCCCGACAGGAACGATCCCGAAAACTCGCCCGTGCAGTCAACCCCGCCCCGCGAGCAGAGGCCGTTCGCGCAGTCCACTTGAACCGTGCCGGTCGCGGTCGGGGCGAGCATGAACGAGTCCGTTGCGAGTCCGCCCAAGAAGGAGGTGACGGTGATCGTGCTACCGACCGGCGCGGCGGAGACGACGAGCGTGATGCCGGGGATCGCGCGGCGCGTGCCCCCCGGAGTGATCGCCGTGCTACCGCCCCCGGACGCGAGTGCCTGCGTGAACAGCGTCGTGCTCTGGTACATCGGGTCGCTCGCCCGGAAGAGCATCTGCCAGTCCGTGTACTCCAGGCCGTCGTCGCGCCCGCGCTGGACGGCGGACAGCTGGCACGTCAGGTACCTGTCCGCGTTCTTGTAGAGTTTGCCAACCACGCCCCCGACCACGCCCGCGTTCAGTGTATCCCAGTACGCCTGGAGCGTGTCCGCATCGGGAGCCTGGAGCAATCCGCCGATGCCGATCACGCGCGGCTCCGCCGTGCCGGGCACGGAGTACTCACCGTCGGCGAACGCGTCGGCGGTCGGGATCCGGTACCCGAGTTTGTCGGGGTCGCCCCAGTACTCGATGGTGTAGGGCTCGGTGAACGTGAACACGGGGGAGCCGTCGGACGGTTCCCAGCGCGCGGTATAGTCTATAGCCATGTCAGCTTCTTCCTAGGAAAGACCGAGCCGGATGAGCGATGTATTCGCGACCAGAAGCCCGGTCGCGGCCAGGATCGGTGTCGCGGGGAGCGCGATGCCGGTCGTTATCGTCGCGACATAAGATCCGGCGTTGTCGCCGTAGTACGTGTCGTTGAAGTTGAGCCATATCTGGCCGGTTGACGCCGCAACGAAATACACTTCGCCGTCGGTCGTGGTGCCGACGCGAAATGGCATGACCGCGTCATGGACCTGCGCGACGGGTTCAACGGCACTCACCGCGATGGCCAGGCCGAAAAGAGCGACGGCGGACGCCGCGAACCCGCTCACGTCCGCCGGGTAGCGGGGGTACACCCCCGCTACCCGCCCGGTGTCGCCGTAGGGTGGATATTCGTTAGAAGACCCGCTGATCGGCGCGACCGCGCCCGTGGCGAAGACCCGGAGGATGTCCCCCGCGCGGGCGGACACCCCGGAGGGCGTCCACGCGAACGAATTGCCGGGCACGGTAATTATCGTAGTCATTCCGTCAGTGCCTCCCGCCGCCGCTTGCTCTCCTGCTGTCGCGCCACGATCTCGGCGTCCATCCTGTCATAGACCGGCGCGTGGAAGTGGTTCACGATGCCGGCGTCGATGGTCCGCGTGGTTTCGGTATTCCGGCCTGCGCCGCGCTCGCTGCTCGCGCCCGCCGCCGCCGCGATTAGTCGGCGGCTGATGCCCGCCGGGAGCACGACGGACCTGCCGGTGGGCGTGTAGTCCACCGGCCCGCCGACGCCGACGGCCGACACGCGCCCACCCCCGAACAATAGCTCCATCCCCGCCTCGCCCATCCGCGCCCGGTGACCCGAGACCGGGTAGCCCCCGTCCGCGAAATGGTAGCCGAGCGACGTCCCTCCGGTGAGCACCGGGTTCGTGCCCCCCGAGCCGACGAACCCACCCGCGCCCCCGCCGCCCTTAGCCGCGCCGAGGCCGAAGCCTCCGGCGAGACCGGTGCCGAGCGAGAGTGCCGCGCCGAGGATATTGCCCTGCCCTGCCTGCGCGCCCGCCGAGAAGCCGGTGAGCGCGCCCGCCGGCCCGCCGAGCGCGAACCCCAGGATGCCCCCGAGGATGCCCCCGAATATTCCGCCGCCCTGTTTCTTGCTGTTTTTCTGCGCGAGGAGCGATACCACCACCGAGAGGGCGTTCGCCCCCTGCGCGATGGCTGCGCCCGCGTCCGTGCCGCCCGCTGCGAGCTTCGCGGCCTGCTCGTCGAAGAACTTGCTGAGGGGTCCTTCGACGAACCGGCGCGAGGCGTAGTCGGCGAACGAATCCGCCGCCGTCTTGCCGAGATCCGCGAACGTGGCCTCGAGCACCTTGCCGTTGTCCTCGCCGCCCGCCGCGCCGTGGAGCAGTTTCCCAGCCGCGCCTTCCGCCCCCGCGTGCAGACTGCCGAACGTGCCGCCTGTGATGGCGTCCGCCGCCGCGTAGTTTGCCTCGAGCCGCGCCTTCACCGACTCCGTGTCGCGCCGGGTGATCGCTGCGTTGATCGCGTTCGGGTCGCTCCCCGCGCCCTGCAAGTCATCCCGGTACCGCTCCGTGATTTGCCGGAGGCGGTTATCGTAGAACGCGTGGAGCAGATCCGCCGCGCGCCCGAACTGCCCCATGCGCTTCGCGTGGAGCTGCGCGAGTTCGAGCGACTCCGAATCCGCTTCGAGGAAGGAGCGGTAGTTCTTGCGCCGCTCCTCGTACTCATCCACGTCGTCTTTCGTCTGTTTCTCTGCGAGCTTGAGTTGCTTCGCGGCCTCTTTCGCGGTCGCGGTCGCCGCCTTCGCTATGGCAACGACCGCCTTCTGTTTTGCTTTCGGGATAGCTTCGTTGTCGCGCTTGTCGGCGGCCTGGTTCGCGATCTGGATCGCGTCCACGAACCCGATCAGCGCGGCTTTCGGGTTGGCCGCCTTCGCGTCCTGGTAACGCTTCGATCCGGCCACGATCTCGGATTCTTTGAGCAGCTTCGACCGCTCGCGGGCCGCGAGCGCGAGGAGTTCCATCTGCTCGGGGCTGCTCGACTTCCCGAGCGCGTCGAGCGTCGCCTTGAACGTCTCGTTCTGCCCCCGAAGCGCGGTGCGTCCTAGTTTCTCACTCGCCTGGCGTGCTTGCTTCTCCTGGAGGGCGGCTTCCCGCGCTTCCTTCTTCTTTTCCCGCTCGTCCGCTTTTTGTTCGCGAGTTCGCGCCCGCTCCGCCGCCGCCGCGTCCCGGTTGCGGCCCGCGCCCGAATACAAACCGGTGTTACGCGGCGCGGCAAGTTTTGCGATCGTCGCCGCGTCCCGCTTGTTCTCCTGTG
>JAYUUO010000098.1:0-43719 GCA_043754515.1 Armatimonadota bacterium
CAACCTGTCAGAAGCAAGGAATGGGATTATTACGCAGCCTGCAATCCATCTTCGCGGGATCGGTGATGATGCCAAACTTCGTACCGCCTGAATAGTTACCTATAAAGTGGAATTTGCGCCTCTTCATCGGTATGGTGCGACGCGACTGTGGCACCTACCACTTCGCGAACGATATCCTCCTGTGTGATGCCGCTATACAGCGACTGGAACAGATGTGGGCCGTTAAACAGAAGGCGACGGCGGGGGACGATGGTATGGATCAGGAGCGGGAGACGCGCAAGGAGATCAACCTGCGCTTGTGGGTCGCCCGCGACCGCGCGGCACAGCTACTCGACCGCATTGAGGAGACGCCCGGCGTAGGTGACATCCAGAAAAAGGTACTGCGCAAAGTATTGAACGGGGTAAGCCCGACGGCACCCGCGAACAATCAGGTCATCCGCCCCCTGCTCCCGACGAATTTATACGCGGTTTGCGGGGTCGGCGGTGTCAACCGGCTTTTCTGGAGGTATCCGCTGGTATCGGCGGCGGTGCGGTACGAGATTCAAGCCGCGATCGGTTGCCAGGGGACGGATGGCAACCCGTCCGAGACGTGGAATTATCAGGTTGTTACGACGAACAGCGAAACGAGTCACGCGCATCGCGCGGGGGGAACGTTCGAAGTAGCCGCGCGACCAGGCTCGCGGGTTCGGTATCGAGTTCGGGCTATCCTTAACGGTCAGCCAAGCGACTGGAGTAATACGGTGGTGGCATTTTGTGTCGGCGACGACGTGGGCACCCCGCGACACACCCCCGCAGGCAAGAGATCGTTCTGGAGTCAGTTCGTTGAGGTGCAGAGGATGCCGGAGGCGAAGGTACAGTTCGAATGGCAGGGTGCCCCGGACGAAGCGACGGGGTGAGGAAACGCGGCCATCGGAATGGTGGCATCCGAGAAGGCGGGCCGGATATCCGCCCGCCGGTGTCTCATGTGCTATACTTGACCCGTCCCATATGAGGATGCGAAAGGACGACAGCGACACCGTGTTTGATTCGTATGAGGCGGAGGTGGGGGGGTTAGAAGCGAGGACGTTCGGGAACACCGTGGTGCCCGTCGTTATTGCGCCAGGTGGCGTCGTTTTTTACGGCAGTTCATCCATGCGGCTCTGGGATACATTGCCGACTGACATCGGGCCGATGACGGGGCAACCGCCGCGTACGCTGGTCAATCTGGGGTTCGGTGGCTCGACTCTCGCGGCGTGCGCACACTTTTTCGACCGGCTACCCGGACGCTTTTCGCGAAGCGCGCCTCCCCTTCGCTCACTCGTGTTCTACGCCGGGGAGAACGACCTCGGAGACGGACAAACAGTGGACGCCGTATTCGATTCGTTCGTCTGGCTCCACGCGCTGGTGCGTGATCGCCTCCCCCGCGTGCCCTTTGCCTTTCTTTCAATCAAGCCGTCACCCGCCCGTCAGCCGGTGATGGCGAACATCCGCGCGGTGAATGCACGGATCAGGGAGAGGATCACGGAGCGGCCGGAAAGCGTTTTCGTGGACGTGTACAGCGAGATGGTTGACGCGGCGGGTGCCCCGCTGCCCGAACTCTGGACCAGCGATGGGATACACATGAGTCGCGCCGGGTATGAGTGTTGGACCTTGGTGTTGTCCCGCTACAAGGAAACACTGTTCGAGTAGATATCGTCATAGGGTATTGTGTCTTAGGGAGTCACTCTTGAAACACCTTCCCGTCCGGAGACAGACGCCATGAACCGCGAATATCACAAGTGGTACAGCCCGCACATCGGTCGGGAGATGGAGTTGCTCGTCTTCGGCTCGTCTGGGGCGCGGGTGATCGTGTTCCCCACTCGCGACGGTAGGTTCTTCGATTACGAGAACTGGCGCATGGTGGCCGCGATGGAAGACAAGATAGAGTCTGGTTGCTTGCAACTTTTTTGCGTGGACTCAGTAGACCGGGAGTCATTGTACGCGGACTGGGCGGTTCCCAGCGACCGGATGAAGCGGCACCTCGACTACGAAAATTATATTCTGGATGAGGTTGCCCCGTTCTCCGCGCGGCACAATCCGGGGATCACGCTGATTTCGCACGGTTGCAGTCTCGGCGCGTATCACGCGATGAATATCGCGCTACGGCATCCGGACAGGTTCGGGAAGGTGGTCGCTCTTTCCGGACGCTATGACCTGACGGAGTCGCTCGGCTCGTTCCGCGGGTTATTCGACGGACACTACGACGACCTAGTCTACTTCAATAACCCCTCCCACTTCCTTCCCGGCATAAATGACGGGGCGATACTCGAACGGTTGCGGCGCATGGAGATTATTTTCGCGATCGGGAAGGAGGATACTTTCGTCGGAAACAATAGGGCACTTTCGGAGGCTATGGACGACAAGTGCATCCCGCACACCTTCGCGGAGTGGGACGGCGAGGCGCACCGCGCCCGCGAATGGCGGCAGATGGTACGCTGTTACCTCTAACAAATGGGCCTCCGCTAGATCGGTGGCGCGATCATCGCTCGCGCACGGGGCGCGAACACAGCACTTCGTAGCGGTGCCGCATGGCCCGCCCCGCGAGAAGCACGGGAGTCCCGGAAAAGTGCCAGAACGTATGTTTCTCTGGATGAAGCGCGTGCCTACTGAGCGGGACGAGGCGGAGCGCAAGCCAGTGGAGGGGAAAGTAGACCACGCCGGTGCGCTCGGTTCCGCTCAGTAGGCACGCGCGGATCAGTTAGTTGAATGCGACCTGATCACGCCATATCTTCTTGAAAGGGGTGTTCATCTCGAACACCTTCCGCCCGGCGAAGCGGGCGCAGACCGCCTCCCATTGTTGCATTACGAGCGCGAACCGTGCCCCGGAGAGCAAAAACTGACCAGCATTGATCGGGTGTTTGTACCAGTTCCGCCACTACGTCAGGGCGTCGAAGTAGAGCGCGTCAATGACACCCATCGTGCAGTACCGGTCGTCCTGCGGAAAGTACATAAATGTGTCGTCGCACGCGAGAAGATCGCTCACATCGCGGCATGTCAATATGTCACTGTCCAGGAACAGAACGCGGTCGTAGTCGGAGAACGGAAAATGATGGTAGCAGGTGATACGGATCTTCACCGCCTCGTTCGAGTCTGGGAGCGGCACCACCCGGTTCGCGACGTCTGGATAATGGAATGGCCGGTCGGAGAAAACTAGCACCTCGCCGGTGAAGTTGCCGAAACGCCTGAGCGCGTCTATGGACAGGCGCGCGTTGTCGCAATATGCGTCGTCGCCGAACACCGTGTAGTAGACGAGGTTACGTGCTATCACGCCGGGCTAGGCACCAGTTTCAAACTCGAGCGAGATGTCGAGCGCGGGCGCGGAGTGCGTCAGGGCACCGACCGAGATCAGGTCCACGCCAGTTTTCGCTATCGCCGCGACCGTTGTCAAATTGACGCCGCCCGATGCTTCCGTCGCCGCGCGTCCGCCGATGATAGCTACCGATTCCACCAGCAATTCGAGCGTCATGTTGTCGAGCAAAATGATGTCCGCTTCGGCCTCCACCGCCGCGCGAACCTCATCCGTCGTTTTGCACTCGACCTCGATTTTGAGCGTGTGCCCGACCTCTCGCCGCGCTCGCGCGACGGTTTCCGCGACCCCCCCACCCGCCGCCAGGTGATTGTCCTTGATCAGGACGCAGTCGTACAGGCCAAACCGGTGGTTGTAGCCGCCGCCGCACCGCACCGCGTACTTTTCCAGTACCCGCAGTCCGGGCGTAGTTTTACGCGTATCGACGATCCGCGCCGTCGTTCCTTCGGCGAGCGCGACGAAGCGGGCGGTTAGCGTCGCGGTGCCGCACATGCGTTGCAGAATGTTGAGCGCGACCCGCTCCGCCGACAGCATCCCCCGCGCCGGTCCCGTGATCGTAGCAAGAGGCTGACCACTCGTAATCCGCTCCCCATCGCTCGCGTGCGGCTCCCAAACGATATGACGATCCACCAAGGAGAAGACGCGGCAGGCGATGGCGAGTCCCGCCAGCACGCCGTCCGATTTGGCGAGAACGGTGGCACGCGCGATCCGGTCAGCCGGAATCGTGACGGCGGAGGTGATGTCGCCGGTGCCGATGTCCTCGGCGAGGCTACGTTCTAAAATCGGCTCGTAGCTGAGCGGGAGCGGGTGTTGCATGAACGCAGTTTACCCCGTAGCATGGCGGTATGTCATCCGTGCCGCGCTTTTTCGTCCCCCCCGCCGCAATTGATGGCGACACGGTTACCCTGCCCCCTGACGCCGTGCACCACGCGGTCGGCGTTCTGCGGCTCCGCGAGGGGGAGGCGATCCTCGTCCACGACAACACGGGCGACGGGTTCCTCTGTCGTCTCGTTCGGGTGTCGCCCAAGTCGGTGACCGCCGCCATCGAGTCGCGATTCACCGCGCCGACCGAGCCGCGTACACGCGTCACGGTGGCACAGGTTCTACCGAAGACCACGGAGAAGGTCGAGCAGGTTTTGCAACACGGGACTGAAGTGGGCGCGGACGGCTTTGTTCTGTTCCAGTCAGAGCGCAGCGTGGCGCGGATGGAACAGAAGGACAAGATCGAGAAGCGCATCGAGCGGTGGCAGGGGATCATCCAGGGCGCGGCGGAGCAGTCGGGGCGCGGAAGACTCCCCACCGTTCAGTGGGAGCGGCATGTGCCCGATGTCGCGCGGCGCGCCGGGGAGTGGGACGCGGCACTTACCCTGCACGAGTCGGCTAGCATGCCCCTCCGAGACGCACTGAAAAATAAGCCGTGCGCGGACGCCGTTCGTCTCCTGGTGTTGATCGGCCCCGAAGGCGGGTTCACGCGGGACGAGGTAGACGCGTTCGCGAGAGCGGGTGCCGTGCCCGTCTCGCTCGGCCCGCGCGTGCTACGCACCGAGACGGCCGCGCTCGTCGCGCTGGCGCAGATACTCTACGCGCGCTCCGAATAAAAAATTGGCGCGAACCGCTTGTCAGACGGTAGTACCGCGTGTTACAATCCCGCATCGGTCTTTTGGTACGTGTGAGGTAATTCACACGCCTGCCGATTCCCCGAGGAGCGATTATGTCCGAAGAGTCCGAAGAAAGTTTTGTGTTTCGCGACCGCCGCCGCGCCGCCACACCGGAGGCACTTACGCCGCCCGCCACCGTTCCCGCGCCGATAGCGGAACCCGAAGGCGACGCGTACGATGACGCGCTGATGCCAGAGGAAGAGGGCGCGGAGCAGGGCGGGGCGCTCCCCGACGTGTATTCCGTGCTGGCACTATTTCTCCAAGAATTGCGGTCTCTGGCCTGGCTCCGGATGGGACTGGTTGCCAACCCTTCGACCGGACAGATCGAGCGCGACATGGATCAGGCCCGCGTCGCGATTGACACCGTCGCCTTTCTCGGCAGCCAACTCGAACCGGTCGTCGCTCCCGAAGAGCGTCTGCCCTTGAAGGCGTTAGTGAGTGACTTGCAGATCAACTACGTCGAGCAAAGCAAGCGTGCCTGATACGGCGACGATTCATAGCATGACACGGGTTGAGAGCGAGATCTTTGCTCCCCGCGCCGCGCGAGTTTGAGAGTGAGCGAGCCAAGATTTGCAATGTCGCCTGATGAATAAGGGTTCGTTTAGCGGTCGCCTGAAGCGATCGAGAAGGAGTTAAAAGCGGTTGATTAGAACAAGCCTCCCTATACCGCCCGCCGAACAGTTCCGGTTACGGCTCGAACTCGCCGCCCGGCGCACCCGTCGCGCCCTGGAGCAACGCCGCCGTGATCTGCGCTCCGGTGCCGAAACCGCGCTACGCGTCGCCACGGAAGCCCCGCGCGTGCTCCATGATAACTATCTGCGCACACGTTGGCAGGATGACTTGAAGCGAGAACGCGCCAGTTTCGACGAATTTTATGGGCATTACGACATGCTGGTTGGATTACTATGCCTCGCCGCACATGAGGGTAACAGCGCGAAAATCGAGACGGAGTACAAGGAAAGGCGCGGCTTCTTCGTCGGCCACTATCCCCGGATCAAGCAGTACCTGACGGCACACCTCGCCGCCGACGCGAACGACACTCTGCCAACGCTCTTCGGGCGTCGGGCGTGCGACGCGTTCGAGGCGATGTTCGCCCCGCTCAGCGTCGCCGCGCTACTCGAAACCGACAACGGACACCTGATCGGCCGGATGATGCGCTCCAACGCTGCGCTGGCGGGATGGGAGAGCGATCTGGAGATGCGCGAAACGACCGCTAGATAGGCGGCCGGGTTTGCCCCCCTACCCGATGAGCCTGTATTGCGTGACCGTGGCGGAATCCTAAACCGCGACAGTCGCATCTTGCGCCTGCGCCGCCGCCGCCTGTGCCTCCCCGACGCCTGGGTGCAGCTCGAAGATCTTGATCAGGCGCGTTATCTCGAACGCCCTCTGGACGAACGGCGCGACGCGCACTAGATAGATGCCGCCACTGTTTTCCCGTGCCCGCCTTACCGCGTCAACCAGCACGCCCAAAGCCGCCGAATCGAGGTAAGGTACCTCACCCAGATCAAGAATCAGGCGGAACTCGCCCCGGTCCATCAGACTTTGCAACGCCGCGCGTAGCTCTGGGCATGTGTGCAGATCTATCTCCCCCTTCAGGTGCAAGACGGGCACGTCTTCACTTCCGGGGGTCTCGTCAACCGTTATTTCTAATCCCTGCAAATCGCTCTCCTCCGCTCTCGTACGATGGCGACGCGTCAACGCGGATCGCCGAACCGGGTCGAAAATCAGTATACCCTATCGCCATTCTTATACCACGTAGTCGCCATGAAACCAACGTTTTAGCGACTAATCCTCCATCGCCTCCGCGAACTTTTCGCGCGGTGCCCACGCAAGATCCAGATTCCGCGCGGCGAAAGCCTCGTCCAGACGACGGACGGGGGCGACATGAGGGGCGTCCCGTATCACTTGCGGGTTCGTCGCTGCCTCAACCGCGATGGCTTCGAGCGCGACGATGAACGCGTCCAGCGTCTCCACACTCTCCGTTTCGGTCGGCTCGATCATCAGACACTCGGGGACGATGAGCGGGAAGTACATCGTCGGCGGATGGTACCCATAATCGATAATACGCTTGGCGACATCCAGAGCCTTCACGCCATACTTTTTCCAGTCCTTCAGAGTGAAGACACACTCGTGCATACACGTCCTGTCGTACGCGACCGGCAAGGTGGCACCGATGCGGACTCTCAAATAGTTGGCGTTGAGAACCGCGTTTTCGGATATTTGTGCCAGGTTCTCGCGCCCATAGTGGCGGATATAAGCGTAGGCGCGGACCACGGCAAGGAACGCGCCCGCGAACGGTGCCACCTTGCCCACGGAGAGTGGGCGGTGGTAATCAAGCCCGAAGGTGCCATCTTCGTTCTTCACCGCTTGCGGGACGGGCAGGAACGGCTCCAATATTTTTTTTACGCCGACCGGACCCGACCCTGGTCCCCCCCCGCCGTGTGGGACGGAGAACGTCTTGTGCAGATTGACGTGCATCACGTCGAAGCCCATGTCGCCTGGCCGGACGGTGCCGACTAGCGCGTTCATGTTCGCCCCGTCTCCGTACATCAGGCCCCCCGCGTCGTGGATCAGTTGGGAGATCTCCAGGATGTCGGTCTCGAACAGGCCCACCGTGTTCGGGTTGGTGAGCATGAAACCGGCTAGCCCGTCCCGGTGCTTCCCAATCTGGGCGCGCAAGTGATCCATATCAACCAGGCCCCGTGCGTCGGTATCCACCGGCACGGTTTTGTAGCCGCACCGCGCGGCGGACGCCGGGTTGGTGCCATGCGCTGCGGTCGGCACGATTACGAATTTGCGGTGGCTCTCGCCCCGGTGCGCGTGATAGGCGCGGATCAGCATCATGCCGAGCAGTTCGCCGTGCGCGCCCGCCGCCGGATGGAGCGACACCGCGTCCATGCCCAGGATCGCGGACAGGTTTTTCTGCATCGCATGCAACACCTCCAGCGCGCCCTGTGCCGTGTTCTCGGGCTGGTATGGGTGGATGCGGGCAAATCCGGGCATGTTGACGGCAACGTCGTTTATCTTTGGATTGTACTTCATGGTACAAGAGCCGAGCGGATAAAAGCCTTTGTCCACACAGTAGTTGAGCGAGGACATCTTGTTGAAATGACGCGTCACCTCGCCCTCCGTGACTTCGGGGAGGGGTAGATCCGAGCGTAGTGCCACGCCAGGCAACATGTCGCTCAGATTAGTCTCCGGTACGTCGCAGGCGGGCATGGCTACGCCGACGCGACCGGGGCGGGAGATCTCAAAAATCGTCGGGAGCAACACGCGGGGCACAGTCGCGGGAACGGCGTTGTCGCTCACGGGCGAAACATTCATCAAATGACTGGACTTTCCAATACACAGGGTACTTCTATTATACCGCGCCTGACGGCGTTTCACGCATCGCGGCAGGGGCGGTTCGTGGTACAGTATTCGCATGGCGGCACCCGTAAAAACTGGAGCGTTGCGCACGTTGGGCCGCGTTTTCACGGCCCTCGGTGTTGCCACCGTGCTAGCGGGCGGGGCGGGTTTAGTCGTCGCCTCGGCACTCCCCTGGGCGATCTTCACGGTGCTACGGACAGAAATTTCGATTCCCGGCATCGCGCTCGGCTGGGGCGGCGTGACGGCGGGCCTGGGTATACTCGTGATCGCGCAGTTCGGCTTCGTTCGCCGTTTCGCTTGGTTGGGAATCATGCTCGGGCTACTAGCGGCGTACCTCGGCAACCGCGCCGGGAATGAAACCGGCAAAGCCGTGGTCGGATGCCTACTCACTGTTCAGCGGCGTCTGTCACCGATCAACTCCCGGCTAGCCCAACTGAATCTACCCCCCATCGAGCCAGTCGGGGAGACGGTAGGGTCACGCCGCGATCATGTCGGGCCGGGTCCTGGATATACGGTATGGGCGGGTGCCGTTGTCGCCGGAGGCGCGCTATTACTTCTTGCGGGTGAGCGTTTGCGGCACACGTGCGGCAACTGTCGGCGGGCATGGTCGGCGCGGCACGGCGAAGCGATCCCTTTCTGCCCATATTGCGGGGCGCGAACGAGCACGGCGGTTATCTGCGCCCGATGTGCCGCACCGATTCTTCGCGGGGAGCGGTTCTGCGCGGTGTGCGGATCGGGAACTTCCTCCGCACATCCCTCGATATGACTACGGAAGTAGTTTCATGAACACAAACAACACGGATCGAAAACAGGCGGGGCGTCGGCGGTTCCTAAAACGGTTCGGCATCGGGCTTGGTGTCTGCGCCGGGATATACACCGAGGCGCGGTACATCGAGCCGCGCGTGCTCGACGTGTCGCGCCACGTCGCCTACTTGCCCGAGTTACCCCTCGCGCTCGATGGCCTACTCGTCGCGCACCTATCTGACTTGCACCATGGGCCGATCACGCCGGTGGAGACTATCCGCGACGCCGTCACCGCCGTGGTGGAGGCAAGCCCCGGCGTCGTGATGCTGACTGGCGATTTCATCCACAACCACATTGAGCAGGCCGCCGATCTAGCGACAATACTCGGGCCACTACATGCCGTGCCGCTCGGACTATTTGCCTGTCTCGGGAACCACGACTACCGCGACAGAACAGGCGATCTGGTCGCGATGGCGTTACTCAAAAGCGGAATCGCGGTGTTACGTAACGAAAGCCACGTCGCCACTTCCGGCCTGTCCGTAGTCGGCATTGAGGATACGACGCGGGGTCTGCCGGACCCGCTACGTGCGCTCGCGGGAGTTCCGGCAGACGCGGCGTGCGTGTTTCTGACACACAACCCGGTCGGGATTTGGGGTGCAACCCGGCGCAGTTGCCTCGCGCTGTCGGGACATACGCACGGCGGGCAGGTGCGTATCCCCGGCATGCCGATTCGCCGACCGGTCGGAATGGAAGGTTTTCCCCTGCTCGAAGGCTGGGGCGCGTTCGACCGGGCGCGGCTGTTCATCAGTCGCGGCGTTGCCATGATGGGTATTCCGCTCCGGTTCCGGTGTCCCCCGGAAGTCGCGTTGATCACCCTGAAGCGCGGGAACGGGCAGTCCGGCAAGTCGCCGGACGCCGTCGGTCGCGCCGCCGTCGGCGTGAAGCAGTTCGGTAGGGACGTCATCCACCGCCGCTACTTCTAGATTCGCGGGTCGCTAATCAAACGGCAGGAGCGGCGGGGGTAGCACCGCGCCCGCCAGTAGGCACCGGGTGAAATACTCGTCGGTTCCGGCGAAGTCGGCGGGTGCTTCCGGCAGAGGAAAGAGTGCCGGAGAAACCCACACGGGCGGCGCGGCTATGTTCAGCGCGGCGGCGAGTCCTTTAAGCCGCTCCCCTTCCGCCAGAGTCGCAACATGGAGCGCGACCGCGTACGGCACTAGAGGAAGTGATCCCGGTACCAGCACCTCCAGCGACGGGTATTTGCCCGCTCCGTACTCCGCCCAGGTACATTCCTTCTCCGCCGCATCGGTTACCGGAATGAAGTCGTCCCGGTGCGCCCAGCGTTTCGTGTTGAAACGCAGGAGTGCCACGCTGGGCATCGCGAGAACAGCAACACGGTCGAACGCGATCAGTACATGAGAGTAACCTTTCGTCCGCTTGTCGCGCAACAGGGGCGTGATAGGAACAGGGGAAAGGTGGACGAAATCCGCGAGTCCGAGCCGCGTCTTGCGCCGGATCGCCGACGGGCGAGGCAGGATCGGGTGTTTATCCCGACCGAGCCGCGCCGCCGAAAAAATCGCGCCCGTCTGGAGCAGGTATGGCACGTAGAACAGCGGCGTGACGTGCCATAAACAGATAGTATCGGGTCCGCTCACGCCTTCGCCGCGTCGTCGCCTACAGTCTGCGCGCGCTCCAGCGGGGCGTCGAGCAGATCGTCCGGTTCGGGCACCCAAGAGGCAGGCGTGATCGCGTGGTACAGCGCGTGCGGGTGCCCGCCCCGGTACGCCCAGCCCTGGTCGCCGTAGCTGAAGTGCCAATATTCGCCGGGGTAGTTGGTGATGCCGACCGTCGCGAGCGTGTCCCGGACCAGGAGTCGGCGGGTTCGGGCGACGTCGGTCAGACCTGGCGCGGCGAACGGGAAGCCGCGCGGGTCTTCCGTTCCGTACGGCGCGGTAACATCCACGACGACCTTGCCCACGTCGGTCAGCACGAGATCGAACGCCGCGCCCGTGGTGTGCGGCGGCGGGACTTTCTTATCCGTCACGGGGGCCGTGTATCGGTTGACGATACGTCGCATCGTCGTGTCGCTCCACTCCGGGTGCTTCTCGCGCCACCATTCCCACGCCGCGCGATACATCCGCGTCTGTATATGAGGTGCTCGCCAACCCTCCACGATGGCGAAGCGGTACTCCGGCGGAAGACGCTCGCTCGCGTCGCGCAGTTTCTCGGCGACCGATTCGCGTAGCAGGGTTTCGTAGCGGTAGCGGAACCGCCCCGGCTCGCGCCGGAGATGGGGACCGATTGCGAGGTAGTCCATCAGCGGTTCACCGCATTCACGGATCGGGATGAGACGCAGGGCGGTCACCGGCTCCCAAATAGACGGGACACGTTTTGTAACCTTCCCGATGCCCGTGCCTTCGTTGCTAATTAGAGTCTCGTTTTCCAAGCCGCAGACCTTTCGGGATCAGTAACCGATCCAGTAACTCGAAGCCGCCCTGCACCAATAGCGCGAGTATGGCGGCGGGGATCGCGCCCTGTAGAATCGTCGCGTTGTCGTTGAGCGACAAACCGCTGACGATCGGCTCGCCAAGTCCGCCCGCGCCGATGAGTGCCGCGATGGTCGCCGTGCCGACATTGATGATCGCGCTGGTTTTGATCCCCGCCAGGATCGAGCGCGACGCCATCGGGAGGTAGATGCGCGTCAGCCGCGCCCCCGGCTCCAGGCCCAGCGCGAACGCCGCCTCCCGCAAAGAGGGCGGAATATCGTGCAAGCCGGTAGCGGTGTTGCGCACGATCGGGAGCAGGCTATACAAAAACAGCGCGACGACGGCGGTGGTCGGGCCGATACCGAGCGACGGCACCAGGAACGCGAACAAGGCGAGCGACGGGATCGTCTGGATGACACTGACCACGCCCAGGATGGTTTTCCCGACCGGGCCGGGAAGACTCGCGGCGATCCCGAGAGGCACGCCGACCGCGACCGCGAGCAACAACGAAATACCGACCAGAAGCAGATGTTGACCCGTCCAGCGCAATATCTTCAAGGGCACGGACTCCGCGCCCCGCGCCGCCACCGCCCGCGCCCCGTCGCCGAAGTAGGGCGCGGCGGCTTGCGTGTAGTCCTTCGTCTTCTCCGCTTCGGCATTGAGGCGCGTCATCTTCGCTTCATTGATCGTGCCCTCGAGCTTGCGAAGCGATGTCAGAACGGCGGGCGGCGCGTTTAGCCGATAGAGAAACACGGCGCGGTACTGCGGGAAGAAGTGTCGGTCGTCGTTCAGCACCACGAAGTCGTTGACCGCGATCCCGGCGTCGGTAGAGTAGGCGTCCGTGACGTCAATCTGCCCGGCGATCAGTGCCTTGTATGCGATGCCGTGTTCGATCCCGCGCGGCGTCACCGCTTCCAAACCGTACGCCGCGCTGAGCGGCTTCCAGCCGTCCTTGCGCCCGATGAACTCGTTAGAAAGGCTGGCGCGCAGACTCCCGGCGATTTTCCGCAGGTCGCTAATCGCGTGAACCCCGCGCTTTTCGGCGTCCGCGCGGCGCATTACGAGGGCGTACGTGTCATCGAACCCGAGGTCGCCGCCCATCCCGATCCCGAGCGGCTTGAGCGCGGCACGCATCTGCTCCGGCGTCTGCTTCCCCTTCGCCTTCAGTAACTCCTCGCCGATGGTGCCGGTGTACTCCGGGTAGAGCGTGATCGAGCCGCTCTTCAGGGCTTCCCATAGAATACCGGTCGCGCCAATTCCTTGCTTGTGTTCGGCTTTAATCCCGTCGTTCGCCAGATTTTCGCGCGCGATTTCGCCGAGCACGTACGACTCCGTAAACTTCTTGGAGCCGATGACAACGGGCGGCGCGGCGGACGAAATCACGGCGGTGAAGCACGAGACGGCGGCAACGCACAGTCCGCGAAGGAGAGAAGGCTGGAATAGCTTCAAAACGCGGCGAGACTCCGCTGGGCGTGAAGGAACTCGGTAATATATGGGGTCGCGGGGCGGACGCGCAGGTCGGCCAGTGTCCCCTGCTGCACCACGCGCCCGCTTTGCATCAGGACGATGCGGTCGGCGAGGTAAGCCGCCTCTCCGAGATCGTGAGTGACCAGAACCACGGTCTGTTTGAGTTCGGCGCAGATGCGCTTCAGGTCAGTCTGAAGCGCGGCGCGTACCAGCGGGTCGAGCGCGCCGAGCGGTTCGTCGAGGAGCAGGACCTCGGGCTTCAGCATCAGGGCGCGCATCAAGCCGACGCGTTGCCGCTGTCCACCCGATAACTGGTCTGGGTAGTGCTTCGTCGCGCCCGCCGGGAACCGGGTTAGTTCGCACAGTTCCGCGAAGCGTGCGCGGCCCTCCGACCGGGGCACTTTAAGATGGTCGGCGAGTACCAGCACGTTATTCTCGGCGGTCATGTGCGGAAATAAGCCGCCATCTTGGATCACGTAGCCCATACGGCGACGGAGCATCAAGCCGTTGTCCGCACCAACCACCGCGCCGTCGAAAAGCACCCGTCCACGCGTCGCCGGAACCGACCCAATGATAAGCCGCAGAATGGTGGTCTTGCCGCAACCGCTCGCGCCGAGGAGCGCGGTCACCTTCCCCGTCTCGAACGCCAGATCGGTCGGGTGCAAGGCGGCGGTTGCCCCATAGTCCTTGGACGCGCCCCGCAGTTCGATCAGATCCGACATGTTCCGCACATTATACCTGCTTTCGCCGCCTCCCCGAAAATAAGCCACTCATTTGAAGGATGTATGTACTAGATCACACTAACCGTTGTAGAACCCGTGTATCATAAAACACGGCATTCAGTATTTAGGCGTTAATCAATGGCGCGGTAGGACTTTATTCACAATGACATCAACCGGACGGTGGGTAATTGGCGGCGCGTTAACGGCACTCACGGTGACGTTTGCCGTTGGTATGGCGCGCGTGCAGACGAGGAAACACCCCGGCGCGGGAGGAATAGCGATGGCGGCGACGGCGATAGCGGATGACGGTACCCCGGGACTGCGGTTCCGGCTCGGGGAGGGCAAGTCCTTGCTCGGTGACGCGGGCGAAGCGGTGCCACTTGGCGAGACGTCCCTCCTCTCCGACTCCGATGCCGACCGGGTGCTGAACCGGCTGAAAGCGGTCGGGGTACAGCCGGGCGATACGAAGGACTTCGCCCTGCGCGAGGGTTCGCTCCCGCCCCCGCGTGCCGGGCAGACTATCGCGCTCGCGTTCCCCCCGCCTGCGACGGAGGGTAGGCCCCCCACCGTGGAGACAGGCGCGCTTCAGGTGCGCCGCGTACAGCCGGAAGGAGACGTGCCGCTCGCCGACCGCGTTTCGGTGACATTCTCGCAACCCATGATCGCGGTCACCTCGCAGGAGGAAGCCGCGCAAACCGTTCCCGTTAAGCTAGAGCCGTCGGTTCCAGGCAAGTGGCGCTGGCTGGGGACGCAGACCCTGATCTTCGACGCTGGTTCCGGCAAGCGGCTCCCGATGGCGACGAGCTACAAGATCAACATCCCCGCCGGAACGAAGTCGGCGAACGGTGGCATTCTCGCGGACGCCCGAACTGTGACGTTCCAGACGCCGACGGTTCGGCTCCTCGACCACTACCCGGACGGGAACCAGCCGCAAGGGCGCGAGCCGCTTATATGGCTCGCGTTCGACCAAAAAGTAGACCCCGATGCGGTACTTCAGACCATCAAAATGCGAGCGGGGACTAAAAAAGTGGCACTGCGCCGCGCGACCGACGCCGAAGTCGCGAAAGCAAAAGAGCTACACTGGCGCGGAAACACTCTCGCCGAACGGACTGTCGCGTGCAAGCCTGCCGAACCGCTCCCGACTGGCACTACCATAACGGTCGAGGTCGGACCGGGAACGCCTTCGGCGGAAGGCAACCGCAAGACGGACGCGGAGCAGAACTTTTCCTTCCAAACCTACGGGCCTCTCCAAATCACTAACACCTACGGCAACGGCAACCCGCCGGGCACGCCGTGGACGATCACCTTCAATAACGGACTCGACGAGGAAGCATTCGACCCGGCCACTGTGACCATCTCTCCCGCCATTCCTGGCGTCCAGATAACCGCGCAAAGCCAGTCGCTCAGCATCTACGGGGCGACGAAAGGGCAGACAACTTACACCGTCACGTTGCCCGCCAGCCTGAAGGACATGTTCGGGCAGACGCTCGGCAAGACGGAGAAGAAAACGTTCAAGGTAGGGCCAGCGATGCCACAGGTCACCGGACCCGATCAGATGTTCTCCGTCTGCGACCCATCCGCTCCCCCCCGCGCCGTCTTTCGTAGCGTGAATACCCCATCAGTTCGGGTGCAAATGTACGCCGTCGGCGAGAACGATTGGGCAGGTTGGCTGAAGTATATCAGCCGGGGGCGTCCCGATAAGGGCACACCACCTGGTCGGCTGGTTTCCGAAACCACGGTCGCCTTGAAGACGGAGACAGACGCCTGGGGCGAAACAAGCGTCCCGCTCGGTGCCGCCCTCAAGAACGGCCATGGGAACGTGATCCTGCACTGGGTATCCCCGGTACGCCGGAATAAGTACGAGGAACCGGACCAGGGGGTCATCTGGTTCCAGGCAACAAAGCTAGGATTGATGGCGCAACGCGACGCTACGGATTTGTACGCCTGGGTGACGGATCTCGCCACCGGGAGACCTGTGAGCGGCGCGGCGGTTGAGTTGATCGGCGGGTCGCAAAAAGGCACCACCGGTGCCGACGGCTTGATTAAGCTACCGCTCAGCGATACACCCGGAGCTAAACTAGTGGCTCGGCATGGCGACGCCACGGCGTTCCTGCCCGCCACCCAATGGGTGTACGATGGCAACCAGGGCTGGACGAGACGGGTGCAGAGCGACGCCACGCGCTGGTTTATTTTCGACGACCGAAAGTTGTACCGCCCTGGCGAGACGGCACGCGTCAAGGGGTGGATCCGCGTGCAGAAGGCGGGTAAGAACGGCGACCTGGTGATCCCCTCGGAAATGACGAGCGTGGACTGGCACCTATACGACGCACGCGGGAACGAAGTCCGGAAGGGTACCGCGCCTGTTAACGCGTGGGCTGGCTTCGACATCGCCCTCGAACTGCCGAAGACAATGAACCTCGGTCAAGCGCGTCTACAGGTCGCCGGCACCGAGCATTATATCAACGTGCAGGAGTTCCGCCGCCCCGAGTTCGAGGTGTCGGCGAAGAACGAAAGCGCGGGGCCGCACGTCGTCGCCGACCCGAAGGGCGCGGATCTATCCGTTACGGCGAAGTACTACGCGGGCGGACCGCTCCCGAACACGCCGGTCACCTGGAACGTTTCCGCGTCGCCAACCTCCTACACGCCGCCCGGACGCGGGGAGTTCACGTTCGGCAAATGGACGCCGTGGTGGGGCGCGATCTATAGAAGTGAAGAAGGCGATGGGATCTACTCGCGCTCCAGCCGGTTCAGCCGCGTCGGCGACAATCCCCAGTCCAAGACCTATGCCGGGAAGACGGGCGGGGATGGGACGCACCATCTGCATCTCGATTTCGACGCGGTTCACCCGGCGCAACCTTACACGGTCAGCGCGGAGGCGGTGCTTCAGGATGTGAACCGCCAGACCCGCGCCGCGTCCGCATCCCTGATCGTACACCCGTCGGATCGCTATGTGGGTTTACGGGGCAAGAACCTGTTCGTCGAGAAGGGGCAGAAACTCGCCATCGAGACCATCGTCTGCGACATTGACGGCAAAACAGACGCGGGGCGCGAGGTTCAGTTCCACGCGGCACGCAAGCAATGGGGTTATGTGAAGGGCCGCTGGCGCGAAAAGGAAGTGGACGTACAGGACTGGACCACGAACTCCGGCAAGGACTCGGTCTCAACCGAATTCACGCCCGGCGAAGGCGGGCAGTGGACGGTGAAGGCGACGGTGCGCGACGACAAGGAGCGGGTAAACGAGTCGGAACTCACGCTCTGGGTGTCGGGCGGCGACATGGCGCGAAGCAAACAGCGCGGGTTAGGTCAGGAAGCGGCGACGCTGATCCCGAACGCGAGGGAGTATAAAGCGGGCGAGACGGCAACGATACTGGTACAGTCGCCGTTCCCCAACGCCGAGGGACTCGCGACTATCGTGCATGACGGGATCGTGCATATCGAGCACTTCACCATGCGCGGCTCGACCTACTCGCTGAAGGTCCCTATCGCGGAAACGTTCCTCCCCAGGGTCGGCGTACAGGTCGAACTGGTCGGCGCGGCGGCGCGCACTGGCGATGACGGCAAGGCGATTCCGGGAATCGCGCCGCGCCCCGCGTTCGCGAGCGGGCACCTCGACCTGTCGGTGCCACCGACCACAAGGCGATTAACGGTTACCGCCGTCCCTGCCGACGCCGCGCTGTCACCGGGCGGTAGCACTACGGTGACGGTGACAGTTAAAGATGCGAGCGGCAAGCCGGTCGCGGGTGCGGAAGCAGCGGTAGTGGTCGTGGACGAGTCGGTGCTGGCTCTCGCGGGCTGGAACCTGGGCGATCCGCTGGCGGCGTTCTACTCGGGGCGCGAGACTAGCGTCGAGACGACACACTTGCGGCAGTTCGTGGTGCTAGAAGACCCGGCTAAGGTGCAAGCACTTGCGTACGGGGCAGCGAGTGCCGGTGGGGCGCCGGGTGGTCTCATGAGTAAGTCTGCTAAGATGAAAAGTAGTGACTCGTCCCTCCAGATGGATATGGCAGCTCCCGTACCCGCCGCGCCGATGATGGCTCGCGCCATAAGTGCCGAGGCAGTCGCTGGCTCTGCGGCCACTCTGGCGCAACAGCCCGACACGCCGATCGCGCTACGCACCAACTTCGACGCGCTTGCGGAGTTCGCGCCGTCGGTGAAAACCGACGCCGACGGCACTGCCCGCGTGCCGGTGAAGTTACCCGATAACCTGACGCGCTATCGGATCGTGGTGGTCGCGGTGGCGGGCGCGAAGCAGATCGGGCACGGCGAAGCCGCGCTGACCGCGCGGCTCCCGCTGATGGCCCGCCCGTCCGCGCCGCGCTTCCTTAACTTCGGCGACAAGTTCGAGTTACCGATCGTGCTACAAAACCAGACCGACGCCGCGATGACCGTAGATGTCGCGGTGCGCGGAACCAACCTCTCGTTCACCAAAACGCGCGGACAGCGCGTTACGGTGAAGGCGAACGACCGGATCGAGGTGCGGTTCCCCGCCGAAGCGGTGCTACCCGGAACCGCGCGTTTCCAGGTCGCGGCGGTATCGGGTGACCGTGCCGACGCCGCCGAACTGTCACTACCGGTATGGACGCCCGCGACCACGGAAGCGTTCGCAACCTACGGAGTGATTGACAAGGGGGCGATTGTGCAGCCGGTGCGCGCGCCCGGCGAGGTAGTACCGCAGTTCGGCGGGCTGGAAGTGACGACCAGTTCGACCGCGCTTCAGGAACTCACGGACGCCATGATCTACCTGCAAAACTACCCGTACGGTTGCGCGGAGCAGATCGCATCGCGCGTACTGGCGACCGCCGCGCTGAAGGATGTCCTAGCGGCATTCAAAACGGAGGAGATGCCAAAGCCCGAGGCGATGGCGGCGGCGATGGGCCGCGACCTAGCCCGCCTCGCCGAGATGCAGAATGACGACGGCGGATTCGGGTTCTGGACACGCTACACGAAGCAGTACCCTTACCTCGGCGTTCACGTCGCGCACGCGCTGGTTCGGGCGAAGCAGAAAGGCTTCGCGGTGCCGGACCAGTTATATAATCGCTCGATGGACTACCTCAAGAACATCGAAAGCAAGTTCGACAACGATTACCATCCGGCGACACGCCGCATGATCACTGCCTACGCCCTGTATGTGCGGCACCTGGCGGGCGACACTGATACTGCTAGGGCGCGGAAACTGCTCAAGGAGGACACGCTCGACGGTCTCGGCCCCGAGACGGTCGGGTGGCTCCTGAACATCCTCGCGGGTGACCCGGTGATGGCACCGGCGCGGACGTGGCTGAACAACAAGGCGACGGAAACAGCGGGCGCGGCGCACTTCACGTTCTCCTACCGGGACGATGCCTATCTCGTGCTCGCCTCCGACCGGCGCGCGGACGCCATCGTGCTCGACGCGCTGATCGCGGATCAGCCGAAGAACGATCTGATCCCCAAACTCGTGCGCGGCTTGCTCGACGGGCGCAAGCGCGGTTCGTGGTCGGGGACGCAGGAGAACACATTCGTTCTGCTCGCGCTGGACCGCTACTTCCGCACCTACGAGGGGGTCACGCCCGACTTCGCGGCGCGGCTCTGGCTGGGAGACAAGTTCGCGGGCGAGGGCAAGTTCCAGGGCCGTAGCACAAACCGGGTCGAGTCGCAAATCCCGATGGCGTACCTCGCGAAGACGTCCGGCACGCAGAACCTGACGATTGACAAGGTCGGCGTGGGACGACTCTATTACCGCGTCGGGATGCGCTACGCCCCGAAGAGCCTCGACCTGAAGCCCGCTGATTACGGATTCACGGTGAAGCGGGTTTACGAGGCGATTGACAAGCCCGCCGATGTCCGCCATGAGGCGGACGGCTCGTGGGTGATTCACGCGGGCGCGAAGGTGCGGGTGCGCCTTTCGATGATCGCGACAACGCGCCGTTACCACGTCGCACTGACCGATCCGCTCCCCGCGGGGTTTGAGGCGGTCAACTCCGAACTGCAAGGGACGGAGAGTACCGCGCGGGACACCCAGGGGACAGGTGACGGCACTAAGTACATTTACAACTGGTGGTGGGGTCACTGGTGGGAACACGAGAACCTGCGCGATGAGCGGGTCGAAGCGTTCACGGCCTACCTCTGGGAGGGCGCATACGAGTACGTCTACGTCTGCCGCGCCACGACGCCGGGGCAGTTCGTCGTCCCGCCCGCTAAAGCCGAGGAAATGTACTCGCCGGAGACATTCGGCAGAAGCGGCACGGACAAGGTGCGGGTAGAGTAGCGGGACACATGGTGTTACGCCCTCCGGTGAACCGGAGGGCGCGGCACATATCGGCCCTTTTTGGGACGAGCGGATATGATAAGGGCGAGAAACCCCCTTTATGAAGAGATTCATTTTGGCAGTAGCCAGCTTGATGACCGTGGTGCTCGTGTTGGCGCTCGCACTCGCGTATAAGCCCTGGTTGTGGAGGATCTGCCCGCACGGCAAGAACCTGGTTGTCCACAACATCCCCCCTATTCCCCGTTCCTTGGAGCGGCGCGTGATGCGCGACGCGGGGGGTTACCACCCGGTGTTGCTGGGCTGGCGACCGGGCCACCGGGATTTGCTGGTGAAGGAAAGAATACTCGGAGTGGCACAGGCGCGCGTGTTGCACAGTCCCTTCGCCAGAGTTGCCCCCCTCACTTTCAGCCCCGACAACGTCAGTTACGCGTCGTTCTCACCTAGGCGCGGTGACTACCTCCTTTTCAGCCGCGATCAGAACGGCGACGAGATATTCCAGAAGTACGGCATGAGTGTTCGCACCGGTAAGATAACGCAGTTTACATACGGCAAGACACCAGTTACCAGCGGAAAGTGGTCACACGCGGGCATTTTCTACGCCTATGGGCAGGGCACGCCAGATCATAAAGGCGTCGTGATCCATATCATGAGCCATACGATGGGGATGTGGAACGACACACCAATGGTAACGTGTCGGGGCGGTGGGTGGTGGGTCGAGGATTGGGCACCCGGCGACCGTTGGCTTTTGCTCCGCGAACATATATCCGACCGAGAATCGCATCTGTGGCGGATGGACGCACAGAGTGGGAACCTCACACTGATCGTGGGACGGCAAGACGGACTCATATCCTCGTACGGCGGCGCGAAAGTCAGCAAAGATGGTCGGGGGATATACATCCTGAGTGACCGGGACACGGACTTCAATCGTCTTGTTTACCTGGATATTGCCACGAAGCGGGAGACGCCGCTTTTCGGCAATGCTCCGTGGGACATCACGGATTGGGACTGTTCCCCGGACGAGAAGACAATCGCTTATGTCGCGAACGAGGCGAGGCAAGGCGTGTTGCACATCGTCGAGCGCGAAACAATGAAGCCGCTCCCGACGCCGAACCTGCCGGTGGGTGTTGTGATAGAAATCACCTGGCGAGAAGACGATCGGGAGATCGCGTTCAGCCTGAGAACGGCGAGAACAATGGACGACATCTATTCGTGGGATGTCCGGCGACATGTTCTCACGCAGTGGACGCGCAGCCAGGCATTCGGCACTAAAACCACGCCCCCAGCGGATGTGGAACTGATACATTGGCCTACGTTCGATTCCCAAACGCTTTCCGGCTATCTGTATCGTCCGCCCGCCCGATTCAGCGGCAGGCGTCCGGTGATCATTGACATACACGGCGGGCCGGAATCGCAGGCGCGTCCTGGCTACATCGGCGGGATGAATTACTTCGTCAACCAGCGCGGGATCGTGGTCATATCTCCTAACATTCGCGGTTCGTCTGGCTACGGCAAGCGGTTTCAAGAGATGGACAATGGGATCGCCCGCGAGGGCGCGTACCGGGACATCGGCACATTGCTCGACTGGATCAAGACGCGCCCCGACCTCGACTCATCGCGCGTTCTGATCAAGGGGGCGAGCTACGGTGGGCACATGGCTCTCGTCGCGGCATATCGGTACGGCGACCGCATCCACGCGACAATTGACGAGGACGGCATGAGCGACCTGAGCACTTTCGAGGCAAGCCTCCCTGCGGACAAGCGGGCCGAGCGCCGCACGGAATACGGCGACGAGCGTGACCCGAAGATACACGAGTTTATGGAAAGGACGGCACCACTTAACCACGCCGCCGAGATCAAGAAACCGCTCTTCGTAGTTGCCGGGGAGAACGATCCCAGGTGCCTGTGGAGCAGTCCAGGGCAATAGCGGCGGCGGTCGAAAAGAGTGGAACGCCGGTCTGGACGCTGATCGCCCGCGACGAAGGACATGGATTCACGAAGCAACTCAATGTCAACTACAAGTTCCTGGCAGAGATAGAGTTTGTGGAGAAGTATCTGTGAGGATTGTTTCTACTCTGCCTTGGACCCAATATCGTGTTGGGGTATGTGTCAGCGGGCGCAACGAAGGCCGAGGAAGCCCTGGCGATACGTCGGCACATACCAGTTGCGAAAGGCCGAGCGCAGGTTAGGGGCACCCGTGGCCCAAGAACCGCCGCGACAGACGAAGTGCTTCCCGTCCATTGAGTCTTTGCTATACCCGTCGTAAGGAAAGGCGCGGAATCCGGGGTATGGAAGGAACAACGATGCGGTCCATTCCCATACGCCACCCGCCATATCAAGTAGTCCGAGTGCGCTCTTCCCGGCGGGATGGGTGCCGACCGGTGCCGGATGGTCGGCTTCCAGACCGAACGCCGCGCGGGTCGCGTCCGGTTCGGCGTCTCCCCATGGATAGACGCGGGTGTCGCCGGTCGCCGGGTCGAACGTCGCGGCGTACTCCCATTCGGCCTCGGTCGGGAGGCGTTTATTCGCCCAGCGGGCGTAGGCGTTCGCCTCGTACCAGCCGATCCCGCAGACCGGTTCATCGGCGACCAGTTCACGCAGTCCGTTTAAGCCGATGGCTTGGAATGTTGCGGCACCGCCCTTCGCGCCGGTTGCGTGCCAGTACTCGGGGTGCGTAACCGCGCTCTCCTGGCACCAACGCCAGCCGCCATCGCACCACAACTCGGGCCGGCGGTAGCCGCCTCCAGCGATGAAGGCGAGCCAATCGGCATTTGTTACGGGCGTTTCGTCCATCTCGAACGGCAACACGGTAACCAGATGCGGGTCATGCTCGTTGTCGTAGCCGTGCGGGTCCGGCGAACCCATGCGAAACGTGCCGCCAGGAAGCGCGATCATCCGAACGGGCGTAGTAGCAACGGCCCGACGCGTGCTGACGGGCTTCACAGGGGGAGCCTTGCCTGTGATGCTCGACTTTCGGAGCAGTTGGCGCAACTCCGAAATCGTCTCCTGATGCTGGTACTCGTGCCGGAGCGCGAACTCCCAAGCATAGCCGTCCGCGAGGAGCGGGTCTGAATTCGAGAGATCTGCCGTGGCGAGAGCGGCGAGCGTAAGTTCGCGGGTGCGATTCAGGTACGCGATAAGTCCCGCGCGCCCCGGTAAGCGGGTCCGGTTTTCCTTGTCGTTCTCCGACACGTTCGCGAACAGGAAGCCGAGCGCGTCGTCGGGCGAGGGGTGGCCAAGTGCCTTTTCGCAAGCCCAATAAACTTCCGTGCGCCCGATGTGACCGAAGTGCCAGCCGATAGGGCTGTAAAAATCGTGGACGCGCAGGGGCAATTGAGCGTCCGTCACGGTCTCGAGTAGCCGGAAGGTTCGTGCGCGCACACTTTCGAGCGACGTTATCAGGACACGTCGCCTTTCCGACGCGGCGTCCGAAGCCATCAGAAACTCGCCCTTCCGGGGGCGGGACGGAGTAGCGCGAGCGTAAACCATTCGTCCGCGTCGCTCCATCGGTGTTCGACACACAGTCCCGCCGTCGCGCTTAGATCGCCGAACGACCCGGGCGTATATTTATGGCTGTTCTCGGTGTGTATCCTCTCACCCGCCGCGAACGCGTACTGCTTATCGCCGATTCGCACTTCCTGCGCCGTGTCGCTGACGAGCCACATCTCGATGCGTGAACGCTCCTGGATGAACGGGGCGGCGTGTGTCCACCGGTCGGTATCGAAGTCGGCACCGAGTTCGCGATTGATTCGCGACAGCAGATTCTTGTTGAACGCGGCGGTCACCCCGGCGGAGTCGTTGTAAGCGGCGTGGAGAGCACGGACGTCTTTAACCCGGTCCAGGCCGACGAGTAGTCGGTCAGCCGGGCGCATTTGGAGCCGCAGATTGTGTAGCAATGAGATCGCGTCATCAAACTCGAAGTTGCCTATGTTGCCGCCGAGGAACACGAAGAGTCGTGGCGCGTCCGGCTCAGGTAGGGAGCGCAACCCCTCGCGGTATTCGGCAGCGATGGCGAGGATGGATAGACACGGGTATGTCTCCAGAAGGGCCCGCGCTGACTGCTCCAGAAACGCGCCGGAAATGTCGATCGGGATGTACTGGAGCGTTCGCTGGCGGCGGAGTGCCGCATCAATCAACAAACGCGTCTTGCTCGAACTGCCGCTCCCGAGTTCGATCAGCACCAGCGACCGCGCACCCGTCGCGGCGAGGATCTCATCCGCGTGCTTAGCGAGGATCGTCCTCTCGGTGCGCGTCGCGTAGTACTCGGGCAGGTCGCATATCTTCTCGAAAAGGGCGGAACCCGCCTCGTCATAGAAAAAGCGGCACGGCAGGTGCTTCCGCGTGGCGGAAAGCCCGATCGCGACCGCCTCCGCCAACGTCTCCCCATTCGCCGAGGCGGGAGCGGTTATCATATTCAGATCGGAGGAGTTCACGGGCACGCGTATCCTTTTCTTCTTAACACGATGACAGTTAGAGTCTGAACCTCACGGGAGAACACCCGCGAGCGGTAAGTGAATGACCAACGACGGCGGCGGAAAGTTCGCACAAGAGGAAAAGTGTTCTACCAACCACCAGTACCCGGCTCGCCCTTGAACGGCCCGACGATAGCATCCGTGATCCAGCCGCCATAAAAGTCGCCCGCCTGCGCCCGAACCGGCTCGTCGTCCACGAAGCAGGTGTCCATTTTGCCGGGGTAAAATGCGATAGCGTCCCGGATCGGCGCGAACGCCGGACCGGGTTGCGGATAATACCAGGCGGCGGGCGACACCGTCCGGTCGCCGACGGTGAGCGCGTAATAGCGGGCACTACCCTTGAACTCGCAGTGCGTGGTAACGCTCAGCGGCGCGAGTAGCTCCATGTGCACATCGGCGGGCGGAATATAGTAGACGGGTGGATGGCTCGTTTCGAGAACCCGATAGGCGTTCGTCGAGTCGGCTATCGTTTCGCCGTTGAACACGACGCGAACACGGCGCGTCGTCGGCTCGCAACGCGGGGGGCGTGGGTAGTCCCAGACCGATTCCTGGCCGGGTCCCGGCGTGACACGTACGACGCTCATACGTGCTCCTGATCCACATAGCACCAACGCCAGTCCTCGCCCGGTTCCGCCGAGCGCATGACGGGATGGCTGGTGTGATGAAAATACGCGGTAGCGTGCTTGTTCTTGGACGAGTCGCAACAGGCGACATGTCCGCAGATCAGGCACTGGCGCAGGTGAACCCACGTATCGCCAGTTTTAATGCAGTCCTCGCAAACGCGCCCAGGTGCCGGAACCGCGTGTAATTGATTCAAATGCGTGCAATCTGTAGCCATCAGTTTTGCGCTTATCGCCTCCGTATCTAGTCTACCCCAACCGAGCGGCGATACGTGGCTGTGATGTTGACATATGAAGGCGGATGTTCGCGGGTGCCCTCGCTCAGTGTCGGCAGACGACGGGCGGGGTATTGAGCCGCCCGCATTCGCTCGCGATTTCGGCGGCGGTTAGCGATCCCGGACGCATCTCGATGTGGTAACGGAACTCGTACAAGCCGCCGACATAGCGCGGGAAATTCGTTTCCCATTTATTGTTCGTCAGCCACGAGTAGAGAGTGCCGGTCGGCTCGCGCGTGGTCGTGTATCTCCACAGGTTCAGCCCCCCGATGTGGACGAGCGGGACATCGGGCGTCGCCAACACGACGGCGAGTTCGGGCGCGATCAACGCCGCGCCTTCCTGAACCGAGTAGTAGTCACAACAGGTTCCCGGCAACTGATCAACACCCGGTCGCATCGCGGCTCCCTGCCGGTCCAGATGCCACGCGCCGCCGTCAAGAGCGAACGGGAAAGCGGCATACAACCCCTCCGGATCGGCGACATCATGCTTATGTAGCTGGAGCGTGAGTTCGATGCGCGGCAGGTCACGGAAGAGCCGTAAGATGATTCGATAGCGCGACGTTCCCGCGACTTCGTAGTCAAGCGACAACTCCGAGTACAACGCGCCGCCCGAATGCGGTTGGACGCGGACGCACTTGCCGTGATGAATCTCGCCGACGGGGATGATGCGCGGTGCCATCAAGAACCCGGCGGCGTCGCTACGGTTCGCGCCGGGGAATATCTGGTAGACTGGCGCGCCCAGACCGTGCTCCGATTCTTGCGCAAGCGTCTCTACCCCATGAACGAGATCGAGTAGCGAGTAGATGCCCCGCCCCCGCGACCAGGACAGGCGATAGAAAGCGTTCTCGTAAGACGCGGTTTGTGCCGGGTCATCACTCGCCTTCGCGACCGGCGCATCGTCAGCCGGGACCGGCCTTGGCTCGATGGCGAAGTCGCGCCGCTCGCCCGCCTCTAGCGTCACGAGCACCGCGATCAGCGAGCCGCGCGGCGCGGGTTCAACCTGGTGCGGGTATACATTGCCCTCCCGGTCGGTCACCCTAAACCCGGACGCGAGCACGGGCTGCTCCCAAGAGTCCACCGGCAGGTATGCGACATCGGCGTGTAGCGCGTTTGTGGCGTTGATCACGGTGTAGGTCAGCGGGCGGCGGGCGGAGAACTCACCCTCCCCTAGCCGACGTAGCACCGCGTCGGACGCGGCTCCGATTAGGGTGTCGGCTTCCGCCGTGAACGCAGACTTGCGCAGAAATACCTGCTGTGTCAGGAGCGAACCGCTATCGGTACGCGAGTGACCGTAGGTGTGTTCCGCCGCGACCAGCAGGGAGCGCGTTATCCGCCCCCGCTCGGCGTCCCTGACCACTTTACCGAGGGGATCTAGTCTTTCCAGCATCCGCTTCGTGCGCTGGGCCTGGCGGAATATCCGGGTTTCCCGCGGCGCGGACGCTTCGCCGTCGGACCACCAATCGGGCCAATCCCCGCCGAAAGTCGGAATCGTGGTAACGGCTGTTTTAAGGTAGTCAGCAAACTCGCTCAAGGTCGCCGTTTGGATCAGAACTTCGTGGCCGTGTTTGGCGTTCCACTCGGCTAGCAAGGAACAATACTGATCTGTCGGCGGGCTGTTGTCCGTGTAAAGGCCAGACCCCATCACCGGCAGAAGCCGGTGTTCGTAGCCGCTTTCCTCCAGCCCCGCGATCATCGGGAATATCTTGCGTTCGGCGAGTGTGATGTCCTGAACGTCCACAAACTGATTCGTGCTGTCCGCGTAGACGCCAGGGATACCAGGGTTCTGGTCGGGCGTGTAACCACCCATGAGGCCGAGTAGGTTAGCCTTGTGGTAGGGGAGTCCGCTCCAGACCAAAATCTTCTGGCCGCGCGGCGACCGCCAGTAGAACGGCACCAGCGGCTTTCCGAAGGGGAAGCCGCCGTGGTGGGGGTTGATGTTGGTGCAAAGAAACGTCACCCCGGCGTCAATGAGCGAGTCGGCCATTCCCCAGGGCATCCCGTTGATGTCGCAACTCATCGCGACATCGAGCGGTACGCCGTGTTCGTGGGCGAACCGCTCGGCAGGTCGCAGGCTGTCCCGCAGGTGCCCCGCGTCCGGCAGTTCCGTGGAATGCAGGTAGAGCGCGGAGAGTTCCAGAGTGCCCTCGCGCAACGCGCGGACGAACTGATCCTTCTGCGACGCGCTGGCGGAACTCAGGAACTGTTCGACCGCCCAGTACCCCTCGCAGGTGAACTTGAAGCGGGTTTCTGGTGAACGAGCCGCCTGTTCCGGTGCGACGGCGAGCGTGACCGCCTGCTCAAGGAACTGGCGGTGGTAGTCGGTGATAGTTTCCTGCCGGTGTGTAAAGCCGATATCAATGTGCGAGTGCTGGATGACGAAGATGCGCCAGGGCGCGGTGTCCTTACTAGTTTTATCGTTCATGATGGGTGGTTGGAGTCGGCGAAATCATGGGTGCTCGGCACTCGCGAGAAGCGCGGCGATGAACACGAGCGGCGAATTATAGTAGATCGCGTTCTCGTTCGACACCCAGTCCGTGTCCACGTCCCGGTAACATTTGGCCGGGAACCGCGAATACACGCCCGCGTCGAACTTGTTCGGACCACCCGGCGTGTAGCCTTTCGGTATCGCCCCGAGGCCGCTGTTCGTCCAGCTGTTCGAGTAGATGTGGCGCACCGAGTTCGCGCCGTAGCCGCTGACATAGGAGAACCGGAGCGGGTTCTCACCGAGTATGTAGTTCATCATCCCGCGCGCCTCGCGGAGTGGTGGCCTCTTGTTGTCGGCAAGGACGCGGTCCCCCACCGCGAGCATCAGGACACTCCCCATGGCGTTCACATTAGACCCCCAGAAGTAGCCGCCCGGTTGGGTGAAGTTTGTCCACGTGTACCTGGCATAAAGCGCGAGTTGCGCCTCACTCCACCCCCTGAACTTGCCGCGCATCCACTGCACCGTCTTGGGGCGCGGGTTCGCCGCCTTCCCGTAGGCGAGGCAGCCGAGTAATGACAGGTCATCCCCGTAGCCGGTCGAGAAAGTCTCGTCCCACCGCTTCGCGTGCGACTCGATGTGCGAAGCGAAGTAGTCGCTATAGGTCGCGTCTCCGGTCGCGCGGTACAACTCAGCGGCTGCCCAAACCCTGTTGTCGGAGTCATCCGGGTCGGCCCCCGTCATGCCGGTTGCTATTATATTGTCGGGGTGCGCCACCAGGTACCGCCACCCTTTCGTGGCGGCGGCCAGAGAGCGCACGGCGAACGCAGGGTCGGCCTTCTTATAGAGTGCTGAGGCATGCGCGAGGATCGCTACCGCATTCGCCGTTGAGGCGGTCGGGCGGACGTGACCGGCCTCGCCGACCTTGTCATAAATATAACGCGCCTGCTTATCCTTATCTGGAGTTACATTCGCGTTATTGGGCCATACCTTCTGGTAGAAGCCACCCGAGGATACGTCCTGCATCTTGAGTACCCAGTCGAGTTCGTAACGGATCTCGTCCAGAAGGTCGGGGACGCCGTTCCCCGACTCGGGAATATTGAGCGTTCCGTCCCCGAACTGCGCCGGGTACATCTCGTATGCCCACATCAGATCGCTCACCGCTCCGGCACACATCGAGACGTATTTGCCGTAATCCCCCGCGTCATACCAGCCGCCGGAAACGTCCCGTTTGGGGCCGTTCGGATCGGACTGGAACGCGAGCGCGGCGTCCTGTGGGTGCCCGACGCCGCGCGTGAACTTCCCGGCGTGCGCCGCGTCGAGTGCCATGCCGCTACGCTGGTAGTAGTAGTACCGCGCCGCATCCCTGACAAGCGGCTCGTACAGGCCAGTTCCGACGGCGAACGGCAAGGAGTCGCCCACGCCGCCGACCGAGACGATGTACTTGCCCGGCGTCGTGAGCGCGCCGAACTCCGCCGACAAAATCTTCTCGCCGGAAAGTTCCGTGTCGTCCTCTATCACCAGGGTGAGCTTGCCGTTAAACACCGGCTTACCCGTCTTAGCGTTCTTGACAATGAACGGCGTCCCGGCGTCCGCGCGTAGCTCCTCGGCAAAACCGGAGACCAGGGCGCGCTTCGGCGCGTCCGGGGCAAAGCCGACCTGATTCACCTTGACTGGCGGTGCGGCGAGTTCCAGGTCGGGCGAGGTGATGCGGAGGTCTGTCAGATATACCGTGCCGAGCGCGCCGCCTACGACACTCTTGAAGTTCACCGTCTGCAACTTCTCGGCGCGGAAGGGGCTTCCCGCCGCGATGAGGTCGGAGATGGGTACGTGTACCACCTGCCAGTCGCCGGTAACGGTGAACGCGGAACCGGCAGATGCGGACGCCGATTCGTGCCCGTTCATGTCGCTCAAGCCTACCGCCAGCTTTTCCCCACCCCGCGCCCCCTTGATGGCGAAGCTGACAACTCCGTGAGCCATGTATTGCGTCAGGTCGCTGTTGTGCCACCAGTCGCGGGCGATCTTCACCGTCCAGTTGCCGCCCGCGCTCCCGCCGCTCTGGATCCGAATTGCCGGTTTATCCTCGTACTTCTCCGACGCGTCTAAGGGGACGCCGCCGTTCTGCAGATCGAGTGTCGCCCCGCCGGCGGCGGTCGCGGCCTGGCCGGCCAACTTCCCGTCGAAGAGCACGATGTCGCCCAGGCGGCGGTAGTCGGACATCCCGCTCACGGCGGACGCGCCCGGGGCGACGACACTGGCACTGATTGGGAGAAGGCCAGCCGACTTACAAGACGCGGCACCGAGCAACGCGGACAGTCCGCAGAACAACGGGAGGGGGAATTTTTTCATGAAGGAGTCTTAAATACTGGGAGACATATATTTCGGGGCGGGCGCGTTCGCGGCGGGTGCCCGTCTGGGTGCCGACTCGGGCCGCGCTGACGGAGCGGACACCTTGCCAACGGCTTCGCCCGGCGCGAGCAGACGAACGGTGCCAACGTAGAACGTGCCCTGCGTCCCGGCATTCGACATCTGAACCCAGACCCCGCCGAGATCGGGCTTATCCACGGCTTTGAGCGTGGCGAGTGGCAACACCGAGGTGGTCCACTGTTTCGCCTTCAGCGCGGGTAGCGGCACCAAAACCCAGGGGGTATTCGGATGCGCAGTGTCACGCCCTTTGATCATCCCGACGGAGACGATCTGACCTCCATCCGCCCCACCGTTCAGTGTGACTAGGAGACGATCATACTGTTTCGTAGGCATGGGCAGGTGTGATAGGTAGACGGACTGGAAGGGGTCCGCCTCGACCCGGATCGCGGACTTCGCGCCCGGCTCCAGAGTATCAGCGGCAGACTCGTGCTTTTTGGTCCAACTCCAGTCCTCCCAGCCATTTTGAAGACCGTCCCTATAGAGCAACAGCCCCCGGTCCGAGCGTGCCGAAGCGGCGACCGGGGGCAGAGGGCCACTCGCCTGAGCCACGGCGGTGTAGTCATCCGAATGCGCACGACCAAAGGCAACGTATGCCGCTATACCGACAGTGGCGAGCATGACGACAAACCCGGCAGGTTTCAGTATGATTTTCATAGAGTTCGCTCTCAAAGAGACCGAGTGTTCAGCCTCAAAAAAACAACGTTCTTACAGGTAACTGTCGTCTTCAGCACTCATTAAGGTGTCGTCACGAGTTGGAATACATGCTTGAAATAATTCATCACTCTGTAAGGATATTATACACGAAGTTGTACACAAGCACCGGGGGATCAAGTCACCATGCCCGCGAAGGCACATCATTTTTTACCTGACTGAGGTGCCTGAGCTTTCATCTTATCGGCGTAAACTTTTCCGAAAGCCTCCCCCCCTGCAACCCCTTTTTGCGTCACATCCTTGGCCTCCGGGGGGGAATTCGCCGGGAGACCAACCGGGGTACCAGGGGCGGGTTTCGCGCCGCTAGTAGGGTCTTGTATTTTTTCGCCGCACCCCGCAAGCAGGGGAACGATAATCGCTGTTATAAACATGACAGAAACGATACGGCTTGGTGTAGACCGTGCACTGTACCCAACCATAATTTACTTCTCCTTGAACACACTTCGTAGACGGGGGATGGTCGGCGCGGTTGAAATCCGCGCCGACCGACAGATGACGACGTTGTCGTCATTTGACCTAGCTCGAGTAGTACCAGGTTGGGAACTGATCGTTCGGGAACGCCCCCGCCGCAACATCAGAGGGAATGATGTTCTTAATGAATACGTTTTTGAGCCAGTTTATACCCCCCCGTGGCACGGCCTTGGCGTGACCATCAAGGTACAGGAAGTTCGACATTCCGCTGTGCCGATAACGTGGCATCTGGTTGCAAGCCTCCCAATCCGTGCGACCCGAAGTAATTGGGAAGTCGCAGTCGCCATAATGGCCGCCCTCACCTTTACTCGCTAAAGAATAGGCATGAAGTGGGTCAGTTCCGGTGTAGAGCGCGGAGTCGGTCCAGTACCAGCGCGTCGGGCACCAGAACGCGTAACCCCACCCATCATAATTAACACTCCCGCTTCCATTCTGACCGCCCTCTATCACACCAATCGTATTTGAGGGAGAATCAACCTCTGCCATTCCGTGAACACCATACGGATAGTAGTCGGTCGGGTGAGTGGCATCGGCGGGCTGAGGATAAGGAAACACGTCGGTTCTGACCTTGTACTGGCTCAGTTGCTCGGTCGCCGGGAACGACGGGCAATTGTACACGCCGCCGCTGTAGTTGTTGGCCTCACCCGTCTTAGTATTCACATCGCGCTTGTTGCCATTCTTGAAGTAGGGATAGACGAGTGCCGTCCATTCTACGCCGTCCGTGCGGAATCCCATGCAGTACGTCTCATCGTAATCCTGAACATACTGCATCTGGGCAAGCCCGATTTCCTTCATGTTGGAAAGGCATGTGGCCTGCCGCGCCTTCTCACGAGCTTGCGCGAAAACGGGGAACAGGATCGCAGCTAAAATCGCGATGATTGCGATTACCACGAGTAGTTCGATCAGCGTGAACGCGGACCGGCGGTTGTTGATTGTACGATTCATCGTTGTTATATGCCTTTCATAGCAAATACGCCTACCAGTTAACTTCACCGTTCAGTCGGCGCGAACACCGGCTGTCGTTATCCTCTCGAAGCGCAGGACATCATCAACTGGCGGGGGCGGGGCCCGTGGAACCACGCTCCACCAGTTGCGGCGCGAACAGGAACGATTCGCCCACCGTGTCCTTCTCCTCAATGCGAGCGATCAGGATCTGTGTCGCTCGCTTCCCTATCTCCCATAGCGGTTGTCTAACCGTCGTGAGCATCGGTCGGGTCTGTTGCGCGGTCGGGTAATCGTCGAACCCGATCACCGACAACTCGCCTGGAATCTCAACATTTCTCTCGAGTGCTACTTGTATCGCCAACACCGCCAGGTCGTCGTTACCCGCGAAAAGCGCGGTCGGCGGTTCCGGCAGGTCCAGTAGTGCATTCACAGCGGCAGCGACGTCTACCTCTTGAAACGAATCGCCCACGATATACTCCGCCCGCACAGGGACACCGGACCGCTCCAGCTCGCCGACAAACGCGTCGCGCCGCTCGAATACCGAGTGCTGGTTTCGGATGCCCATCAGGTGCGCAATCCGGGTGTGACCAAGCCCGAGCAGATGGCGGGCGACGAGCCTCGCCCCGGCGGCGTTGTCCGTGTCAACGTAAGGAACGCCTTCAACGGCGGTCGGCGTCGAAACGACCACGATAGGCAAATCCAGCGCACGAAGCCCGCTCACAATATCCGACCCGATCGGCGGCGCGACCACCAGCGTTCCGTCCGTCTGGCTACTCTGCACCTGCGACGCCGACACATCCGCCGATTCCCAGGGGCGGGTGTGGACATGTATGTCATAACCCCGCGCCGACGACTCATAGAACACCCCGCTCAAAACGCCGACCGCGTAGTGGTTTGTAACGATAGCCGATTCGATACCCGGCATCAAGACGCCCAAACTAAAGCAACGGCGGTGTACCAACCCTCGTGCCATCGCGTCCGGGTGGTAATTCATTCGTCGCGCCACTTCGCGGACACGGCGGCGGGTCTCGGGGTTCACCGACCGCGTGCTGTTATTCATGACGAAAGAGACTGTGGTTATAGATACCCCACTCTCTCTCGCGACATCTCGGATTGTTGTCATCTTTGCTTCTTCGCCACTCAAGTTGCGCAAAACGTTTTGCACGCGTAACCTATATATAGCAAAACGTTTTTACTGTCAAGGCTCTTTGCAAAATATTATTCGTTCCACCTTGCGAGGTGTATATGAAGGGGTCTCAGACGTGACACGGAACCCAATGCAGGAGTAAAGATCCGCCTTGACAGGAATAGTGGCTCGTGTTACAATTTTACGAACAACTTTTTTTGGCAAAGTTATTTTCCAAACCGAGTGTATGGAGGATCGGTGTATGACGAACTACGACGCAGAGCGTGCAGGCGATACGAGGGGGAGTGATGGGACCGAACACCAAGACGCGGAGGCGAACCCGAGCGCAGTGGCTCTGCCGCTTCGGGTCGGCGCGGGGAATCTCCCGACCCGACCCGGCGCGCGGAGGCTATTAACGGACAGCGATAAGCACGCGACGCGACCCGCAAGCAAGAAGCGCGGCTGGTCGAGCCTAGTCTGGCTATGTATTGTGGTGGGGATCTGCGCCGGTTCCGTCGCGATGGAGTGCGCGGCGCACATCCTCGCCAGAGTCTATGCGGATCCGCTCCCCCACTCCGGCTACTTCGCCGCGTACATCCTCGCGATAGCCGCACCGATTTTAGTGCATCGCGTCCTCCATCACCCGGCGCGGACTACGCTCTCGACAGGCTACGCGGTCACGGCGAACGCCTTCTCGCTCCTGATGGCGGGCATGATGTCACTCGCCCTGCTTCCTACCTCGCCCTTCGCCGTGATCCTGTGCGCGTTCTTCGGGTTCGGCTTGCTCGGGCTGTCCTCCTACTTCCTGCTCGCGCTCTCGATCTACCAGGCCACCCGACTGCGCGCCCTGATCCGCGAAACCGGCGTCCGTCCCGGACGTACCGCCGTCTGGAGCGCGGGTGCGACGGTCGGCGCGACCGCGCTGGTGCTGTTCATCCACCCGCTTGTCGCCGGAACGCTCCTGACGCAAGCCCTGCGGCGCGGCATTTCCCCCCGAGAAGAGCGGACGGCGGCGACCCGGTTGCACGCGCTGGGCGGTGAAAATGCCGTACTGATGCTCTGCTACCGAACGCAATTACCTCTCTGGGAAGCGGCGGGCGTGGTGCTTTCGGGGGGCGCGAGCGAGACGGGTGTCCGTGACAGCTGGCTCCGGTGGGGCGGCGACATTCGCACGGATGACCCGTCGGTGAAACAAGCGCGGCGACTTTACTTCCTGATGACCGGCGAATCGTTCGGCAAGGCCCCCGTGCCGTGGACTATCGCAAACAAGCACCCCCAGACATGGATCACGGACATGGCGCAAGAGGACGTCGGCGGGACCCGAGTCGGCAGAAACGCGACGGGACTGTCCCTCCGCGAGAAGACGGGAACAGTCACACCAGATACGGCCAGCGGCACCGGCGAGTGCGACCTTTCACTCACCTTCGCGAACGAGTCAGGCACCGCGAACGAGGCACGCGCCGAGATCTTACTCCCTCCCGGCGCGGTACCGGACGGCGTCTGGCTGTGGATCAACGGAACCCGGCACGCCGCCGCGTTCGGCCCCCAGACTACAGTACGCAGGGTGTACCAGAAGGTAGCTGTGGTTCAGCGACGCGACCCCCTACTAGTGACGATGCCAATACCCGGCAAACTGCTTCTTCAGTGCTTCCCGATCCCCGCACACGGCACGATGCGTGTTCGGCTGGCACTTACGATGCCGCTGTCGCCGGACGCGAACGACCACCAGGAACTAACCTACGCGCTACCCGCCTGGGGGGCGACTAACTTTACCGGCGCGGGCAGACTCGCAGACGCCCTAATGACTCGTGACGTTGCGACCGGCAAGCCCCCAACACTCCCATTGAAACTGCCGATCGGAGTCGCCTGGGACACGCGGGCGGTGGCACGAGTGCCCGTACATCTGTTGATCGCCTTCGACGCGTCAGCGGGAATGCGCACGGCGTTTGGGGCGCGGGAGCGGGACGCACTACGGTCCGCCGTTCGCGAGTTGCCGGAAGGCTCAACCGTGCGGTACGCCGCGACGGACGGCCCGCTCCAGAGCGACGATACGGGACTTCTCCGATTTAACGCGGGGCGCGACAACGTCCCATCGCTGGAGCGCGAAGCGCGGGACGAACTCGCGGGCGACGCCGTGTTGCTTTATCTACACGCGGGAACGCCCGAGTCGGTAAGCGATCCCGCGCCGCTCGTTGAAGCTATCAAGCGGCTTCCACCGACGGTCAACAGCCGCCCACGATTTGTCTCGCTCCTGCTTGCACCTGACGCGCCCGACACGATTGGCGACCGTGTCGCTATGCAACAAAGTGCCCGATCAGTAAGCGTCGCGCAGTACCGCGACGTGTCGGAGGCGATCCGGGCGACAGTGGCGGGGATTGCGCGGGGGGAAGATTCCCCTTCACTCGCCACACAGGGTACCCCCGCGGCTTGTCGGCTACGCGGTTATCGCGACGCACTCGCAGTCTGGTACCGGGCCAACAACTTCGGGTCGGAGGCACTCGAGGCGGCGCGGAACGCGGCACGGGCACGCCTGGTAACGCCCCTCTCCGGCGCGGTGGTGCTCGACACAGCCGACGCGTACAAGGAGAACGGTCTCGAAGCACCCGCCGACGCCGATAAGACAAAGAAACCGGACACCACTCTTGTCACGCCGGAGCCGGGCACCTGGCTCTTACTGCTCCTAAGCGTCGCGGCATGGCTACTTAGCACGCGGGTACACCGAACGCGGGTGGCGTGACGCGGGTCTTCAGACCGCCCACGCGAATACGGGCGGTCGAGAAGTTTGTGGTATAACTACACTAAGGAATGTATCGTCATGGATTTACCGGATTTCGAGACCGTGTTCGGAACGGCGGCGCACCGTCTGCGGGGTGTTTCCTCTTGGGATCATGTCGCGCTACTCGGCAAGGAAAACCTGGGGCGGCTACTGGATCTTTCGCGCGAGTCGGTGCTACGGCTCGTGGCGGAGGGAGGATCACGCGACGCCGCGCGGGATGTAAAGCGCGCGATTGACTTCCTCGCCGGTACGGCGGACGGATCGGCGAGAAAGCCCCTCCTTCCCCGCTTACGCATCCGGAGTTTCCGCGAAGGCCAGGCTGTGTACCTCTACATGGGCGATTCGGGGGGCGCGATCAAGCCCGCTTCCTGGGTCCCCGCCACCATCACGCGCGTGGAGAAGAGCCACAGGGCGGACTGGAACGACGGCTCCGCGAACGCGGGTTATTTCTGGCGTTGGACGGCGGTCGCAACGCTGCCCCTGTTTCCAGGGCAGGATTTCGTGCGATTTTCGACCAGTGAGCCGCGCGTTCTGCCCGCGCCGGATCTGGACTACATTCAAGGCGCGGCAGACAACGACCCGGTTTTTCGCGTCATGTTTTGTGAGAACGCCTGGCGGACGTGGGAGCCGCTCTGGTGCCTCGAGCGCGGGGCGAGCGGATCAGGCGGGGCGATGGATATGGGTTCGTGGCTGGCCGAATCGGCCCCCGCCACCTGATTCACCGGGGCCGACCCGGATTTACGTGGGACGGTTCGCCTCCGTCGGGCGGCGAGATGTGACGCGGGTAAGCCCGTCTCGGAACACCTCCTAGATGCTGGGGAGCGCGACGCGGTCCCGGCGCGGCCCGTGTTCTCGGCGTCCTCCATCCCCACCAGTCGGCGGCGCGATTCGGGTACGACCCATTTCATACCGCGATATTATGACGGCGTGGTATTGACGGGATCGTAATACTATGGTAGCGTGGGTTGCTGTTAATCCGGCCTGAAAGAAGCCGGAGCGAACTTTGCGGGACGACGGACAACACGTCGGTTTCCTATTTTACCTCCAGGTTAGATGCGAGCTAATTCAATGAGACAGGTCATCGCGGTACATCCCACGCGCCGCTACATGTCGCTTTTGTTCGGCATGATTATTGTGCCATGTTTGCTCGCTGGTTGTGGCAACACGACGAGCGAGAAGTCACCCGCATCCCTCCCAGTGGTGCAGCCTCCGTCGGGGCAGACCAGCGCGGAGATGGGGGAGAAGTATCGTAAGGCTATGAGTAGCTCTAGATCGCACATACCCGGCTCGGCATCGCCGACCAAGAAGTAGATTTTTATCTGCTCATTCGGTAGAGACAAGTGCCTCAAGCAAGACCCGAGTTGGCTAGATCGGAGCGGGGCGAAGACCGAACTTGCGCTGATCGGCTTCGGGGTGTTCCCCGCGTCGTATCGCCGCGACATGAGCAACCCGCCCGAGCGGACCCTACGGCGACTTGCTATCCGTCGACCAAGGGCGGCAACGGCAACCCGGACAGCCCAACTCGTGGCGAGGAACTTCAGGGGGCCGGGCGGCCGTTTCCTGATCCTCGGCGGATACCCACCCCGGAATGGCAAGGAGACGGGGCCGCTCTCTATTCGCCAACCTGGGGTCGCGTATTCCCCACGTCATGCGTCGGTGGGTTTCTCCCGCACCCGTCCCAGAAGTACCGCCCCCGCGACCAGATACACCACCGTGGAAAGCATCGCAGCACGCCATCCGAAGCCGTGACCGTGTTGCTTATTCAGCAGGTCGGCGACGATGCCGAACGCGGGCGCGATGACTTGCGGAACAGTCATGCACACATGCCAGATCGCCATGTACTTAGCCGTACCGCCCTTCGGTAGCAGGTTACACGCCATGGCCCAGTCCACGGCGGAGAACACGCCCCAGCCGATTCCGAACACCGCGGCGAGGATTAGCACCCATGTCAGACTCGTCGCGAAGCAGAACACCGTGGTGGCCACGGCTAAGATGGCGCACGCGATGTAGATGAGCGACTTCTTGCTCACGGTGTCGGCGAATTTCCCGGCGACGAGGGTTCCGATTAGTGCCGCGCCGGTAACCGCCAGCAGTACTTCGCCCAGGTTTTTGTCGCCTTGGGACGCGGGGCCGATAGTATCTTTCAGGTAGTAGAGAATGAATGACGTGACGGTGGAGTACGATAGGTTGATGAGGAAGCGCGAGTAGAGTAGCCCGTAGAAGTCCGGGTTTTCCCGCGTCTGCCAGTCTTTGAGCGTTGCCAGTGCTTGTCCTATCGTTTTTCGCTCGGATATATCGGCGGGCCTGTCGGGAACCTGTGTCACCGTTACCGCGAGACCCGCCAGCAGTAGCGCGGTGATGAGGTACACGACGCCGGGTATGCCGAGAGGCTTGAGTAGTAAGATCATCGCCACCGCGCCGCCGAGTTGCCCGAACAGGTTCGCCGTTCCCATGTAGGCGGATGCCAGCCCGTGCCGCGAAGCCGGTACGTTGTCGGGGATTAGTGCCTGATAGGGGCCGGTTGCGGCGTTCAGTAGCAGTTGTATCCCGAAGAACGACGCCATTAGCGCGGGGAAGTTGCCGACCGAGACGAACACGATGTTGCATAGGGCGCACCCCACGGTTCCCCAGAAGATGAACGGGTGACGACGCCCCCATTTTGCCGCGCACGCGTCGGAAAGCGGCCCGATGCCGAGTTGAATCAGAGTCGTCGCGACCGCCCCGAACATCGAGATGTAGAAAAGATATGTCCCTTTGTGGGCACTCCCCACGATCTCCTCGACCCGTGCTGGGAGGAAGTTCGTCAGCATCGCCGTCCAAAACATGTTGATCGGGAACCAGAACAGCGACAAAGCGAGAAGCGACCCGAAAGTAATTTTGCCTTTGTAGACGGCGTCGGGGCTATCGGAGACGTCTGTATCGGCGGGTGCTACGTGCATGAAGAAACCTCTCGCCCGAGTTAGATGACCGGCGTTAGCAGATCGGTGATCTTAATGAGTGCTCCCGGCGTGGATTCGGGAGCGACGGTCTGTGTTTCGGCGAGTGTGTTGCGGCTCGCCCACGTCCCCGCGTCCGCGTCGGGTGTTCGGAACACGGTCAACGTACGCGCCGGTAGGTCAATCACCCAGTATTCGGCGACCCCGGCTTCGGCGTATAGTTTTACTTTGTCGCCCAGATCATACCCCTGCGTCGTGTCGCACACCTCAATGATGAGCAACAAATCATTCGCCGGGGGCGCGCCCTGATAGACCGCCTCGCGCAACACGAACACGTCCGGTTCCGGGCGATTCCGCACGCGGTCACCTTGCCACACTTCCACCGTGGCCTGGCAACGCACCGTGCGTCGCGGGAACACACCCAGTAGGTAAGCGAAACACTCTGACATAGTGATACTGTGCGGCGAGTTTTGCCTCATCTTGCTAATAATCCTCCCGCCGATGAGTTCGAACCGGCCTTCGATAAGCCCCGACTCTTCTAGGAAATCCAGCATGGCGCGGGTGAAAAGTAGCTCGCCGGGCTGGGAAGGCTCTATGACCAACTTCTCCGTCGGGAACGGCGTATCCATTTTTACTGCCATCACGTTCTTCCTTTCGTCACTCGTCACCGCCGCCGCGTAACGCGGCGACTTCGTTCGCGTACTTCGCTAGCACGATCTTGCGCTTGATCTTAAGCGTCGGGGTTAGTTCGCCGCCGTCCACGCTGAAGGTCGCGTTCAGGAGCACGATCTTTTTCACGCGTTCGTAGTCCGCCAACTGGTCCTTCGACAACGCGTCAATCACGCCTTTAACGTGTTTGACGACTTGCGGCGCGGCGACCAGTTCGTCGTCCGAGGCGAACGTCAAGTTTTCGCCGTTTGCCCACTCCTTCAGTTTATCCCGGTTCGGTACCACCAGCGCGGTGACGACGTTCTGTTTGTCGCCGATAAGCACGATCTCAGTGATCAGATGCGACTGTTTCAAGAGTTGCTCAATGGGTTGCGGCGCGACATTCTTGCCGTTCGCGAGCACGATAATGTCTTTCTTGCGGTCGGTGATCTTCAGATAGCCGTCGGCGTCCAGCGTCCCGATGTCGCCCGTGTGGAGCCAGCCCTCCGCGTCAATCATCTCCGCCGTCGCGACATCGTTGCGCCAGTAGCCGCGCATCACGTTCGTGCCCCGGTAACAGATCTCACCGTCAGGCGCGATCTTGACCTCGCCGTGCGGCACGACGGTTCCGACCGTGCCATGCCGAATATGCCGGTTCGGGTTGATCGCGATCACCGGCGACGCCTCTGTCATGCCATATCCTTCAATGATCGGCAACCCGAACGCCTCAAAGAACCGGGCGGTTGGCACGCCGAGTGCCGCCCCGCCCGCGACGAAGAAGCGCATTGCGCCCCCGAACCGCTCCCGTATGGGGGCATAAACCAGCTTATCGAAGGCGAGATGCTTGGCCCAGGCGACCGGGCCCGCATGACCAGTCGCGCGTTTATTGTCCGCGTATTCCTCACCGGCTTTGATCGCGTCCGCGAAACCCTTCTGTTTGAGGTCCGGCTCCTTCTCCATCGCGCCCTGGATGCGCTCGGCGAACGACTCATAGACGCGCGGCACGCAGACCATGATCGTGGGCTTGTTCACCCGCATGTCCTCTAAGAGCGTACGAACGCCCTCCGAGTAGCCGATGGTGGCACCGACCGCTAGCGGCAGGTAGTAGCCCGTGGTGCGCTCGAAAACGTGGCACAGCGGCAGGAACGAGAGGAACGTGTCCGTGTCTGTTATGGCCTCGCCCTGCCGCTCGAAATGTTCTAGCGACATGAATACGTTCGCGGCAAAGTTTCGGTGCGTCAACATCGCGCCCTTCGGGTCGCCCGTCGTGCCCGAGGTGTAGACCAGCGACGCCAACTCATCCGGCGCGACGCCCTGCCACGCCCGCGCGAACTCCGCGCCGATCGGAGCCTCGTTTCCGCGCTCGATCAACGCCTCTAAGGTCATCGCCTTGGTGTCTTCGGGAACCTTCGCCGGGTCCATCACGACCAGTGTGTGAACATTCGGCAGGCTAGCGTGTGCTTCCACAACCTTCGCCAGCTGCTTCGCGTCCTCGACAACGACTAGTTTCGCCGCGCTGTTGCGCACGATGTAGGCGACCTGGGGTGACGGCAGACTGGGGTAGATCGGGACGACAACGCCGCCGAGGTGCAACACCGCAAGGTCCATCACCGCCCATTCCAGCCGGTTCTCCGAGAGCAATGCCACGTGATCCCCTTTGCGAATGCCCAGCGCGGCGAGACCCGACGCCACCGTCTCCACCCGACGCGCCAGTTCCCCAAACGTAATCTCGTGCCATTCCTTCGCGATTCGGTGTCGTATCACCGTCTTCGTGCCGAACCGCGCCACAGTGTTCTGAAAAAGTCGCGGAAGCGTTTCCGCGGTGCCGATCATATCACTCATAAAAATATTTCCTTGCCGAGTAGGGAATGTGGGCAACCATGCCTCGCACCCTCCCCAGTACGTTAGCGGACCCGCTTGCAAATCCCTGCAAACAGATACATACAAGCGATCACCACTACAGCGAGCGTGGCCATCGTGATCAAACTTGCGGTCACGATATCCATGCACTGTGCGCCGCACGCGTCTACCGTAGCCCCCGTTGAAGTCATGTCATTCACTGATTTTGTCCCTTCCGGAGCGGTAGTCACCCGCGCCACGTCCATCGAATATCCTCACCGATGAGATCATTTTAGGGGAAGGTGAGCGAATCGTCCTGATGCGCTCGCCCTGTTTATAGCCAGGTCTCAGTCCTACGGGCGGTAGGACGTAGAGTGAGTGGCGTCCCACTAATCAGACTGGAGGACGTACCGTGGCGAGCTGGGTGGGAGGCACCTGACGGAGCCGCCAGAGGAGGAGTGCTATCAATCCCATGTTGGCGAACGGTAACACCGCCATGGATGGATCCCAAATCAGCAGGTGCAATGTCTGTGGAAGGTGTAGCACGTTGCGGTAGTCGTAGTTCAGCACGAGGAACTGGTTCCACGCCGAGGACAGCGCGACAGCGCACCAGAGCACGAGCGGTATTGGCACCCCCGCCCAGCGTACCGTTCCGCTTGCGGACGCCGTCAACCCGACACAGAGGGTCAGGAGGGCGGCGGCGGGCACCCCGTACCGCTCGTGCATTTGTGTACAGAGCAAGTAGAACGCCCAGACGCTCGCCGAGGCGGCGAGTGGCAACACGAACGGCGACGCGACGGCACGCCTCCAGAGCAGGGCGAGGATGGCCGCCATTGCGCCCACGAACAGCGCGATGCCCAGCATCCGCTCGGTGACGGGGACGCCGCGCAGAATGCGCCCGGTGTCATGGTTGACGTCCGGGAAGCGTTTGCCAGTCGCCCGCGCGTCTGCGACAGTGACCAGCATCCAGATACTCGCTGCGCTAACGGTGCGGTTGGGGTATCGGCCGACAGAGGTGACATACGTTCCGACCCACCGCCGTCCCGTGCCAGCCACGATATAGGGCGCGGCGAGTGCCGTAACCACGGCGAGTGCCGCCCCCGCTCCAGCGGCTAGTCCGCGCGGGCGCAGGGTTCGTACGGCGTAGAGCAGTAAGGCGGGCGCGATGATGATCGCCTGCAACTTGACCGACAGCGCGAACCCGAACCAGACGCCCGCGTGGATCGGTCGGCGGTTCATCAGCGCGAGCGTCGCGCCGACCATTCCGAGGCACAGGATCGTGTCAATCTGCCCCCACAGCACGCCGTTGACCAGCAGTGCCGGACAAAGTGCGTACAGGAGCGCGGCGCGGCGGGCGACCCGGCCGTTCCCCGGCACCACGCGGCGTAGCCCCTTGTAGACGAGTGGTATCCCGATCAGGTGTGCCACCATGCCCGGCAGTTTGAACAGATAGACCGTGAGCATATCGTCCGCGCTCCAGCCGAACGAAAGGCGCACCCGCTCCAAAATCGTCAGGAGGTAAGGCCAGACCGCCGGATAGTCGCACGTCGGACGGTCGCGGTAAATCAGCCAGGGCGACGTGCCGTGCGAGCCACTCGCCCAGGCGATCCAGTAGGTGAAAAGGTCGAACGGGTGGAAAATTGTCGGGAGTAGGCACAGATTCAGCACAAGGGCGAGGGCGAACGTGACCCCAACGGGCGGGGCGGGTAGCGGGTAGCGGCGGGTCACGCGCCTATAGTACCCCCGCGTCGGCACTCCCGGCAACGGGCGTATCGCGTGCGGGGAACGGCGACATGTGGAGATGTCACCACCACACGCAGGTGACGGGTACGGGTGTAAGTCAACCCGAATCTTGAGTTGGTTTAGTGGCTCAACAGCCCCGCATGGCAAAAGTTGCGATGAAGCACTTTGAGTTTAACACCATTCCACAAACCGTGGAAACACCGCGAATACACCCGATCAACAAATCGGTCGTGCAACTGGCTAAAGGTTGTCGCGATTCGCTCGCGCAAACGGTTAATCAATGCCCCTTTCTCTTC